>NZ_JBEXIA010000049.1:0-37193 GCF_040608335.1 Micromonospora sp. NPDC005194 | reverse complement strand
CTCGGCGGCGGGGCGCGGGGCGCGCCCCTGGGCGGCATGTTCGCCAGCGCGTGGGAAAACACCACCCCGTTCGGGGCCGCCGCCGTCGCGATGGCGGCGATCGCCGCCATCGCCTGGCGGCCCCTGCGGGAGGCGGTCGCCTGAGCGGCCGGCCCCGAACGACGGCGAGCTTCCGCCGTTCGGGGCCGGCCGCCCCGGCGTGGCCCTTCGACCCCGCACGCACCCGAGCGCGGGACACGGCCGTAGGTGTTCGCCGACGCGGTGCTACCGGCGTACGGTCTCGGGTATGACCAGCGCGATGCGGAAGCTGTCCATCTCCGTCCCACCCGACGTGGCGGAGCGCCTGGAGCACGAGTCCAACGCCAGCGCGTACATCACCCAGGCCGTCCGGGACCGGATGCGTCTGGACGCCCTGGACGCGGAGCTGGCCCACCAGGGCATCCAGATCACCGAGCAGGGTGTGGCCGAGGCGCGCGCCCGTCGTGCCGCCGTTGAGGCCGACTGGTCGCCGGAGCGCCGCAATGCGCTGCGTGAGCGGGCACGCCAACACCTGCTGGACACCACCGACCAGCCGGCCGCGTGAGCGCCGCGGACGACCGGCCGGTTCGGCTCGTGCTGGATCGGTCGGCGCTGCTGGCTTATCTGGCGGGGTCGGTGCATGTCGGAGAGCCGCTGCACGAGGTCATCCAGGACCGCAACAGGTTCGGTGTCACCGCCGTTACCGCGGCGGAGGCCCTGGCGATCGTCAGCGACCCGAAGGAACGGGCGACCCTGCACCGGCTGCTGACCCTGGACGCCTGTGCGGTGCTCTCCACCGAGGGGCGCTCCTGGCACGAGCTCAGCTACTGGCGGACGGTGACGGGTCGGGCCGATCTCGCCACCACGGTGCTGGCCGTACTCGACCATGACGCCTCGATCCTGACCGGGGAGGACCGGTACGGCGACGGCGAGCTGCCGGTCATCCACATCCCGGCCTGACGGTTTCCGCGGGCGCGGCTCAGGTCGGCAGGGCCAGGTCCAGGACCGCGCCGAGGCCGTTCTCCCGGCCCGGGTCGGCGGCCGGGAGCACCAGCACCGCGCAGCCGGCGGCGACGGCGCCCGCGTCCGCCGGACTGTCGCCGACCATCAGCGTCTGCTCGGGGTCGACGCCGAGCATCCCGCACGCCCGCCAGAAGATCGCCGGGTCGGGCTTGCAGCGCCCCACCTCGTACGACAGCACGAACGCGTCGACGAGGTCGGTCAACCCCCAGGCGTCGAAGTGCGGCCGCAGGTCGAAGCCGATGTTGCTGACCACCGCCACCCGCACACCGGCGTCGCGCAGCGCGGCCAGCGTGGGAGCGGTGTCCGGGTACGGCAGCCAGCCCTCGGCGACGAGCAGCCGCTCGTAGAGCGCGTCGGCGAAACCCTCGATGCCCGCGTCCACGGTTTCGGCAAGCCCCGTGTACGCACCCCGGTGCGCGTGCGCGTAGAGGTCCCGGTCGGCCCACAGCTCGGCCAGCCGGGGCGGCACCCGGGCCGGCAGGGGACCGCCCGCGCGGCCGGCGGTGAGCAGCCGGTCGGCCAGCGAGGTGGCGCGAACCCGGTCCAGGGTGACCCCGCACGCGGCGGCGGCTTCGATGACCCACTGTCGGGGCTCCTCCACCTGGGCCAGGGTGCCGTGGAAGTCGAAGAGCACCGCCTTGACGGGCCGTCGGGACGCCCGCGGGGCGCTGGCGTCCGCGACGCTGCCCGGCGGACTGGTCTGGGGCGGTTCGGCATGGTCCGGCACGCCGTGCACCCTACCGACCCCCGCCGACGGCCTCTCGGGACGGCCTTGTGGGGTGCACTGTCCCGGCACGCACTAATCTTGGTGCCATGTCGAGCCCCGCCGAGCGGTACGCAGCGGCGCGCCGCCGGGCCGCGCAGACCGCGCAGTTCCCGGCACTGGACGAGTTCGCCCTGGACCTGGGGTTCGATCTCGACGACTTCCAGCGCGAGGCGTGTCAGTCGTTGGAGCGGGGCAGCGGCGTGCTGGTCTGTGCCCCCACCGGCGCGGGTAAGACCGTGGTCGGCGAGTTCGCCGTACACCTGGCGCTGCGCGGGCGGCCCGACGACCCGGCGGCGGCCGACGACGCCGCGACGCCACCGACCCGGCGCAAGTGCTTCTACACCACGCCGATCAAGGCGCTGTCCAACCAGAAGTACCACGATCTGGTCGCCCGGTACGGCGCCGAGCAGGTCGGCCTGCTCACCGGCGACAACGCGATCAACGGCGACGCGCCTGTGGTGGTGATGACCACCGAGGTGCTGCGCAACATGCTCTACGCGGGGTCCAGCACCCTGCAGGGGCTGGCGTACGTGGTGATGGACGAGGTGCACTACCTCGCCGACCGGTTCCGCGGCGGCGTGTGGGAAGAGGTGATCATCCACCTGCCCGCCTCGGTCACCCTGGTCTCGCTGTCGGCGACCGTGTCCAACGCCGAGGAGTTCGCCGACTGGCTGGTCACCGTGCGCGGCGAGACCGCCGTGGTGGTCAGCGAGCACCGGCCGGTGCCGCTGTGGCAGCACATGCTGGTCGGCAAGCGGATGTTCGACCTGTTCCACGACGCCGACGCCGCCCGCAAGCACGACGTGCACCCGGAGCTGCTGCGCTACACCCGCGACACCGTGCGCCGCCTGGAGCTGGGGGAGGGGCGCAGCGCCGGGCCGGGCGCCGGCCGGCGCGGCCCCCGCTGGCGTGGGCCGATGCGCCCGGACATCGTCGACCGGCTGGACCGCGAAGGGCTGCTGCCGGCGATCCTGTTCATCTTCAGCCGGGCCGGCTGCGCCGCCGCCGTGCAGCAGTGCCTGGCCGCCGGGCTGCGGCTCACCTCGCCCGAGGAGCGGGCCGAGATCCGCCGGGTGGTCGAGTCCCGGGTCACCGCCATCCCCGGCGAGGACCTGACGGTGCTGGGCTACTGGGAGTGGCTCGACGGGTTGGAGCGTGGCCTCGCGGCCCACCACGCCGGCATGCTGCCGGTGTTCAAGGAGATCGTCGAGGAGCTGTTCGTCCGGGGTCTGGTCAAGGCGGTCTTCGCCACCGAGACCCTGGCGTTGGGCATCAACATGCCGGCCCGCTGCGTGGTCCTGGAACGGCTGGTCAAGTACAACGGCGAGGCGCACGTCGACCTGACCCCGGGGGAGTACACCCAGCTCACCGGCCGTGCCGGTCGGCGTGGCATCGACGTCGAGGGGCACGCCGTCGTGGTGTGGTCCCCGGAGACCGACCCACGGCACGTGGCCGGGCTCGCCTCCACCCGCACCTATCCGTTGCGCTCCAGCTTCCGGCCCTCGTACAACATGGCGGTGAACCTGGTCGGCACGGTCGGCGCGGAGCCCGCCCGGGCGCTGCTGGAGTCCTCGTTCGCCCAGTTCCAGGCCGACCGGTCGGTGGTCGGCCTGGCCCGGCAGGTGCAGCGCAACACCGAGACCATCGAGGCGTACGGCGCGGAGGCCGCCTGCCACCACGGCGACTTCGACGAGTACTTCGCGCTGCGGGTGGCGATCGCCGACCGGGAGAAGGCCATCGCCCGGCAGGGGCAGACCCAGCGCAAGGCCGCCGCCGTGGCGTCGCTGGAGCGCCTGCGGGTCGGCGACGTGATCCGCGTGCCGTCGGGCCGGCGGGCCGGCCTGGCCGTCGTGCTCGACCCGGCCACCGGTGGTTTCGGCGAACCTCGTCCGCTGGTGCTCACCCAGGACCGCTGGGCGGGGCGGGTCAGCCCCGGCGACTTCACCACCCCGGCCGAGGTGCTGGCCCGCATCCGGGTGCCCAAACACTTCAACCACCGCTCGCCGGGTGCCCGGCGGGACCTGGCCGCCGAGGTCAGCGGCACCGGCCTGGACCGGCACGGCGGTCGCCGCGGTGGCCGCTCCCGGCAGGCGCCCGGCGAGGACCACCGGCTCACCCAACTCCGCACCGAGCTGCGTAACCATCCCTGCCACGCCTGCCCGGAGCGCGAGGAGCACGCCCGCTGGGCGGAGCGGCGCCGTCGGCTGGAGCGGGACACCGAGGAGCTGCGCGAGCGGGTGTCCGGGCGCACCGGGTCCCTCGCGCGGACCTTCGACCGGATCGTCGCGCTGCTGACCGACCGTGGTTACCTCGCCCGCGACGGCGTGGTCACCGACGCCGGTCGGATGCTCGGCCGGATCTGGACGGAAGCGGATCTGCTGGTCGCCGAGTGTCTGCGCCGACGGGTGTGGGACGGGCTCTCCCCGGCCGAGCTGGCCGCCGCGGTGTCCGTGGTGGTCTTCGAGGCGCGTCGCGACGTCGACGAGCGGGCGTCGCTGCCGCGCGGCCCGGTGGCCGACGCCGTCGACGAGACGCTGAAGCTGTGGGGTGAGATCGAAGCCGACGAGGCGGCGCGCGGTCTGGCCGCGACCCGGGAGCCGGACCTCGGCTTCGCCTGGCCGGTCTACCGGTGGGCGCGGGGCGAGGCGCTGGCCAAGGTGCTCGGCAGCGGGCACGAGATTGACGGGGAGATGCCCGCCGGTGACTTCGTCCGGTGGGCCCGGCAGGTGGTCGACCTGCTCGGTCAACTTGCCGACTCCGGCGGCGCCTCGCCGGAGCTGCGCTCCACCGCCCGACAGGCGATAGCGGCCATCAACCGGGGCGTGCTGGCGTACCACACCTCCGCCTGATCATCATTTTCGGTCAGCGTCGCCCGCGAACCGACGCATCGGACGGTCACCGCGACGGCACCCCCCGAACAGCCCGGGGGGCGCTGTTGCGCCTGGTCGGGGCACCCCTGATCATTGCCCGAGCGCCGTACTTACGCGCCGGTAACGAATGGGGGAGAGGACCGCCGTGGCGGACATCAATCACTTTGAGTACGGGTGGATCACACCCGCGCTGAGCTACGCGCTGTCCGTGCTCGGCTCGATCCTCGGGCTCGTCTGCGCCGGTCGCATCCGTACCGCCCGTACCGCCGGTCAGCGCGCCTGGTGGGGCCTGCTGGCCGCCTGGGCGCTCGGCGGCACCGCCATCTGGGCGATGCACTTCATGGCCATGCTCGGCTTCGCCGTCGGCGGCACCCGCATCCGGTACGACGTGCCCCTCACCGCCGCCAGCACCGCCATCGCGGTGGTCGCGGTCGGTATCGGCCTGGCCATCGTCGGCACCGGCCGGCTGAATCCGGTACGCCTCGTCGCCGGTGGCGTCTTCACCGGCGTCGGCGTCGCCGCCATGCACTACACCGGCATGGCGGCGATGCGCCTCAACGGCAGCCTCGGCTACGACAGCACCCGCGTCATCCTCTCGGTGGTCGTCGCGGTCGTCGCCGCCACCGTCGCGCTGTGGCTCGCGATGACCGTCCGTCGCCCACTGGCGATCTTCGCGTCCGCGCTGGTCATGGGCGTCGCCGTGAACGGCATGCACTTCACCGGCATGAGCGCGCTCTCGGTGCACCTGCACGAACGTGCGGATGGGGTGACCGGCACCAGGGTGAGCGCGTTGCTGGTGCCGATCATCGTGGCGGTGATCTTCGGGGTGGTCGGGCTGCTCTACGCCCTGCTCGCCGCGCCCACCGACGACGATCGGGCCGCCGCCGCGTACCTCGACGCGCGCCGGGGACCGGAGTCGGCCCCGGCTGCGCCGGTGGCCGCTCCGGACCCGGTCGGGCTGCGTGCGCGCTCCACCCTGGGGCAGCCCGGCACCCCGTTCCCGTCGCGTCGGGACACCCCGCCGCGCTGACGCCCAGCACCCGGGGAGGGAGTGATCAGGCCACCGGGACCCGGTCCAGGAAGCCGAGCACCTGGCTGAGCTGCCCGTTGCCGTCCAGCACGGCGACGTCGAAGCCCACGACCGGCGCCTCGACCCCGTCGGGCCCCAGCTCCCAGGTGAACCGGACCTGGTCGTGGTGGCCGTCGACCGGGCCGGCCAGCCGGAACGTCATGCCGGGAAACTGGCCCTGCACGGCCGCGATCGTCGCGTCGATCGCCTCCCGGCCCTCGGCGACGGTGAGCGGGTCGACGTAGCGGGCGTCGGGGGCCCACACGTCGGCGATCTGGGTGCGGCGACGGGCCGGGTCGGTCTCGTTCCAGATCGCGATGTACCGCTCGGCCAGCGCGTCGAAGCTCGTAGCCATGGCTCTCTCCTCATCGTCGGGTGACGAGCGGCGGTGGGCGCCGCTCTCGGGAGAGATGGTTGCGGCCCGCCCGGGGCGCTGTCGATTACGTCGGAGGTAATGGTCCGTGCGCCGGCGCGATCACTAGGGTCGGTCGCGTGACGACGACGACCAGGCCGGTACGACGGGTCGGCGAGCTGCTGCGCGACTGGCGCCAGAGCCGCCGGATGAGCCAACTCGACCTGTCGATCGAGACGGGGATCTCCGCTCGACATCTGAGCTTCGTGGAGACCGGGCGGTCCCGGCCGAGCCCCGAGCTGATCCTGCGGCTCGCCGAGCAGCTCGACGTACCGCTGGCGGACCGCAACACCATCCTGCTCGCCGGCGGGTACGCGCCCGCCTATCCCCGCCACGAGCTGGACGACCCGGAGCTGGCGCCGGTGCGTGCCGCCGTACGGCGGATCCTCGACGGCCACGGCCCGTACCCGGCGGCGCTCATCGACCGGCACTGGCAACTCGTCGAGGCCAACCCCGCCGTGGCGTTGTTCACCGACGGCGCGGCGCCGCACCTGCTCGTCCCTCCGGTCAACGTCCTGCGGCTCAGCCTGCACCCCGACGGCATGGCCCCGCGGATCGGCAACCTGCCCGAGTGGCGTACGCACCTGCTCACCCGGCTGCGCCAGACGGTCGCCGCCACCGGCGACGCGGCCCTGCACGACCTGTACGAGGAGCTGCGCGGCTATCCCGGCGGCAACGGCCATTCGCAGGCTTTGGACGACCCGGTCTCGCGGGTCGCCGTCGGGCTCCGGTACCGCCACCACGGCCGGGAACTGTCCTTCCTCAGCACCACCACCGTGTTCGGCACCCCGCTCGACGTCACCGTCGCCGGGCTTGCCGTCGAGTCGTTCTTCCCCGCCGACGCGGCGACGCTGCGCGCCCTCGGCGTACGGGGCGGCGACGAGGTCCCACCGAGCTGACCGAGGTGCTCCCGCTGTGCCGGTCGCGGGGCGTGTCGGTGTTGAATGCGGGGGTGTCCGCCACCCGCCGGTCAGCCCGGACACAGAGGAGAGTGAGATGAACTTCCAGCGCCTCGGCCCGAGCGGCCAGGAGATCCCGGTCGTCCAGCGCGACGGTACGACCTTCGACCTGCGGCCGCTCACCGCAGACCTGGACGGGGCGTTCTGGGCGTCGGACGGGATCGCGCGGACGCGGGTCGCCCTCGACAGTGGCGAGCTGGCCGAGTTGCCCGACGCGGACAGCCTGCGGGTGGGTGCTCCCATCGCCCGACCTCACAAGATCGTCTGCATCGGACTCAACTACCGCGATCACGCGGCGGAGACGGGTGCGGCGCTGCCGGCCGAGCCGGTGGTCTTCATGAAGGACCCGATGACGATCGTCGGGCCGTACGACGACGTTCTCGTTCCGCGCGGCTCGACGAAGACCGACTGGGAGGTCGAACTCGCGGTCGTCGTCGGCACGACCATCCGCTACGCCGACTCCCCGCAGGAGGCCATGCGGCACATCGCGGGGTACGCGGTGTCGCACGACGTCTCCGAGCGGGCGTTCCAGTTGGAGCGCGGGGGCCAGTGGGACAAGGGCAAGAGCTGCGAGACCTTCAACCCGCTGGGGCCGAGCCTCGTGCCGGCCGACGAGGTCGACGACCCGCAGTCGCTGGCGCTGCGGTTGTGGGTCAACGGGGTTCTCCGCCAGGACGGGTCCACCAAGGACATGATCTTCCCGGTCGCGCACGTCGTCTGGTACCTCAGCCAGTTCATGGTCCTGTACCCCGGCGACGTCATCAACACGGGCACGCCCGCCGGGGTGGCGCTGGGCCTTCCGGACCACCCGTACCTGCGCGCCGGCGACGTGGTGGAGCTGGAGGTCGCCGGCCTGGGGCGGGCACGCCAGACGTTGGTGGCGGCATGAGCGCGGAGTTCGCCGGGCTGGCCGCGCTGGTCACGGGAGGCGCCTCCGGCATCGGCCGCGCCACCGCCGTGGAGTTGCGCGAGCGGGGGGCCCGGGTGGCCGTCCTCGACCTCGACCCGAGCGGCCTGCCGGAGGGCATCGCCGGCATCGCCGCCGACGTGTCGAGCCGCCCGTCGGTGCAACAGGCTGTCGCCGCGGCCGCCGACGCGCTCGGCGGCATCGACGTGGTGGTCAACAACGCCGGGATCGGCGCGACCGGGACCGTCGCCGACCAGACCGACGACGAGTGGCACCGCGTGCTCGACGTCAACGTGGTCGGCATGGCGCGCGTCGTCAGCGCGGCCCTGCCCTGGCTGCGCCGCTCGGAGCACGCGTCGGTCGTCAACCTCTCGTCCATCGCCGCGCTCAACGGACTGCCCGGCCGGGCGCTCTACTCGGCCAGCAAGGGCGCCGTGCTGTCGCTGACCCTCGCCATGGCCACCGACCACGTCCGCGAGGGCATCCGGTTCAACTGCGTCTGCCCCGGCACGGCCGACACGCCCTGGGTGGGACGGCTGCTGGCGCAGGCGGACGACCCGGCCGCCGAGCGCCTGGCGTTGCAGGCCCGCCAGCCCATCGGACGACTGGTCACGCCGCAGGAGGTCGCGAACGCGATCGTCTACCTCGCGTCGCCGCTCTCGGCGTCGACCACGGGTACGGTGTTGGACGTCGACGGTGGCCTCACCCATCTGCGGGTCCGGCCGTGACGACGGGCGGGGGTGTGCGGTGCGGATCGCGCTGTTCGTGACCTGCCTGGCCGACACCATGTTCCCGCAGGCGGCCACCGCGACGGTGCGGCTGCTGGAGCGGCTCGGCCACGACGTGGTCTTCCCGCCGGAGCAGACCTGCTGCGGGCAGATGCACGTCAACACCGGCTACCAGCGCGAGGCCGTTCCCCTGGTACGCCGGCACGTGCGGGTCTTCGACCCGTACGACGTGATCGTCGCGCCGTCGGGCTCCTGCGTCGGGTCGGTGCGCCACCAGCACGCGATGGTGGCCCGGCGGGCCGGCGACGTACGGCTGGCCAGCCGGGCCGAGTCGGTGGCCGAGCGGACGTACGAGCTGTCGGAGCTGCTCGTCGACGTGCTCGGGGTGACCGACGTGGGCGCGTACTACCCGCACCGGGTCACCTACCATCCGACCTGCCACTCGCTGCGGATGCTGCGGGTGGGTGACCGGCCGCGACAGTTGCTGCGCGCGGTGCGCGGCCTCGACCTGGTCGAGTTGCCGGCGGCGGAGCAGTGCTGCGGGTTCGGCGGCACGTTCGCGGTGAAGAACCCGGAGACGTCCACGGCGATGCTGGCGGACAAGATGCGCCACGTGCTCGCCACCGGCGCCGACGTGTGCGCCGCCGGGGACGTCTCGTGTCTCATGCACATCGGCGGCGGCCTGTCGCGACTGCGGACCGGGGTGCGCACCGTGCACCTCGCCGAGATCCTGGCCTCGACCGAGCAGAGCGGCACGGTCAGCGCCCGATCGGCGGTCCGGTCGTGACCCGCCGGACGTTCCTCGGCATGCCGGCGACCACCCCACCGGTGACCGCGCCGGCGGGCGTGGGGCACCTGCGCGGCGACGAGTCGTTCCCGAGCGCCGCGCGGCGCAGCCTGGCCGACCCGCAACTGCGGCGCAACCTCCGCCACGCCACGTCGACGATCCGGGCCAAGTCCGCGGGTGTGATCGCCGAGCAGGCGGACTGGGAGCAGTTGCGCGCGGCGGGCGCGGCCATCAAGGCCGACACCCTGCACCGCCTGCCCGACCTGCTGGAACAGCTCGAAGAGAAGGTCGCCGACGCCGGCGGCGTGGTGCACTGGGCGGCGGACGCGGTCGAGGCCAACCGGATCGTCACCGACCTCGTCCGCGCGGCCGGCGCGGACCGGGTCATCAAGGTCAAGTCCATGGCGACCCAGGAGATCGGCCTCAACGAGGCCCTCGAAGCGGCCGGGATCACCCCAATCGAGACGGACCTGGCGGAGCTGATCGTGCAGCTCGGCGACGACCGGCCGAGCCACATCCTGGTGCCCGCGATCCACCGCAACCGGGCCGAGATCCGGGAGATCTTCCTGCGGGAGATGCCCGGCGTCGACCCGGCGCTCACCGACGACCCGGCGGCCCTCGCGGCCGCCGCGCGCCGGTTCCTGCGCGAGACGTTCCTGAGTACGCCGGTGGCGGTGTCCGGCGCGAACTTCGCCGTCGCCGAGACGGGCACCCTGGCCGTGGTCGAGTCCGAGGGCAACGGGCGGATGTGCCTGACCCTGCCGGAAACCCTCATCACCGTCATGGGCGTGGAGAAGGTGGTGCCGACCTGGCGGGACCTGGAGGTCTTCCTCCAGCTGCTGCCGCGGGCGTCGACGGGGGAGCGGATGAACCCGTACACCTCGATGTGGACGGGCGTGACCCCGGGCGACGGGCCGCAGGCGTTCCACCTGGTCCTGCTCGACAACGGGCGTAGCGCGGTGCTCGCCGACGAGGTCGGCCGGCAGGCGCTGCGGTGCATCCGCTGCTCGGCGTGCCTCAACGTGTGCCCGGTCTACGAGCGTGCCGGCGGCCACGCCTACGGGTCGGTGTACCCGGGGCCCATCGGGGCGGTGCTGTCGCCCCAGCTCACCGGCATCGAGGACAACGCCTCCCTGCCGTACGCGTCGACGCTCTGCGGCGCCTGCTACGACGCCTGCCCCGTCAAAATCAACATCCCGGAGCTGCTGGTGCACCTGCGTGCCGAGGCCGTCGAGTCGCGACCGCGGCCCACCGCCGAGTCGATCGCGATGGCCGCCGCCGCGTACACGATGGACCGACCCCGGCTGTACGCGGCCGGGCAGCGCGCCGCGCGGCTGAGCCGGCTCGCCGGTCGGCGTGGCCGAGGGCTGCCCCCACCGCTGAACGGCTGGACCGCCAGCCGGGACCTGCCGGACCCGCCGGCCCAGACGTTCCGCGAATGGTGGGCCGGGCGGTGACCTCCCGGGACCTCGTCCTCGGCCGGCTGCGGGCCGCGCTCGCCACCGGCAGCCCCGCGCCGGCGCCGGCGCCCCGCGACTACCGGCAGGCCGACGCCGTCGACCTCGACCAGTTGGCGCAGCGGCTGACCGACTACCGGGCGCACGTGCACCGGGTCGCCGAGGCCGCCGTCGCCGACACGATCGCCGACCTCCTGCCGGTGGGGGGCACCGTCGTCGTACCGCCGGGCCTGCCGCCCGCCTGGCTGCCGCCGACGGTGACCGCGCTGACCGACGACGGCCTCGGCCACGCGCGGATCGGCGCCGCGGACGCCGTCGTCACCGCCGCCGCCGTCGCCATCGCCCAGACCGGAACGATCGTCCTCGACGGCTCGCCCGACCAGGGCCGCCGGGTGCTCAGCCTCCTACCGGACCGGCACGTGTGCGTCCTCCGCGCCGACCAGGTGGTGGCCACCGTGCCCGAGGCCCTGGCCCGACTGACGCCGCACCGCCCGCTGACCTGGATCAGTGGCCCGTCGGCCACCAGCGACATCGAGTTGATCCGGGTGGAGGGGGTGCACGGCCCGCGCCGTCTGCACGTCGTCCTGCTGCCCTGACCCCGGCCGGCCTGAGCTCATCCCTCGGCTACGTAGACACCTTTACCGGGATGTCCCTCAACCAACCCGCGGTCCTTGAGGATGGTCATGACCCGGTTGATGGTGGAAATGTGCACGGCGTGCTGCTCGGCAAGCTCCCGTGTGGACGGTAGCTTCTCGCCCGGCGCAAGTTCTCCGGACTTGATCTTTCCGGCGATCTCGTTCGCTATGCGCCGGTAGTCCACTCTCTCGGTCGGCATCAGTCGACCTCGACGGGTCGCAGTTGGCTCAGCACGGTGGGGTCGGTGATCCGGTCGTCGGCGGCCAGCATGATCGCCTTGGACAGGATCGTGGACAGCATGGGGTCGTCGTCGAACGGCAGGTGCAGACGCCCGGTCTGTGCGCGCGCGGCGACGATGCACAGGTACGCGTCGTCGGGCTCCATCATGACGTTGCCCGACCCGAGGTGGATCCGGTACGCGCGCAGGGTCCCCCGGACCCGCAGATACCGGTCCGTGAGGTCCACCCGGTCGGCGATGGCCATCCTGGGCAGCAGCCGCGTCAGCGCGTCCCGGCGTACCTGCGCCGACGGGGTCAGCTCCGCCACGGCGGTGCGCTGCCAGTAGGCGGAGAATCGGTCCTCGCCGCGATCGGCCCACTGCGGGTCGGTGGCGATCGAGGTGACGCCGACGAACAGGTCCACGTCGCGCATGGCCTCGGTGAACACCAGCGGTGGCACGTCGATGACCGGCGCGGGCAGCCAGGTCGTCCCGTCGTGTCGGGCGAAGCGCACCTGGTCGGTGGAGCAGTACTCGACGTCGTAGTGGTGTGGATCCGGGTTGTCGACCAGCGCGTGGTGGAAGGACGCCCGCCACGCCCCGCCGCCGAAGACCTTCGTGGCCTCGCTGTCGTACCCGCCGTCCCAGGTGCCAAGGTAGCCGGCCTGCCAGCCACGGGCGCGCAGCAGGGCGTTGGCCTGCCGGTAGCGCAGGATGTGCCCGGCGTACCGGTTGGAGTAGGTGTGCGTCTTCTCCTCGGCCGGCGTGCGCGGGTAGACCTCCCGGAAGACCTGCTTGAACGGCTGCGTCAGGCTGGCGGCGACCAGGTGCCCACGCCACGCCAGCACCTCGGCAGTGCTCGCGCGGACGGGATGCCACAGCCGGACCGACCCGTGCGCGAGGGACCGGCCGTCCCGGTCGACGATCGTCCACCCGTCGCCGTCCCGTCGGGGCAGGCCGGCCGTCCAGCGCTGGCCGTCGGTGCTGGTCTCCCACAGCAGGCGCCGCCCGTAGGTCGCCGTGACCGGGTGGTCGAGGAAGCGCGACGACCAGTCCGGGTACGACCAGGTGCGCTCCTCCGACAGCAGCCCCTCCACCCGCTGGCGCTCGCTGACCAGGGTCGCGCCGATCCGCTTGACGACGTCCCTCAGGTGCGTGAGCTCGTCGCCATGCGTCTGCTTGACCTGGGCCGGGACGCCCTTGAGCGCAACGCCGTCGCGGGCGAAGACCAGGCGTGCCCGGTCGCCCACGATCTCGACCGTCGCCTCGTACGGGCCGACCGGTGTGCGCAGGCACCCGTCGGGCCCGAGCCCGTGGTCGTCGACGGTCAGCTCCATGACCTCGCTGAGCGTCCACCCGCGTCGCGCGCCGAGCTGGGTCAGCGCGGCCTGGACCCGGCTCCGCACGGCCTTGTTCCGGACCGTCACGGCCAGCCGGGCCAGCGTGCGCAGCGGCACGTCGCCGTCGCGGTCGGCCAGCAGTCGTACCGCCGCGATCGCCGTGCGCGGGGCGTACGGGAACCCGGCGGCCTGGCGCGGCGCTGCCGCCGCACCGGCGGTGACCCGCGCCAGCAGGTCCGTCGCTCCTTCGTCGCGCTCGCGCGACAACGCCCAGACCAGCCCGCGCAGGAGGCGGTCCGAGTCGTCGTGGACGGTCCGGCCGTGGGCGGTGAACGCGTCGAGCAGCCGGCGTACGACCTGCCGGCCGCCGTGCGCGGCCGCGAGCAGTTCGTCGAGGCGGCGCAGCCACTTCGCGGTCGCCGCCGGTTTGTCCAGCGCGGCGCAGTGCTCCAGCAATTCCGGCACCCCCGGCGCGACGAGGTCGGCGCCCAGGTCGGCGCGTACGGCTGGCCCGAAGGTGTCCCCGCCGTGCAACAGCGACGACGGCAGGCGACTGCCGGTGGCCCGGTCGATGGCCCGCCCGAGCAGCGTCACGGCACGTCGGCGGGGCCCCGCCGCGATGAAGTAGTCGTCGACCAGCTCACTGACCAGGGCGGACAGCGCCGGCACCAGGTCGGCCAGCTCGGCGGCCGGCAGGCGCGGAGCGATCAGGGCGGGCAGCTCCAGGTCGGCGCCGTTGTCGAAGCCGGCGCCGCGAGCGAGGACGTCCAGGCACCACACCAGGTCCGCCCGCGTGAACGGGACGTCCTCGGCGGCGAGGCTGCGTACGACGTCGTTCAGCGCGGTGGGGATCGAGCCGCTCGCCGACTCCCGGTGCACGGCCAGGGCGGCGCGGCGACGCTCCTCGGCCGGCCACGACTCGACGGTGGCCCACTCCGGCACGCTTGTCACCGAGGAACCCCAGAAGTACGTGCTCGCGATCCTCAACACCGCCCGGATCCGCTCGTCGGCCTCGGCGACACCGGTCTCCACCTGTCGCCGGTCCGCATCGCTCAGGTGGGGCAGCAGCGCCGTCCAGTCGCCCATGTCAGCCACCCACCAACGCGACGAGCCGGACGAACGCCACGTCCGGGTCGGTACGCAGGTCCATCTCCTCGTCGAGGTCCTCGATCTGGCGGTCGCCGACCAACAGCAGGAAACCGTTACGGGCGAACGCGGCGCAGGCGCGATCCGCCTGCGCCACCCAGTCGAGTCGCCTGCCCGGGGTGACCCGGTAGCCGTTCAGCGTCGCCTCCGTGTCGGTCGGCTGGACCAGGCCCCGGAAGTGCCGCGGCTGCTGGGCGTTGAACCGCGCCACCTCCTCGCGCACCCGCAGCCGGACAAGTTCCCGCGCCGAGATGCGCTCCGGCAGGCCCGCCAACGGCCAGCTCTCGATGGCTCTGCCGGTCGCTGTCTCATCCCGAACGATCACCGTGACCATGCCCTGTGCTCCCTGCTCTGAGATGAGCCGCAGCATGGCACGACCCTCCGACGAGAAGCGCCGTAGGAACTGTTCTGCCGAGCGCACCCGCTGGCGGCTGTCGTCAGCGGCGGGTCGGCCGTGTGTCCTCGATGACGAGGGTGGCCAGCAGGGCGGGGTGGTCGGTCGCCCCGCCCATGCCCACCGACCGGGTGCAGCAGAGCACGATGTCGGTGCTCGCCAGGATGTGCTGCACCGCGCCGTCGCCGACGCGCAGGTAACCGGGCGGCGTGCAGGACCGTACGTCGGGGTCGTCGCCGAGGCGGAGGTTGAGGTCGCCGCTGAGCACGGTGGGCGCGTACCCGGTGCTTCGCGCGATGGCGGGCAGGATCTCGTCGAGCAGGTGGCCGCACTGGGTGAGCGCGACGGCGCGGCTGGTCGCCGCCAGGTGGGTGGTGCAGGCGTTGAGGGCGCCGCCGACGTGGACGCAGAGCCAGGGTCGTTCCTCGGGGTCCGCGACGTCCTGTGCGGGGTGGATTCCACTGTGCACGGCGTACCGGCTGTCGGCCGCCGGCAGCCGGGTCAGCAACCCGATGCCGTACGCCTGGCCGTTGCGGCACCGGGTGTCGGCGCCGCTGGGGCGGTCGCCGGCGGCCTGGAAGGCGGACACGACCGCCGCGCCGCGGTGGGTGGCCGCGAACACCGCCTCCAGGGTGGGCACGTCGTCCCGGCAGATCTCGTTGAGGGTGACCAGGGCTGGTCGTTCGGCCCTGATCACCTCGGCGGCCCTGGTCAACGCCCGCCCGGTCCAGCAGCCGGCGCGACCGCTGTTGCACAGGTTCATCTGCAGCACCCGGACCGTCGTGGGCGCGGGAGCCCCGGCCACCGGCGATTGGGCCGGCACCCCGGCGACGGCGATGAGGCAGCCGGCGGCGAGCGCTCGGCGGATCGCGCGATACGGGCCGGCGCCACGGCGGCCGAGGAGCGCGCCTCGGATTCGGGTGGTGTCGCCGGGCGGATCTGTCGACATGCGGGCTCCGGCAGGGCAGGCGACAGTCTTCGCCGAGGTGCCCGTGATCCTACTGCCGGCCGTCGCGCGGCAGTGCCCGGTGCGAGCCCTATGGTGGATCAATGATCACGTGCGTTGTGCACTACACCATCGATCCCGCGCAGATCGACGCGTTCGAACGGTTCGCCCGCGCCTGGATGCGGCTCGTGGCCCGCCACGGCGGCGTGCACCACGGCTACTTCCTGCCCGCCGAGGGTGCCAGCGACCGGGCCGAGGCGTTGTTCAGCTTCGAGAGCCTGGCGGCGTACGAGCGGTACCGCGCACGGTTCGGCGACGACCCGGAGTTCGTCGCGGCCGACGCCATCCGCGACGAGTCGGGCTGTGTGGTGCGCTACGAGCGGACGTTCATGCGCCCGCTCCTGCCGGAGGACGACCTGGCCGTGCCGCGCTGACACGGGCCGTGCGGGGAGGGTGGACCCCGCACGACCCGTGCCGGTTCAGCGGTGCGGCCTGGGCGCGATACGCGGCAGGACGTACGGCGGGCCGGCGAAGATCAGGTCTGACTTCAGCTCCTGGTACGCCCGCTTGGGCTGGTAGTTCTCGTCGTAGATGGTGGCCAGACCCTCGGGCGGGTCGTTGAACCAGTCCGGCACCCACGAGTACTTGTCACTGAAACCCCAGACGGTGTACGACAGGCAGGTGCGCACCGCGAGGCACGCCTTCATCAGCACGCTGAAGTTGGCCGCCGACGCCTGCAACCGGGGGTTGATCTCGGCGGAGTTGCCGGCCCGGACCGCCTCGGTCATCTCGCTGCGGACGTCGACCTCGGTGAACGCGGTGGCCAGGCCGAGCGCGGCGAACCGCTTCAGGGCGGCGGTCACCTGCAGGGTGTCGAAGTTGCCGTACTGGGTGCCCAGGTGGCCCTGCGAGCCGACGCCGTCGATCGGGACGCCCCGCGCGCGCAGCCCCTTGGCCATGTCGTAGACGAACTGCGTCTTGTCGTCGGCCGGGTTGCCCGAGCCGAACGCCTCGATGTTGTAGTCGTTGTAGAACAGCAGCGCCGTGGGATCGGCGGCGCGGGCCCAGCGGAACGCGTCGGCGATGTAGTCGGGGCCGAGGTTCTGCGCCCAGAAGCCCTTGTAGTGCAACGTCGACGGGGTGTCCCAGGGGTCGCTGACCGCCTCGTTGACCACGTCCCACTGCCAGATCCTGCCCTTGTAGCGGTTGACGACCGTGGTGATGTGCTTGCGCAGCAGCTCACGCAGCTCCTGCTTGGAGATGCTGCCGTCGGCGACGCCGCTGGTCAGCCAGGCGGGCAGTTGGTTGTGCCAGACCAGCACGTGGCCGCGCACGGCCTGCCTGTTGCGCTTGGCGAACTCGACGAGCTGGTCGGCGGCCGTCCAGTCGTAGGTGCCCCGGGTGGGCTCCAGGCTCTCCCACTTCATCGCGTTCTCGGCCGTGACCGAGGAGAACTCGGAGGCGGCCAGCCGGCGGTACTGCGGGTCGTTGGCGTCGTTGAGGGCTGTCGCGTTCACCGCGGTGCCGATCTTCAGGCCGTGACGTTGGCCGAGGGTCGCGAGGCTCTGCGTGGTCGGGTCGTACGGCCGGCTCGCGGTGGCCGGCATCGCGTTCAACGCCGCAGCGGTCGCGACGGCGACGAGGCCGGCGCTGATCCACCGTCTTGGCTTCATCTGCCTTCCTTTCGAGCATGATCGACAAACGTCGATCTTTGAAGGGAGGGTGCGGCCCGGGGATGAGTGGGCGGGGTGCGGTCTCGGGTTCGGTGGTGCTCTCCGAAGCACCGGAAACTCGTTCGAAACATTATGGCCGTCGATGGGGCTCGTCAACTCTGAAAACTTCCGGAAAAAACTCGGGTGAGCTGCGCGACTGTGGAGAGTCATCAGATGAAAGTTTCGACGGGTGCGCGGTGCGGCCGGCCTGCCAACGGCAGTGGGGACGGCACCGACCGGGATGGGTCGGCGCCGTCCCCACCATGCGGGATCGGCAGCTGATCAGCCGCGCAGACGCGCCTCGATGGCCTCGATGACGCGCGGACGCAGCTCGGCGGCGCGGATGACGGCGTCCACCGAGCCCACCTCGACGGCGCGTTGGATGTTGTGCACCCGGTCGAACTCCGTGGCCACCTCGCCGAGCTTCTCCGCCCGCACCGACGAGCGCAGCTCGTCGAGCTCGGCGGCCAGCGCGGCGCGCTCGGTGCCGGCCGCGGCGGCGACGCGGGCCTCCAGGGCTCGCACCCGCTCGTCGGCGGCCGTACGGGCGTTGACGTCGGCGGAGAACACCACCGCCGCGGCGGGAGCGCCGCCGAGCACCGAGGCGAACGACCCCTCCAGCGCGAGCACCGTCATGCTCGGGTTCAACGCCTTCGAGAACACCACGAAGGCGCCGCCGTGGTAGCGCGAGATCACGCAGAAGACGATCGGGCCCTGGAAGTTCACGATCGCCCGGCCGATCTCGGCGCCGTACTCCAGTTGCAGCTTGCGCATCGACTCCGGCGAGCCGTCGAAGCCGGACAGGTTCGCCAGCACGACCAGGGGCCGGTTGCCGCTGGCGGCGTTGATGGCCCGCGCGGCCTTCTTCGACGAGCGGGGGAACAACGTGCCCGCCGTGTAGGTGTCCGGGCCGTCGGTGGGCGGGAACCCGCGCCGCGGCACCGACCGGGACTCGATGCCGAGCAGGCATACCGGGATGCCGCCGAGGTGGGCGTCCTGCACGACCGCGGTGTCGGCGTCGGCCATGCCCGCCCACCGCTCCAGCACCGGGTGGTCCTGGTCGGCGAGGGCCCGCAGCACCGTCCGGATGTCGAACGGCTTCTTGCGGTCCGGGTTGGCCTCGGCGGAGAAGATCTCACCGACCGTGCGGAAGGGGCTGCCCGCCACGTCGTGCGGGAACGTGGAGACGTCGCGGTCCACCGGGTCGGTGGTGCTCGCCCGCCGCGGCGCGTCCTCGCCGGGCGCGACGTACGTGTGCTCGTAGTGGGCCATCAGCACGTCCCGCGCGGCGGTCAGGTTCGGCGCCCAGTACTGCGCCTGCCCGTTCGGCCCCATCACCCGGTCGTAGCCGCCGATGCCGAAGTTGTCCTCGGCGGACACCCCGCCGGAGAAGTCGAGCGACTGCTTGCCGGTGAGCACCATCGCCGAGTCCGGCGTCATCACCAGGACGCCCTTGGTGTGCATGAGCATCGTGGCCTCGGCGTTCCAGTACGGCTGCGCGCCGACGTTGATGCCCGCCACCACGATGTTGATCTCGCCACCGGCCTGGGTGAACTCGACGATCCGCTTGAGGGCGGCGGCCACCCAGTCCATGTTCTCCGTACCCGAGGTCATCGAGATCCGGGCGCCGGCGGACAGCGCCCACCACTCCAGCGGCACCCGCATCCGCTCCGCGAGGTCCAGCGCGGCGATCACCCGCCGGCACTCCGGCTCGGACAGGGCGCCCAACGACTTCGTCGGGTCGCCGAGCAGCACGACCCGGGTGACACCCTCCGGATGCAGCGTGGCCGGCGTGGTGACGACACCGGCGACGATCGCGGCGCGGTTGCGCCCCTTGGGCCGGTCCACCGGAATTAGCGCGTGCGCGTCGTCGAGGTCGTACTCGACGAAGTCACCGAGTCGGCTGGTCAACTCGTACGGGTACACCGTGTTGCGGCTGCTGGCCCGCAGCACCTTCAGCCGGTACTCGTCGAGCGGCTCGACCGGCTCGACCGGGGGCGTGCCGACGGCCAGCTCCGCGCCGCCCGCGGCGTCGAACGAGATCCGTACCGCGATCTTGGTCAGCTCGCCGGTGCGACGGTCGCGCTGCCGCGCGATGAACAGGATCTCCTCCAGCCCGGCGCCCACTGTCGTCGGGCGCACGCGCCCGGCGATCATCTCCATCTCCTCGCGGGTCAGCTCGCTCGGCGGCCAGACGTAGACGACGATCCGGTTGGTGGTGAAGCGCGTCTTCGACGGCCGCCGCGACTGGGCCCGGCGGATCGAGTCGAGGCAGGCCGCGATGGCGTCCTCGGTCGTCGGCAGCGCCACCAGCCGGCCGTCCTGCTCGCGCAGCTCGGTCAGGTCGCGCACCTGGGCGAACGCCACGAGACGCTCGTCCGCCGGGTTCTCCCGCGCCACGCACTGGAAGAGGTAGACCTCCTCGTCGGACGACGGCAGCCGGGTCAGGTCGAACTTGTGCAGCCGCTCCAGCTGCATCCGCTGCGCGATGTACGGGTGCAGACCGCGGATCAGCCGGTCCTCGACCATTCCGCCGTCCGACGGGCGGAAGGTGAAGTGGTGGTGCATGACCGCCCCGCCGCGACCCGCGACGGTGGCGGTGAGCCGGCGGACCTGCGCCGGAAGCGGATGTGCGGTGATCACCTGGAGCAGCGCGGCGGCCATCGCGTCGAAGTCCTCCGGCTGGTTCTCCCAGCCGAGGTAGATGTCGGCGTCGACGGAGTCCTCGTCGCCGGCCAGCTCGGCGAGCCCGCGCAGCGCCCCGCCCAGCGCGTCGAAGCTCACCGCCGTGGAGACCACACTGGAGTCCGCGCGTTCGGCGACCACGAAGGCGCAGTCGGCGACCTCGCGGGTCCGCACCCGGGTGAGGGCCTTGTTGCCGTAGTAGCGGCGGGTGAGCACCTCCAGCATGATCGTGTTGTCCAGGTGGTCACGGACCAGGCGCTGGCCGAGCAGACGCACCAGCGGCTCGGTGCTGCGGACCATCTCGGCGATGCGCTCGGCGCGGTCGGGGGCGTCCGGGTGCGCGTCCAGGTGTCGCAGGTGCGCCCGGATCTGGGCGTAGACGCGGGCCCGGTTGCGGCGCAGCAGCGGCTGCGCGAACCAGGCGAACACCACGCCCCGGGCCAGGTCGGCGATGGCGGGGAAGCGGACCTGCGTCGCGGCGATCAACCGCTCCAGCGCCAGACCGGCCGGCTCGCGCAGCGACTCGTCCGGCGGGGTCTCCCGCAGCCACTCGCGCAGCAGCGACGCCACGACTGTGGCGTCGGCGGACGCCCGCTGCTGGGCCAGGAAGATCCGGAACACGGCGGCTTCCAGGCCGGGGGAGCGCTCCAGGTCGGTGACGCCGTAGTGGCTCAGTGCCTTGGCGAGCCTGGCCTGGAAGGCGTCGGGCAGCCCGGCCCGCTCCACGTCGAGGCTCTGCAGGTAGGTGTGGAAGTACTCCCGGGCGCTGCGGACGTGGGCGCCGCCGTCCTCGCCGGTCGGCCGGTTCCGGCTCAGCTCGGCCAGGTCGGCGAACACGTCGACGAGGTCCACCTCGGCGGCCAGCGGTCGGTGCCCGTCCTCGGCGGCCAACCGTCGCACCACGAGGTAGTCGTCGAGCACCCGGCGGTCGTCGTGCGGGTCCACGTCGAAACCGAGCAGTAGGCCGCGCAGATCCTCCTGACCGCGCCGGCTGCGCTCGTACGCCCCCGCGTTGTCGTCGGCGGCGGGCAGGTCCAGCTCGACGCTGGCGACGCTCGGGCCGGCCGCGGTCTCGGTGGCCTCGTCGGCGAGCGGCTCCAGCCGCAGCAGCGGCGCACCCGCCTCCACCTGGCTGCCCACCGAGACGGCGCACTCCTTGAGCCGGGCCTTGAACGGCGCGCGCAGCACCGTCTCCATCTTCATGGCCTCCAGCACCAGCACCGGCGCCCCCGCCTCGACCTCGGCGCCGACCTCCAGCGGAGTGGCGACGACCAGCGCGGGCATGGGGGAGCGCAGGACGCCGCCCTCGTCGCGGCTGACCCGGTGCGTCACACCGTCAACCTCGACGAGGTGGGTCGGCCCGTGCGTGCCGGTGAGCAGGCGGTACCGGATGCCGTTGACGACGATCTGGCCGGTGTGCCTGTCGAAGCGGTCCAGCTCGACGTCGGCGGTGCGCTCGGCGCCGCCCGCCTCGATGCCGACGCGGAACCGGTGCGCCCCGATCCGCGCCACCCGCATCCGGTAGGTGACCCCGCGCAGCTTGAGGTCCAGCGGCCGGCCGCTGGCGTGCTGCACCTGCGGGCGGCCACCGGCGGCGGTCGACAGCAGCCGCTGCCGCTCGGCGCGCTCCTCCTCCTCGTACGACTCGATGGCGGCGGCGGCCAGGGCGACCGCGGAGTGCCGGTGCGTCACGAGTCGGCCTTCGCCCCGGACCCGGTCGATCCAGCCGGTGTCGGCGCTGGCGTCGATGATCTCGGGCTGGTCGAGCAGGTCGAGCACGAAGCTCTTGTTAGTCGCGCCACCCTCGATGATCACCGTGGTGTTGGCCATCGCCCGGCGCAGCTTGCCGAGCGCCTCGTCGCGGTCACGCCCGTACGCGATGATCTTCGCGATCATCGAGTCGAAGTCGGCCGGGATGGTGTCGCCCTCGCTCACGCCGGTGTCCACCCGGATGCCCGGGCCGGCGGGCAGGTCCAGCCGCGCGATGCGCCCCGGTGACGGCGCGAAGTCCCGGTCGGGGTCCTCGGCGTTGAGCCGGGCCTCGATGGCGTGCCCCCGCTCGGCCGGCGGCTCGCCGACGAGCCGGCCGCCGGACGCGACGTGCAGCTGCGCCTTGACCAGGTCGAATCCGGTGGTCAGCTCGGTGATCGGGTGCTCGACCTGCAGGCGGGTGTTGACCTCCAGGAACGCGAACAGCCGGTCCCCGGGGTGGTAGAGGAACTCGACGGTCGCCGCGCCCCGGTAGCCGACCGCCACGGCGAGCCGCTCCGCCGAGGTCTTCAGCTCGGCCGCCTGGGACGCGTCGAGCACCGGCGAGGCCGACTCCTCGATGACCTTCTGGTTGCGCCGCTGCACCGAGCAGTCGCGCACGCCGAGCGCCCACGCGGTGCCCTGGCCGTCGGCGATCACCTGGACCTCGACGTGCCGGGCGCCGGTGACCAGACGCTCCAGGAACACGATGCCGCTGCCGAACGCCCGCGCCGCCTCCTGGCTGGTGCGCTCGTACGCGTCGGCGAGTTCGGTCTCGTTCGTGATCACGCGGATGCCGCGCCCGCCGCCGCCGGCCGTCGCCTTCAGCATGAGCGGGTATCCGATCTCGGCCGCCGCCGCCCGGGCGGCGTCCAGGGTCTCGACGGCGCCGCGGCTCCACGGCGCGACCGGCACGCCGACCTCCTCGGCGAGCAGCTTCGCACCGATCTTGTCGCCGAGCTGGCGCATGGCCTCCGGGCTCGGCCCGACGAACGTGACCCCGATCTTCTCGCACAGCTCCGCGAACGCCGGATCCTCGGCCACGAAGCCCCAACCGACCCACGCGGCGTCGGCGCCGGTCTCGGTCAGGGCGCGCTCCAGCGTCGCCAGGTTCAGGTACGGGCGGGCGGACGCCGGACCAAGGTCGTACGCGATGTCCGCCTCGCGCACGAAGGTGGCCGTGCGGTCGACGTCGGTGTGGAGGGCGACCGTCTCGATCCGGCTGCCCGTCTCCGCGGCCAGCTCTCGGACCGCGTGGATGAGCCGCATGGCGGCTTCACCACGGTTGACGATGGCGACACGGTTGAACACCCGACTGACCCCTTTGGTAGACCATGATGTGCGTGCCGGACGTCGACGGCTCCCGGCAGTGGTCACTTTTCCGGCTCCGGACGGACAGCGCCATGGCGCAACCGCCGAACCAACCGTCGCTGTGTTGTAGGAACCCAACAAAACTTTTTGGCTGTCGAGCCGCGGGCGTCGATCTCCGCCCGATCCTCGGCGTGAATGCCCAGACGTCACCTTCGGGGTGTTTGCCACCTTTTCTCCATTGCCGCCGGGACGGCTCGGCTGGCCCGCATACGCCGTACCGCCCAGTCGTAGCGTGGAGGGGTGAGTCACCGGGATGACGTGCGAGAGTTCCTGCAGAGTCGTCGCGCACGGGCCGGCACGGAGCACATCGACCAGCGGGCGCGTGAGTCGCTCTCTGCCTAACCTCACCTGATCCGGACCGAGCCGAAGCGCTCAATTCGCGGCGACCCCGCCCTTACATGCCGGCCCCTCTGAACGAACGGATCATCATGCGCGTACTCGTCGTCGGTGGCAGCGGCCACATCGGTACCTTTCTCGTTCCCCGCCTCGTACGCGCCGGCCATGACGTGACCAGCATGAGCCGGGGAACCCGTAAGGCGTACTCCGACAGCCCCGAATGGCAGCAGGTCACGCAGGTCGTGGTCGACCGCGAGCAGCAGGACATCGATGGCACCTTCGGAGCCACCGTCCTGGCGCAGCACCCCGACGTCGTCATCGACCTGCTCAGCTTCACCATCGAGAGCACCACCGCCCTGGTCGAAACGATCCGCGGCCAGGTCGGCCACCTCGTGCACTGCGGATCGCTGTGGCGGTACGGCCCCAGCATCAAGCTGCCCATCAGCGAAGGCGAAGGCACCCCCGCCATCGACGAGTACGGCACCCAGAAGGAAATGATCGCCCAGTACCTCAAACGGGAAACCGCGAGCGGCGGCCTGGTGACGACCTCCGTGCACCCGGGTCACATCGTCGGACCCGGATGGCACCCGACGGGTGTGCTCGGCAACACCAACCCCGAGACCTGGGCGGACATCTCCGCCGGTCGCACTCTGCGCATCCCCGGCAGCGGCGCCGAATCGATGCATCACGTGCACGCCGACGACGTCGCGCAGGTGTTCGAGCTCGCGGCCACCCACCGTGACGCCGCGGCAGGCGAAGACTTCCACGCCGTTGCCGCACACGCACTGAACGTGCGCGGTTACGCCACCATCGCGGCCGGCTGGTTCGGACAGCAGGCGACACTCGAATCAATCACCTGGGATGAGTTCCGCAGCATCACGACGCCCGAGTTCGCCGAAGACAGCTGGGGCCACCTGCAGCGCAACCACGTGCTGTCCATCGAGAAGTCCCGCGCCCTCCTCGGCTACGCACCCGCCTGGGAACCGGAAGACGCGATCCTCGAGTCCGTGAGCTGGCTTATCGAACACGGCAAACTGTCGGTGGAGAACCCGCTCACCGGCAAGCTGTAGAGACGTCATGAGTACCCGATCGCGCACCTGAACCCCGCCAACGACGCCGCAGATCTTTCCTAGGACGCTTTAGGGGGTGTGTGGCCCGCCACGCACACCGGCTGCGGGCCACACCGGTGACCTAACCGGCCCGACGGCCGCGCGTCGAGACGAAGTGGTACGACATGACGGCGAACGCGGGCTCGCGCGTCAGTCGACGGAAGGCGTTCAGCTGCTGGGGCGACAGGCCCGCCGCCAGCAGGTCCGGCTCCAACTGACGGGAGTTCGTCTCGTAGAGCGACGTGCCGGTCGACCCGCCCGCCCAGCTCTGCGAGTGGGTCATGGTGTCGACGTCGGTGAGGCCGGCGAGCGTCATCTCGGTGTGCACGTCCTGCGCCCACCCCAGGTCGGCGCCGTGGTCCTGCAGCACACGCATCATGGTGTCCATCACCTGCGCGAACAGCTTCGCCGCGTCGTCGCTCGGCGCGTTCAGCACCCGCACCGGCGTGGTGCAGTCGAACTCCTCGACGACCAGCCAGCCGCCTGGGCGTCAGCGCGCCGGCGAGGGTGCGCAGGACCCGTCGGCGCTCGGGCAGGTGCAGCAGCACCAGACGGGCGTGGATCAGGTCGAACGCGTCCCCGGGCGGGGCCTCGGTGCGCACGTCGTGCCGGCGTACGCTCAGGTTGCCCTCCGCCCGCAGGTGCGTGGGGTCGATGTCGGTGGCCAGCACGCGGCCGTCGTCGCCGGCCGCGCGGGCGATCCGTCGGGCCATCGAGCCGCCACCGGCCCCGACCTCCCAGCAGGCCGACCCGAGGCGCAGGACCGGGCGGGCCAGGCGGCGCATCGTGATCGGGTCCAGGAAGGACTCCAGCGCCCGCATCTGCGGGACCGCGTCCGGTGCGCCGTTGTCGAAGGTGTACGCGGCATCGCCTGTGGGAGTCGCCATCGTCTTCTGCCTCTCCGAGAGGGATCGGGTGACCTACGGGGTGTCGGCCCAGAGCCGAGGGGTCGATCGGGTGGCCGGGGGCGGCCCGGTGGCGGCGATGCTGACCATCGCCTCCAGCGGGCCCGGGTCGCTGCGCGCCTCGGCGGTCGGCCGGTCGTAGACCACCCGGCCGTACTCCAGCACCGCGACCCGGTCGGCGATCTCCAGCGCGTGGCGGAGCTGCTGTTCGACGAGCAGCACCGTCAACCCGCCGGCGGCCAGGTGACCGATGAGGTCGCGGACCCGCGCGGCCAGGTCGGGGGCGAGCCCCTCACAGGGCTCGTCGAGCAGCAGCACCCGTGGTTGACCGAGCAGCGCGCGGGCGATGGCCAGCATCTGCTGCTCGCCGCCGGACAGTTCGCAGCCACGGTGGCGCAGCCGGACCGCCAGCCGGGGCAGCAGTTCGAGGATCCGGGGCACCGTCCAGCCCTCGCCGCCGGGTGTCGCGGCCCGCCACGGCGCCGCCGCCAGGACGAGGTGCTCGGCCACCGTCAACCGGGAGAAGACCCGCCGGCCCTGCGGGACGAGACCGACGCCGGACTGGGCGACCCGGTGGGGTTGCCGCCCGGCCACGTGGACGCCGCCGATCTCGATGCGGCCGCTGGAGGCGCGCACCAGCCCGGCGATGGTGTGCACGAGGGTGCTCTTGCCGGCCCCGTTGCGGCCCACCACCGCCTGGATGCTGCCCGGCGGTACCCGCAGGGTCACCTCGTGCAGCACGATTCCCCCGGCGTAACCGGCGCAGAGCCGCTCCACGTACAGCATCAGGACACCCCGTCGGCGTAGGCCTGCCGCACCAGCGGCGAGGTACGGATCTCGTCCGGTGTGCCGGCGGCCAGTGTCCGGCCGTCGCGCAGCACGGTGACGGTGTCGCAGAGGGCGTACACCAGGTCGAGGTGGTGCTCGACCAGCAGCACGGCGACCTGCCGGGGCAGCGCCGCCAGCAGCTCGGCCAGCCGGCCGACCTCGGTGGCCGACAGCCCGGCCGCCGGTTCGTCGAGCAGCAGCAGGCGGGGACGGCCGGCGAGGGCCATCGCGATCTCCAACTGCCGACGTTGGCCGTGGGCGAGGTGACCGGCGGGCACCGTCGCGAGGTCGGACAGGCCCAGCTGGTCGAGCAGCCCGGTGGCGCGCTGGCGGGCCGCGTCCCGAGTCCCACCGGGCCACCACCTGCGCCGCCGGATCGTTCGGGGCAGCGCGGCGACCTCGATGTTCTCGGTCGCGGTGAGCGTCGCGAAGACCGCGGGTCGTTGGTGGATCCGGTTGATGCCGCGGCGGGCCCGTGCCGCCGGCCCGAGCCGGCTGACGTCGCGGCCGGCGAAGCGCACCGTGCCGCGCTGTGGCCGCGTCGTGGCGCCGAGCACGTTGAGCAGGGTCGTCTTCCCGGCCCCGTTGGGCCCGATCAGGGCGTGTCGCTGACCGTCGTGCACGCACAGGTCGACGTCGGTGAGCGCGGCGAGTGAGCCGTACCGCACGCTGATCTTCTCGGCGCTGAGCAGGCAGTTCATACGCGCAGCTCCGACGTCGGGCCGCGGTCGCCTGTGGGTGCCGCGTCCGGGTGGCCCGGCGCGGGGATCGGTCGTCGTGGGCTGCCGCGCGGTCGGCGGACCCGGGTGACGCCGGTGGGCAGCAGGTACACCGTCGCCACGAACAGGGCGCCCAGCACCAGCGGCGCGTGACCGGGCAGCACCCCGAACAACCAGTCGCGTACGGCGATGACGAGCGCCGCCCCGACCAGCGCGCCGCCGACCGAGGCGGTGCCGCCGATGACGACGCCGAGCAGGAGCAGCGCGGAGGTGTCGAAGCCGAAGTCGGCGGGGGAGATGTACCGCTGGGCGACGACGAGCAGGGAGCCCGCGGCGCCGGCGATCGCCCCGGCGGCGACGTGCGCGCCGGACAGGTACAGCCCCACGCGGTGCCCGCTGGCCCGCAGCCGCATCTCGTCGTCCCGGCCGGCGCGCAGCAGCAGCCCGACCCGGGTCCGCAGCAGCAGGAGCACCGCGCCGACGAGTGTCGCCACGACGACCAGCGTGTAGAGATAGCGGGCCTGGTCGGTGGCCAGGATCGGCAGGCCCCACAGTGGACGGATCGGATCGATGCCGGCCAGGCCGTCGGTGCCGCCGGTCACCGACCGCCAGCGCCCGAGAACGGTCACGACGAGCTCACCGACGGCCAGGGTGATCATCAGCACGATGACGCCCCGGGCCGGGACGACAAGCGGCAGGGTCACGGCGGCCAGCGTCGCCCCGGCGAGCGCCGCCACGGCGACCTGCACGACGCCGACGTCGGAGACCTGGCTGCCGAGCACGGCGCTGGCGTACGCGCCTGCGGCGTACGGCGCGGTCTGGCCCAGGGTGGGCATGCCGGCGACACCGGTGAGCAGCGCCACGCTCACCCCGACCAGGCCCAGCGCCAGCGTCCGGGCGAGGATCGCCGCGGTGTAGTCGTCCACCACCCACGGCGCCACGACCAGGCCGGCCAGGACGACCGTCGCGACGGCGACGCGTACCCGGCGGATCACCTCCTCCCTCACGTCGCCGCCCACCGCAGGGCCAGGCCCCGTGCCCGCACGGCGAGCACGGCGGCCATGGCGGCGAACAGCAGGAACGGGGCGGCCGACGGCAGCAGCGCCACGCCCAGGGTCTGGATCTCCCCGATCGCCAGCGCCGCGAGCAGAGTGCCCACCATGGATCCGAGGCCGCCGAGGACGACGACCACCAGCGAGAGCAGCAGCACCGTGTCGGCGGTGTCCGCGCCGGGGCCGATGATGGGGGCGCCCAGGACCCCGGCCGCGCCGGCCAGCGCGCCACCGGCGGCGAGCACACCCACCCTGATCCGCGCGGGGCTCACGCCCAGGCAGGCGACCATCTCCGCGTCGTCCACGGCGGCGCGGACCAGCATCCCGGCCCGGGTCCGCCGCACCGTCAGGTAGAGCCCGGCCGCGAGCGCCGCGGCCACCACGATGAACACCAGCCGGTACGCCGCGTAGCGGTGCCCGGCGACCGCCACCGACCCGTCGAGGGCGGCGGGCACCAGGACCTGCGGATCGTCGGGCCCGAAGCCGGCGACGAGCAGGCTGCCGCCGGCCAGCGCCACCCCGAAGGTCAGCAGCGCCTGGGTGAGATGGTTGCCGGTGGCGACCGGTGTGAGCAGGCCGGCGAGCAGCACCCCCGCCGCGGCGGCGGCCAGCACGCCGACACCCAGCGCCAGGGCCAGACTCGCCCAGCCGCCGTCGAACAGCGCCGCGGCGCTGTAGCCGCCGATCGCGTAGAGCATGCCGTGCGCCAGGTTGAGGATGTTGGCGACGCCGAAACAGAAGACCAGGCCCGCCGCCGCCACGAAGACGAGCAGCCCGTAGGCGACACCGTCCAGCGCCGGGATGACGTACGGGTCGATCCGGTTCGGGCCGGCCGCCACCGTGATCACCGGCCGATGGTCGCGAGGTCACCCACGACGGTGTTGGACAGCGCCCGGCCGTCCTGGCGGACCTGACGCAGGTACCACTTCTGCACCGGTGAGTGCGTGACCGTGGAGAACTGCCACGCGCCGCGCGGGCTGGCGACCTGCCCGAGTTTGCCGATCTGCGCGTTGATCGCCTCCGGGGTCGGGTCGCTCCCGGCGGCCCCGATGGCCCGGTCGAGCACCGCCGCCGCGTCGTACGACGCCAGGGCGTACGTCGTCGGCGACCCGTCGTGCTTGGCCTTCCACGCCGCGACGAAGCCCCGGTTCTCGGCGTTGTCGAGGTCGGGGGAGTAGTTGAGCACCGAGAAGATGTCCCGGGCCGCCTCGCCCTGCGCGTTGAGCACGCCGCCCTCGGTGAGGAAACCCGCCGCGTACAGCGGAACGTCCTTGATCTCGGACTGCGCGTACTGCTTGACGAAGTCGACGGCGGCGCTGCCGGCGTAGAAGGTGTAGACCGCCTGCGCGCCGGAGGCCTTGATGCGGGCGAAGTACGGCGTGAAGTTGGTGGTGGCCGGGAACGGGGTGAAGGTGGTCTTGCCGTCGGGGTTGGCGAGCGTTCCGCCGGCCTTGGCGAACGCCTCGGTGAAGCCGCGCAGCTCGTCCCAGCCGCCCTGGTAGTCGGGGCCGATGGCGTACACCGAGCCCTTGACGTTGTCCCGGACGTGCTGGGCGATCGCGGCGCCCGGCTCGTCGGAGAGGTACGAGGTGTGCCAGACCCGGGTGACGTCCTTGATCTCCGGTCGGCCGTTGGAGCCGACGAGGGGGACCTTGGTCTCCTGCAGCAGCGGGTAGACGCCGGCGACCGAACCGCCGCCGACGATGCCGGTGAGCGCGGCCACGCGGTCCTGCTTGAGCAGCTTGGTCGCCGCCGGCACGGCGGTCGCGGCGCCGTTGCCCTCGTCGGCGACGACGAGGTCGACCTGCCGGCCGCCGAGCTTGCCGTCGTGCGTGTCCAGGTACAGCTCGAAGCCGTCGCGGATCTCCTTGCCGACGGACTGGTACGTCCCGGACAGCGAGGCGAGCAGACCGATCTTGATGGATCCGCCGCCGGTCGTGCCGGGCTCGTCGTCGGCGCAGGCTGTGCTGACGGTCAGCACGAGCGCGAGCAGCACGGCGGCGAGGGCACGGCTGCGCGCAGGGGTGGTGAGGGACATGTCGTCTCCAGGGGAAGGGGAGGGGTCTGTCGGTGGGGTCAGCGGCTGCGGGCGAGCGCCGCACGGGCCGCGGGGGTCAGCGCGTCGCCGATCCGGTTGGCCAGCTCCGTCATCTCGTAGGAGACCTTGCCCACGTCGCACTCGGGCGCGGCGAGCACCAGCAGCGACGCCCCGTCGTTGAAGGCCATCGAGAACATGAAGCCGCCTTCGAGCTGGGTGACGTTGGAGATCACCGCCCCGGCGTCGAAGAAGGCCGCCGCGCCGCGCAGCAGGCTGACCAGGCCGCTGCCCGTCGCGGCGAGCTGGTCGGCCCGGTCCGGGGGCAGGTCGCGGGTGGCGGCCACCATCAGGCCGTCACTGGAGATGGCGATCGCATGGCTGACCTCGGTCGCGCGCTCGGCGAAGCTGTCAAGCAGCCAGCCGAGGTCCTGGTGGTCGGTCACGTGCTCTCCCTGTCGGTCATGAGTTGCCGAGGTTGATCGGGGTGCGCCGGCGGGCCGCCACTCCGCGCGCGTACGCGGCCATCGCGCTGGCGACCTGGGCCGGGTCCCGGTATTCGGAGCGTTGCTGTTGCTGCCCCACGGCGACGCCGCCGGGCACCAGGTGCCGTTGCGGCTGTCGTTTGGGCAGGCCGGAGTTGGTGGTCGCGGCCACGTCGGGCGTGTGCGCCTGCGCGGCGGTACGCCAGGCGTCGTCGGCGGGACTGGACCACTGCCGACCGTCGGAGGCGTCGACGACATCGGCGTGGAACCAGTGGTTGACCTGTTCGAAGATGAGCAGCTCCTCGGTCGGCGCGTCGCCGCGGTCCGCGCTGGGCGTCGGGCGGAACACGGGCGCCGCCGGCAGGGTCCGCGCCGCGGGGGCGTGCCCGGCGGTCGGCTCCGACCGCGGCCGGTACGGCGGGGGTGCGGACGTGCGGGCTGCCCGCCGCGACAGCCGGCCCGGCGCGAGCAGGAACTCCTCCGGCGGCAACGACCGGATCATCGCCGCGGGCAGCGTCGCCTCGGCGAGGGTGCCGCGGCGGGGGCCGCGACGCAGTTGGACGCTGGCTCCCAGGCGGGCGGCGAGCTGACCCACGACGACCAGCCCCATGGCCCGCACGGCGGCGACGTCGATGGCGGGCGGCCGGGCCAGCAACTCGTTGAGCTGCTGCAACCGCTGTGGGGGCAGGCCGACGCCCTCGTCGCTGATCTGGATGATGACCCGGTCGCCGAGGCTGCGGCCGCTCACCCAGGTCTCGCTGCCCGGCGGCGAGTACGCGGTCGCGTTGTCCATGAGTTCGGCGAGCAGGTGCACGACCTCGTCGACGGACTTGGCGGCGACGGCGACGTCGCCGTCGACCATGCCGAGCCGGATGCGCGCGTAGTGCTCGATCTGGGACAGGGCCGCCTGGAGCACCTGTTGCAGCGGCACGTCGTGTTGGCGTACCCGGCCGACGCCGACGCCGCCGAGCACGAGCAGGCTGGCGTTGATGCGGCCCATCCGGGTCGCCAGGTTGTCCAGGGTGTAGAGCTGGTCCAGGCGGTCGGGGTCGGTCTCGTCCCGCTCGACCCGGTCGACCTGAGCCAGGACGGCGTCGACCAGCCGCTGTTCGCGCCGGCTCAGGTGGATGAAGATGTCGGCGGTGTTGGCGCGCATCACGGCCTGTTCGGCGGCGGTCCGCACGGCGGCCTGGTGCACCGCGCTGAACGCCTGACCCAGCTCGCCGATCTCGTCGTCGCTGGAGGGTTCGAGGGCCGCGGTGGACTGTTGACGGGCCAGCTCGTCGGGGTCGACGCTCGCGCTGTCGGGGCGTTGCAACCGGGCCACCACGGCGGGAAGTTGTTCGAACGCGACGGCGTTGGCCGCGTCGCGCAGCCGTCGCAGCCGGCGGGTGATCTGCCGGGCGACGGCCCAGGTCACGAGCGCGGTGAGCAGCAGCGCCAGCAGCACGCCGACCGCCTCGGCCACGGCCCTGCGACGCTGGTTGGCGTGGGCGGCCCGGACGTCGTCGAGCACCGCGACGTCGACGCGCCCCCGCAGGTCGGCGAGGCGGGCGGCGCGCTGCTGCGTCGTGGCCACCCAGTCGGCGGTCTCCAGGCGCAGTGGCGTGCCCGGCTGGGCGCGGGACACCTCGTCCTGCATCCGTTGCAGGGCGAGCGCCTCCTTGCCGGTGCCGGCCTGCTCCCACCAGATGCTCCACTCGGTCGGGGCGAGGGCCAGGAACGACAGGCTGGACTCGGTGTAGCTGGTGCGGGCGGCGGTGATGTCCTGCTGGGTGGCGGGGGTCAACTCGCCGGCCGCGACGGCGCGGAGCACGGCGACCTGCTGTTGGCCGATCGCCTCGGCGGTCTTCGACAGGGCGGCCGAGGCCCGGATCCCGTCGGCGAGCCCGGCGTTGACGACGCTGTGCGAGACGTTCTCCCGGAAGGTGATCAGGTCGGCGATCGCGATGCGGTAGCTGAAGGTCATCGCGGACACCGAGGCGTGCTCGGCCGTGCGGACCTGGGTGCGCAGCGGAGGCAGGCCGTCCAACGCCGCGTCGACGCGGCGCAGGAGCGCCGCGTTGGCGTCGGCGGGCACCTTGTCGCGCTGTCGGCGGTACCGCTCGACGGCGGCGTCGGTGGCGGCCAGCTCCACGCCGAAGGCGTCCTGCTGCTCCGCGTCGGGGTGGGTGAGCAGGTCGGCGGCGGCGGCCCGTTCGCGTTGCAGCCGGTACGCCAGGTCGCCGGCCTCGGCGCCGAGGCGTGCCACGACCTCCAGGTCGCTGGCGCGGGTCGTCTGGCGTGCGCTCTCGGTCAGCGCGAGGCCGGCGAACCCGATCACGGCCACCAGTGGCGCCGCCACGATGAGGCGCATCCGGCCGGCGATCTTCCAGGCGCGTCGTTTCCTCGGGTAGGGTCGGGCCGCGTGGGACCTCGTGCTCGACGCCAAGATTGACTCCCGCGACTCGTCGATGACGGTCTATCCGCACCTTGCCGAATGCAAGTCCCATTCCGCCGGAACCCGCGCTCGGAGGCCAGACCTGGCGGTGGTACAAACTGGCCGTACCAGCATCTGTACCCAGAGTCAGCGGCCGGTGGCGCACGGCGGTCGTTCGTGGGCGCCCGCGCTCAGCGCTGGTCGTCGAGGTGCTCGGGCGCGCGGCGCGGCCCGGGATCGTCCGCTTCCGGTTGGCTGCTGAGCACCTGGCCGATCAGCTCGCGCAGCTCGTCGATGGCGTCCACCACGGCGCCCGGGTCGCGCGCGTCGCGCCGACTCCGCTGGCGCGGTACGGGCGGATCGAGTCGCGCCTGCTCCGGGGATCGTGGGCCCCGTCGGCCGTCGGCCGCCAACTGCTCGGCCGCGACCTGCGGCCACAGGGACGCCAGCAGGCCGCCGGTGTCGAGCACGTCGTCGCAGCGCACCGCGAACTCGTGGCTGCCGAAGCGGCGGCCCGACTCCACCGCGGCGACCGTCTCCCGGCTGAACCGCACCAGGTCCGCCAGGGCCCGCTGGGTCAGTCCCCGTCGGACCCGGCAGCTGCGCAGCTCCCAGCGGAACTGTTGGCTGGCCGCGGAGTGAGCTGCGCTCGGCGGGGGCGTGTGCTCCATGCGCTCACCTTCGTGGCACCCGCGAATCAGCAGCAGGTGTCAGATCGAGATTGGCCGGCGGGCTGAACATTCATAGGGGGCAATTCTTAACCCTGAACGCGATGGGTGTGAAGACATGCGCCGAGATGGATCGCCGCGAAAAGCGCGCGAGGCCACGCGCCGCGCGGCCGGGGCGTGTCGTGTCGGTCCGATCCGGCCGCGTCGGTCGGCCCGCAGGTCACCGCCGCCGGTGTCCTCGTCGTCAGACGGCGTGTGCCTCGGTGGCGGTGGCCGGAGCTTCCGTCGGGTCGTCGGCAGGCGCCAGAATATCGATTGTCGCGACGAGTGTGTGGTGCGCGCGAAATGAAACATTGGGCTTGAACGACCGGCGGTGCTCGGGTGCCAGTCGGAGGCCGGGAATGGCAGCGGCGAGTCGGGTGAGAGTCACGCCGGCCTCCAGTCGCGCCAATGCGGCGCCGATGCAGAAATGCGGGCCGTGGCCGAACGACAGGTGGTCGGCGGCGTCGCGGCGGCGTGGGTCGAACCGGTCCGGGTGGGCGAAGACCGCGGGGTCCCGGTTCGCCGCCCCGATCATCAGCAGACAGCGCGCGCCCGCCGGAATGGTGACCCCGCCCAGGGTGACGTCGCGGCGCGTCACCCGCAGCCAACCGTCGATGGCGGGCGCGAACCGGAGGGTCTCGGTCAGGAAGTCGGGCACGGATCGCGGGTCGGCGACGAGCGCCTGCCATCGCTGCCGGTCGGACAGGGCCTCGTCGAGTGCGTGGGCGAGCAGGCCGGCGGTCGTCTCGTGCCCGGCGACCAGCAGGTTGAAGGCGAGGCTCGCCACCTCGGTCACCGTCAGCACCGCGTCGTCGTCGTCGCGGTAGGCCAGCGCCCGGCTGATGAAGTCGGCGCCGTCGTGTCCACTGTCGAGCCGCTGCCGGACCAGGTCCTGGCAGTAGTGCCAGAACTCCAGCAGACCCCGGGCCAGGCGTACCTGCTCCTGCGGGTCCGGCTGCCCCCAGATCAGGGCGAGCTGACCGTCCGCCCACCGCCGGATCTGGTCGACGTCGGCGTCCGGCACCCCGAGGATGTCCAGGATGACCAGCAGCGGAAGTTCGGTGGTGAACTCACCGACGAGATCCGCCCGCCGGCCCGCTCGGGCGACGAGCCGGGACACCAGGTCGTCGACGCGGCGACGGACGATCGCGCCGTACTCGGCCTCGGCCCGGTCCGCGGTGTTGGCGAAGGTGGCCCGCAGGGCGCGGCGGGTGCGGGGGTGCGTGGGCGGGTCGGCGGCGGCCGTCGTCGGTGGCGCGTCGATCTGCATGATGACGCTCATCGCCTCCGGGCAGACCTCGTAGATCGGGGCGAGGGTGAGGGCGTTGCCGAACGTCGCGGCGTCGGCGAGGGCGTGTCGGACGTCCGCGTGCCGGCTGATCAGCCACAGGTCCAGATCCTCGGCGTAGGGCACCCGGTCGGGATCGTCGAGAATGCGTCGCCAGGCGCTGGCGGGATCGGTGAGATAGACCCCGGAAAACGGATTCAACTGCATCGAACGCCTCCTGACGCGCCGCGCGAAACCAGCGGCGCTCGCATTCCGTACGTCGCCGAAGGCGGGCCGACAATGGTGCGCATCTGCCGCGCGCCCTTCACAGTGCGCCGGCTCGATGCACAAGTCAAGATTGGTCGCTATCTATTTGATGACGTGACAATTGTTCCTCGCGGAACCGTTCCGGCCCTGGCCGGCTGCACCTTGCACCCCGGTGTTTGCCAGCTCCATCCTCGGCCGCAGGCCCGATCGCGTCTCGGCCGTCCACGGTGGTCGATGGGATTGCCGGATTGTGCAAATCCTCATTCCCGGCAACGATTCCGCCGGGACGAAGGTGACGCCCCGGCGACAGGCACAACGCGGGGAGGGCGTTCAGCCATCGGCGCGCTGAGCCGCCGGCTTGGTCAGGTGGGCCAGCCAACCGCCCAGGCGCCCCAGCGCGCCCGTCGATTCGAGCATCGAGATTCCGCCGCCCACCATCGCCACGCCCGCCGTGGCGGCAATCATGCCGACCGGGTACTGCTGGGCGTGGAACGCCAGCAGGCCCAGCACGGTGACCGCCGCCCCGCTGAGCGCCAGCAGCGCCCCGGCGAGGGCGTCGCGCCGCTCGGCGAACACGAAGACGAGCGTCACGCCCAGCCAGCACAGGCCGGCCACCGCGACCAGGGCGGCGGTCACCAGGGATCCCTCGCGAGCCAGACTCACGCTGGCGGGAACGCTGAGCACGCCCAACGCGCCGGCTCGGGACCACGACATGCGGGCCTCCCGCAGCAGCGCGAGGCCGGGGCTGTCCGCGCCGAAGAGGTGCCGGCGGTCGTGCAGGACGAGGAGGCCCAACACCACGGCGAAGGTCCCCAGGGTCACCCCGACGTACCGGGCGCCGGCCCGCTCGACGTGGACGGCGTCGGTGACGACGAACAGGCCCGCGGTGCAGACGCTGATCCCCGCCAGCGAGGTCAGGGCGGTCGCCCGGTCTCGGGCGACCAGCGCGGAGCAGGCGATCGCCACGACCGCCACCAGGGTGAGCGGCCCGGCCCACGACGACGGCGTCGTCACGGCCAGCGCGACACCGGCGACCGCGACGTAGAGCAGGATCCGGGGCAGCGCCTCGGCCAGCGGAGCGCGCTCGTCGATTCGATTGTGGCCGTACACCACCGCCACCACCAGGATCACCGCGCCGACGGCGACCGGCGGGAGGACGGTGGCCAGCTGGTTCAGGGCCACGGCCGAACCCGCCGGGCCGAGCCACCCCACCAACCGCAGCCGCCACCGCGCGGTCCCGGCCCGCGGCGGGGAGGGCTGCGGTTCGCGTACGGACGACATGTCGCCAGCCTCGCACCCGGTCGCCAGTCGCGGCGAGGGCTCGCCGCCGGCCGAGGTGCGGCCGGCGGCGAGCGCGGGTGGACGGATCAGGAGTACGGAAGGCGCAGCACCGACTGGTTGCCGATGCCCAGCGAGGTGGGGTTGTTGCCGATGGCGGACCAGACCTCCACCCGTACCGTGCCGTTGCTCAACGTGCCCAACGTGCCGGTGGCCGAGGCCAGGCCGGCGTTCTGGGTGTAGTGCTCGTAGCCGGGGACCGGGTCGGTGGCGAAGTAGCGCCAGGTCTCCGTCCGGTCCCAGCTGCCGTTTCCGGTCAGGTCGTAGGAGACGCGCACCTGCACCCCGTTGCCGACGGCCGTGCCGGCGTCCAGGAACAGGTCGAACGTGGTCTGCGCCCCGGAGTAGGCGAGGTTGAGGCCGGTCGCCGTGAAGACCTGCGGGTTGGTCGGCGTACCGTCGTGGTTTCCGTTGGCGGCCGCGACCGTGGTCGTGCCCGCGCTGCCGGCGGCGCCCAGCCCGCCACCGGCGAGCAGGTACCGCGTGGGCGAGCCCGAGCTCGGCGGCGGCGTGGTCGGTGGCGCGGTGGTC
>NZ_JBEXIA010000048.1:0-40144 GCF_040608335.1 Micromonospora sp. NPDC005194 | reverse complement strand
CGCTACCAGCTTCGCCTGGCCGCTCGGGCCCGGGAGATGGTCGACCAGGGTACCGCCCTGGAGGCTGCCTGCCGGATCATCATCCTCGAAGACCAGCTGGAGGAAGCCCTCCGGCAAAACCAGAACCAGCAGCATGGGACGCGGCACACTGACGCCTGAGGTCATCGGCGGGCGGTGAGCTGACTGGCTCGCCAGCGCGAACCACCTCGGCTCTGCCGGCGTACTCCTGCTCGTCGCACCTCTTTCCATGTCGGCCGCCAGCCGCCAGACGCCCCCACCGAAGACCGGACATCGGCTCGGACTCGGCGGATGGCGCGGGCGTCCGGTTATCGGATCGGTGCCGTTCGTGCGTCGGTGAGATGTTTGGTGATGCGGAGCAGCACATGGCCCGGTGGCCCGTCGACGAAGGCTGCCGTGTCGGCGAGCGCGGCGATCAGGGGCAGTCCACGACCGCCGACGGTGAGCGGGGCGGGGAGTTCGGCGTCGAGGCCACCGCCGTCAGGGATGCTGCCGCGGTTGCCGACCTCGAGGAGGCAGACGTCGTCGTCGATGACGATGGTGATGTCGACGACGCTGTCGGGATCGGCGTGCAGCACCGCGTTGGCGCACGCCTCGCTGATCAGTACGGCGAGGTGGTCACGGGAGTCCTCGGCGACATCGGTGAGGCTCAGCAGGGTGGTGAGGACGTGGCGGGCGCGGGTCACCGACGACGGTTGCCGTGGAAGTGACAGGTTCATGCTCACCCGCACTGCACAGCTCCTCCCCGGCCCGTGCCTGAACCGTCGGCCTACCGCGTCACCCTGAGGCGCGATGCTCCAGTGGTGATCAGCCCTACCCCGGTTCTGCTGAGGCGAAACAGTCAGAGGTGCCGGCTCGACGTGCCCGGGCCGACGGCGGTTCACCCGTCGGCAGAATAGGGTAGGCGGGGATCATCGGGGCGTGGGGGAGGTTGCTGTGGAACTGCTGCTGTCGGTCCGGCCGGGCCGGGGTTGCACCGTGCTGGAGGCGCGCGGCGAGCTGGACATGGCGACATCCCCGCAGCTGCGCGAGCGTCTGCAACGGTTGGTCGACGCCGGTGACCACCACGTGGTGGTGGACCTGGCCGGGGTGGGATTCATGGACTCCAGCGGACTGGGCGCGCTGGTCGTGATGTTCAAGGCGCTGCGCGACGTGGGCGGTCGGATGAGCCTCGCGGCACCGCAGCCCGCCGTGCACAGCGTCCTGACGGTCACGTCGGTGGATCGAGTGATCCAGGTTTATGACAGCGTGCAGGCGGCCGAAGCCGATGTGCCGTCCACCGACCACGCGCCAGGCCGGTAGTCAGTCGGGCAGAGCGGCGCTGGCACGCTCCTGGTCGGCGCCGGCGCTGGTACGCCGGTCCTCGCGGTGCCCGCCGTGCCAGTCGAGGATGAACAGGGTGGCGTCATCGGCCAGCTTTGGTCCGCTGACCTCCAGGACGGCGTCGGCCAACGCCCGGGCGGCCTCTCGTGGATGCAGACCGGTGATCGACAGCAACATGGTCGGTAAATCCAGGTTGGCGGCGTTGCGCTCCCGCATGCCATCGGTGATCACCACCAGACGGTCGCCCGGCCGCAGCTCGACCTCGCCAGCGCGGTGTCCGGCGTCGGCGAACATTCCCAGCGGGAAGTTGGGCGGTAGTGGCAGCACCCGAGTGTTCCCGTCGCGTACCAGCATCGGCGGGACGTGCCCGGCGTTGAGCAGCGCGCACACGCCGGTGCGCAGGTCGAGACGGCCGAGGATTGCGGTGATGTAACCGCCGGGCACGGTGGCATGGCCGGCCACGTCGGCATTCGCGGCGTCGGCCTGTTCCACCAGACCGACCCCGCGGCGGCGGCTGTTGCGCAGGCTGCCCACGCCCAGGGTGGCCGTGAGCGCGCTGGCCACGCCGTGGCCCATCGCATCGGTGACGCTGAAGTGCAGCACGTCGCGGGCGAGGCTGTAGTCGAAGGTGTCCCCGCCGATGCTGGCGGCGGGTTCCAGCCAGCCGGACAGGGTGAACGCGCTGGCCTCACAGGTGAACGAGGCGGGCAGCAGGCGCCGCTGGATCTCCCCGGACAGGGTGAACGGGGTCGTCCGTTGCCCCCACTCGAACAGATCGGTGTGCCGCCGGTTGGCGATCACCACGAATGCCAACACGTGTGCCGTACGGGTGATCTCCTCCAGCGCCCGCGGGTCCGGCTCGTCCGGCAGGCTCATTTCGAGCAGGCCGATGGCCTCACCGCGGTCGGTCACCGGCGCCAGCACCGTCCACGTGTCAGGCTGCGGGACAACATGCACCGTCTGGGTGCGTAGCGCCTGCTCGGCGGGGCCGCCATCGAACGGCATCACCGTGGCGACCTCGTCACCGCCCCGGCGTCCCGCACCGGTTCCGCCGAGCGGCACGCGGGTCAGCCGGACCAGCGCCCGGCCGCTGAGGTCCGCGATCAAGAACGCGACGCTCCGCGCCCCCAGCGCCACACCGAGTTCCCGGGTGACCGCGTCGACCGCGTCGACGGGGGAGGCGTTCTCCGCCGCATCCAACAGCTGCGCCATGATCCACCCTCGGCTGCTTTCCACGGCCTGAGCCTACGAGACCCGGCTGGTCATCGCCGAGCACGAGGATCCTCACCACAGCGTCGACAGCCCAAACCAGGTTTCACATTCAGGGGCCTGGAGTGAGCTTCCCTCGTTCCCGGACACCTGAATCTGGCATGTGCGGACACGTGGGGACCGTCGTGGCCAGGATCGCGGCGGGTCCAAGCGAACCGGGGACAGACCCGCGCTCCCAGGTTCTTCGGTGGCAACGCCGGCGACGGGGTATGGGGACGAAGGCCATTGATCCTCGATGATGTGTGCGGTGTGTGCTCTCCAACCGGTGCCAACCGGTGCCAACACGGGTCACTGCGGCCGACCGCCGGTCGCAAACCGGCGTTCGTGTGCTCGGGGTGGTCCTGGGCTGGGAGAGGCGGTCAGGGCAATCGGGCAGGCAGGGGTAACGGGCAAGGCAGGCAGGCCGATCACGAGAAGTGGATCACGACAGGCTGCATCCGTGTCGCAGTCCGGTGCCTGGCGGTCGGCCGGCTTCCCGCTCGGGCCGTCGGCTCGCCAGGGCTACAGCCTGAGCATCGGACCTGGTGAACCTTCCAGATCAGAGCCAAATTGCTCGTCAGGCGTTGGAGTGAACACCGATGCCGCCGGAGACGGTGAGGTTGTCGCCGGTGATGTAGCCGGCGGCGTCCGAGGCGAGGAAGGCCACGGCTTCGGCGATGTCGGCGGGAGCGCCGACGCGGCCGAGCGGGACGTCCCGGGCCCAGGAGTCGATCACCTCCTGGGAGATACCCATCCTGCTGTAGACAGGGGTGTTGATCATTCCCGGGCTGACCGCGTTGACGCGAATGCGGCGGGGGGCGAGTTCGAGCGCGAGGGACCGCATGAGGGGTAGCAGAGCGCCCTTGGCTGCTGTCATCGCGGCCCCGAGCCCTTCGGCGGCGCCCACGGTGAACACGACCGAGGCGCCCTCGTTGAGGAGCGGCAGCGCCTTTTGCAGGGTGAAGAAGTTTCCCTTGACGTTGATGTCGAACAGCACGTCGAAGGCGTCTTCGTCGGTTGATTCGATCGGGCCGGGGCGGGAGATGCCCGCGTTGAGGAAGAGCAGGTCGAGGGAGCCGAGTTGCTGGCGCGCCTGGTCCATCGCCTGGTCGATGTCTGGCAGGGACCGTGCGTCGGCCCGGACGGCCGTGACGTCTTCGGGAAGCCCGGCGTCGGCGACATTGCCGAGGCCGGTGACCATGACGCGGTAGCCGCGGGAGTGGAGTAGTTCGGCGGTCGCCTTGCCGATGCCGCTGGTTCCACCGGTGATCAAAGCTGTGGGTGCAGGCATGATGCGCTCCTTTGCGTACTTCTGGGCCGGGGGCGGCCCTGTCCGTGGGGCCGTGGGCATGCTGCGTCACTGCCTCTGGCAGCGTACGACATCCTGGCAGTGACTGCCAAACATGATGTCACTGTCAGGATGGCAGTGCCGGGCTAGTCTGGGTGGCATGAAGCAGGAGGCCAAGTCAGCGACGGGCGCACCGACCACGCTGTGGGACCGGACACGGCAGCTGGCTTCCCAGGAGATCCTCAAGACGGCGCTGCGCCTGTTCACCGAGCAGGGCTACGACGAGACGACCATCGCCCAGATCGCCCGGGAGGCCGGCGTCTCCCAGCGCACCCTCTTCCGCTACTTCGGCACCAAGGAGGACCTTCTCGGCGGAGGTCAGGACCGGTTCGGGCAGGTCCTGATGGACACGATCGGCGAACAGCCTGCCGATTCCGGTGTCTGGGAGGCCCTGCGCGCAGGGGTTGCTGCCGTACTGGCCTTGCACGACAGCCGAGAACAGGCCCTGGAGCGGTTCCGCCTCCTCCACAACACCGCCTCGTTGCGTGCCGGTTGGCTTGAAAAGCGACTGCGATTCCAGGAGAACCTGCTGCCGCTCATCGAGACCCGTATGGACGCAGCTACCGACAAGGAGGGCGCGAAGGCGCGCGCGGTGATCGCGACGGCGTTCGCGTGCCTGGATGCCGCATCGATGACGTGGGTCGCCAACGACGGCAAGGGCGACATCATGGACCTGTACGACGAGTGCCTGGCTGCGGTGCGGGGCTGACCCGCAGCGGCCAACGCAGGTGACCTGCGGGTTTCCTGCTCCTGCAGCGCGGGCGCGGGCGCGGGTCGCAGGGACGTACTGCTGTGATCCCTTGTGACCGCGCTGGACCCGCCCGTGCGACTGGAGTCGCACGGTGCGGTCGCCGGATGGCTGACCTTCCAGCTACCCGCCGACCTGTTCTGACAAGGCGTTGGTATCCAGCGCTACGACGCTGCAGGACGGTCGGGGTATCGCCGTGACAGTCAGTGGGTCAAACGTCGGTGGCCAAGCGGCCGGCGAGACGAGCGCTAGTTCCGCTAGGACGGTGCGGGCCAGACGGCGTCGATGAGCTGGCCGGGATGCTGCGGCTCGCGCTGGCCGACGCGGGCGCGACTCGGATCGACGCGGCGGCGACCGGCACCGCGCCCGACGGCGCCCGGGATCGAGCGCTCGGCGTGATCGCGTTCATCGTCACCGCCCTGCGGACCGCAGGGGCCCTCACGAAGGTAGTGGGGGCGATCCGCGGCTGCCTCGCCCGCGTCGCCGGCCGCCGCCGGGTGCGGCTGACCGTAGCCGGGGTCGACGTGGAGGTCGCCGCCGACGCCGATGTCGCGCCGATCGTGGCAGCGCTCCTGGCTCAACCCAGCCGGCCCGTGACCGGGCTGCGGCGGGCGCTCGTGGTCGCGAACGCCCGGTACGACGACCCGGCACTCGCCGCGTTGCGCGCTCCGACCCGCGACGGGCGGACCTTGGCGTTCGTGCTCTCCGGCGGCAACGTCAACGACTGCAGCCGCTTCACCGAGGTCATGGCCGCGATCCGGGTCGAGCGGTCCGGGCCCGTTCGACCTCGGGTTCGCCCGGATCACGTCATCGCCGACAAGGGCTACAGCTCCAAGGCCATCCGGACCGACCTACGCCAGCGCGGTATCGGGCACACCATCCCCGAACGCGCTGACCAGCAGGGCAGCCGTCGACTCGGCAGCTGCGGCGGCCGGCCGCCAGTCTCCGACAAGCAGCTCTACAAGCACCGCAACGTGGTCAGTCCCTGCCAACGCGGGTCAACGCGCAGGTCGTTACACTGACCACTCGCGCCCTCGTAGCTCAGGGGATAGAGCATCGGTTTCCTAACCCGACGCTCCGCCGATGCCCACAGGCCGATGACCTGCGGGTTCTTGTTTTCTACCTGTATGTGCCGGTCGCTTCGCGGCCTTGCTGCGATCGCTTGCCGAAGATCAGCTGGAACGCTGTGGGTCCTGAGTGCAGGCTTAATGCTGCCGCGAGCCGGAAGCCGAGGCATCCTCGGCGGGTTCGTTCTCGCCGAGCAGCTCCCGGCGCCATTCGGCGAATCGGCTACGAAGATCGTCCAGCGCTCGGTCGGCGACGCCGTACTGGGCGAAGTCGTCAGGATCGAGCAGGGTGGCTTGTCCGAGAGCGTCGGCGAAGACGCGGCGGTCGAAACCACGGTCGGCGCGCTGCGCGAGGGTGAGAAGGGCCTGGCGCGTGTAGCGGCCGGATCGGAGCGTGGCGTCGATGTCGATGAAGTCACGAGCGAACGCTCGCCCGTAGAGTGCGCTCATCTTGTTCGCGACCGCGTCGTCAGGGTGCAGTACCGGTCCGATCGCCATGAGGATCGGTTCGTTGGCACGCCAGTCCACGCCGAGTTCGACCTTGGAGATCCGCATGCCGTCGGTGACGGCCAGCCGGGCGAACGTGTCGTACTGCCGCTCGGTCTCGACGGTCAGGCCGTCGTCTCGGTAGGCGTGCACGACGGCGGTGACCGCGGTGGTGAACTCCTCGCGGCGGTCCCAGGCGGTGAACAGGTCGACGTCCTCGCTGGGTCGCTCCAGGAGCCCGGCGGCCTGCACCGCGTAGCCGCCCGCCAGAGCGAAGCCGTATCGATCGGCTGCCCCGAGCCCGGTACGGGCGAGGCGTTCGTGGAAGGGGTCCACCGCTATGCCGCGTTGCTGCGGTTTGCGGCGAGTTCGGGAAAGGCATCTTCCCAGCGCTGGCGGAGCTGGGGTGGCAGCCAGAGGGTGGGCCAGAGCCTTCGGAGGAGGTCGGCGTCGAGCCAGGTGTTCAGGTCCTCGACCGTGCTCGCCTCGGTGAGTACCACCTTGTACATGCTGGCCAGGCGTGTGGTCCGGTTCAGGTCGTACTCGGGGTGCCCGGACCAGTCGAGATGACGCGGAAGCGTCACCGCGCCTTCGGTGGGGCCGTGCAGTTCGGCAAGGGTTTGGGCCACCACGTAGGGCCTCCGGTCGCCGTAGGGCTGGTAGTCCGCCGGCGGTTGGGGTGATGTCCTGCGTCGGTTGATGTTGGTCGCCCGCCGGACCTCCGGTCGTAGCACCTGACGGATCGTCTCCCGGCTGTATCCGGTGACCCGCTGCAGGTCCACCGGCCGCCAGCCGGCCGCATGAAACGCCCGCAACTGCTCGTCCCGCTCGGTCAACGCCTGTGCCCGCGTCGCCTCATACCTGGAGACAACCGCGTGCAGCTCATCCTCGGAGAACCGACCCATGCCCGTCAGCCTACTACGCTAGGCCCAGCACGCTTGGCTTGTTTCCCATCGTGCTGGCGAAGACGTTGCTCCTCGTGGGCATGGTTGGGATCAGCCGCCGCATTGGCACCGAGCGAAGTGGATCAGCCGGCCGCTTACCGCTCCCTGTTCCTCGTTCCGCCAGGCAGTGATGACCGCGATCGGAGGCATTCATGTTTTGGTGAAGCCGAGGGCCCGGTATCCGGGCATGCGGCGTTGGAGTGAGGCGGCGAGGATGGGGGTGGCCGGGTCGTGGTAGTCGTGGACCTCGGCGAGGTCCTTGCCGGGTGCGGCGCGGATGACGCGGCCGGCGCATTGGACGAGTAGCCCGTCGTAGGAGATCGGGCCGGCGAGGAAGAGGGTGTCGAGGGCGGGGGCGTCGAAGCCTTCACCGATGAACGGTGTGGTGCCGATGACGAGGAGGCCTTCGCCGGTCTTGGCCTGGTCGAGTCGTTCGACGATGGTCCGTCGGTTGGTGGTGATCATCGTTCCTTGCAGCACGAGCGCCTGGTGTCCTCGCGTCGAGAGCAGGGCGCTGAGTGCCTCGACGTGAGCGACCCGCCGGGTAAGGACGAGACAGTTGCGTCCACGGGTCAGGGCCGCGACGACGTCGTCGGCGATCCGAGCGTTGCGTGACTCGTCGACGGCGAGTCTTCGGTGCACCTCGGCGAGCGCGCCGGGCGCGTCAAGGTCGATGTAGCCGGGCTGGAATGTTGTCTCGTGAATGAACAGCGTTCGACGGGGTCCGGCGTCGGCGTGCATCGCTGCCGCGAGGGTGCCCGGTTCCTCGTCGGTCAGGGTGTGGCGGACGGGTCCGAGTTGCCAGGTGACGAGTTGGCCGAGGCCGTCGCGTCGAGTGGGGGTGGCGGTGAGGCCGAGCCAGAACTGCGCGGCGATCCGTTTGACCGAGTGCTCGTACGCGGCCGCGCCGAGGTGGTGGCATTCGTCGACGATGACGTGCCCGTACCCCTGGGTCAGGGAGGCGACGTCGTCGCGTCGCGCGAGAGACGGCAGCAGTGCGATGTCCACCGTGCCGGTGAGTTTGCGTCGGCCGCCACCGAGTTGACCGGGCTTGATTCCGAGGAACTGCTCAATGCGGACGCGCCACTGGTCGGCGAGGGCTTTGCGGTCGACGAGGACCAGGGCGGACGTGGTGCGTTCGGCGATCACGGCGCAGGCCATGACGGTCTTGCCGGAGCCCGGTGGGGCGACCAGAATTCCGTTGTCGTGGGCGAGAAGCGCGCCGACCGCGTCGGCCTGTTTGCCGGTGAGTTCGGCGGCGAACGCGGTTTCGATCTCGGCCCCGGAGTTTCGTACGTCCGTGACAGCCAGCCGCGACCCGGCGCGTTCGACGATCGTGGCGATGGTGTGCCGCAGGCCCCGCGGGAGAACCAGGCGGTCATCGAGGGTGAGGTCGTAGCCCTGGATGAAGCGAGGGGTGTCCCAGGTGGATTTGCGGAGTCGCTGCAGCTCGTAGAACTTCGGGTTGGCTATGGCGGCGGCGTGCTTGAACGTCGCCAGAGCGGCAGGGGTGAGCTGTGCGGCGTCGATGCTCAGCCCGGGACCGGCCTCCGCGTGGACCACCGGAGGCAGCGGAGGATGGACCTGCGTCGCGGCGGACCGGCTCATCGTGGCGACGTCGGCACCGGTGACGGCTTGCTTGGCCTGCCGGGCGACGTGTTCGGCGTCGCCGGGGCTGAGCCGGTCCAGCGTCGACAAGAACGCCCACTGGTCCGCGTACGGCTCGAGCGTGCCGAGGTCGAGAAACGTGGTCAGCCCGTCCTTGCGGCGCCGCCCCTGCAGCGGTGCGGCGATGAGGTTGCCGAAGCCACCCTCGGGCAGGACGTCCTGGTTGGGGAACAGCCGGTCGTACGAGCGCAGATCCATCGACCCGCGCAGCACCATCGCCTCACGCAGCAGGACGGTGCCGACGGCCCGCCCGGTGGCCGCGGGAACCGCGCCGGTGAAGAAGACCCACACGTGGGCGCCGCGGCCCGACTGGGAGATCTCCAACGCGGCGGGCACCGCGCTGGCCCGTGCCGCCTTCACGTACGCGAGGGCGTCGAGCATCGCCGTCGGCCCGTCGAAGTCGGCCACGACGAAGTGGCAGGTGTTGCCGGGCATCAGCGGGTACAGGCCCACGAACACGTCGCCGACCAGATGCGCCGCAACGACCTCCGTCGTCCGTGGCAGGTAGGTGGCACCGCGCCGGTCCATACCCTTACGCCAACCGCCAGCGACCGCGGGCATCCACCCGACAGCGCCGGTACGGGCGTTCTCCCACCGCACGGCGTACACGTCGGACCGGGCCCGGAACCGGTTGGCGAACAACGCCAGCTTGTCCCGAGTCGGCGAAGCCATGGTGACCAGCCCTGGCGGCTCAACCGGCGCGGACAACTGCTCCGGTGCCGCGGTCGTGTCCTGGCCGCGCAGTTCCAGCAGACGCGCCAGTCGAGTGTTCTCCGCCCGTAACCGCTCGACCTCCCGGCGAAGATCGACGAACTCGGCCACCGAACTCATGCCGACCATCCTCGCGTATCTGGCTCCGAACACCCCGACACCGGTCCGATATCCTCCGCCGATGGCATCGAAGGGACACGCCGCACTGGAGGCGATGATCGAGGAAGCCACGGTCGACGCGTACGGCGACGACGAGCAGCTCACCGGCCTGTTCACCATGATCGAGGAGCACCTGGTGGTGCCGTTCACGACCACCGTCCTCGGCGTCGAGGTCACGGTGCTAAAGGTCGACCTGATCGCGGACAGCATCGTCGCGGTCTGCACCCGAGGTCGCCACCGGCAGAGGATCGGCCTACTCGACCTGCCGCTACCCACCCCCGCGCCGGACGGCAGAGCGTGGATCGACGCCTACCGGCAATGGGCCGGAAGGTAGGCCACGATGAGCGAGTACCAGTACTACGAATTTACCGCCGTCGACCGGCCTCTCACCGGCCGGGAGCGGGCCGACCTGCGGTCGATGTCGACCCGGGCCGACATCACCGCCACCAGCTTCGTGAACACCTACGAGTGGGGCAACTTCAAGGGCGACCCGCGCAGGCTGATGGAACGGTATTTCGACGCGCACCTGTACCTGGCCAATTGGGGCACCCGCCAGCTCATGCTGCGGCTACCGAAACACGTGCTCGACCCCGCAACCGTTGCCCATTATTGCCAGGGTGACAGCGCGTCCGTGTTGGCCGCCGGCAAACACGTCATCGTCGACCTCCATGACGAGGACGAGGACGGCACCGACGAGTGGGACCTCGACGGCCACGGTCTGCTCGCCTCCATCATCCCGGTCCGGGCCAGCCTCGCCGCCGGCGACCTGCGACTGCTGTACCTGGCCTGGCTCCGCTGCTTACAGTCGAAGGAGATCGCCGACGACGAGCCCGAACCGCCCGTCCCCGCCGGCATGGGCACCCTCGACGCGCCCCTCACCGCCGTCGCCGAGTTTCTGCGCATCGACCCCGACCTGATCGCGGCCGCGGCGGCAGGGTCGGTGCCGGTCGCCTCCGGTGAACCGACCGCGGCGCAACTCCGCACCTGGGTCGTCGGGCTTCCCGCCCGGGACAAGGACGCCATCCTGACCGACCTGATCACCGGCGGCGACAGCCACCTACGCAGCCAACTGCTGCGCCGCTACCGCGACGCACACCGCACCGATACGCCCACCCCGGCAGTCGCCCGCACCGCCGGGGAGCTACTCGCCACCGCCGCGGACCTGCGCGCCGAACGGGAACGACGGGACGCCGAGCAGCGCGAACGCGACTGGGCTCGCAGGGAACGGTCCGCAGCGGCCGCCCGGCAACGGCACCTCGACGCCCTCGCGGTCGACCAACCCGCCGCCTGGCAGCGGGTCGACGAACTCATCGCCACGAAGAAGCCCCGCGAGTACGACACCGCAGTTCAACTCCTCGTTGACCTGCGCGATCTCGGCGACCGCGACGGAGCCAGCGCATCGTTCCGAAACCGGCTGGCCGAGCTACGGGCGGTGCACGCCCGCAAGCCCAGCCTGCTCGAACGCCTCAACCTCGCAGGCCTCGACACCTAAACAGCCTGCCCGGCGACCGATGGCCTCGCCGCTGTCGGCCGCTGCCCCGATACCACCGTCATGCCGTCGTTCTCCTCCCTGTGCGGACTCGTCGGACGACGTACGGATCGCCGCCGAGTGACCGTCGCCGGAGACGGGAAGGCCGTGAGGCCGCCGCGGCGTGCCGGCGTGACGTCCCGAACAGCCGATGCCAACGGCAGCAGGCTCCAGGAGTTCGTCCGAACCCGCAACCAGACATCGAATGATGTCGTTTGCCGATTGGACCCGGAGGGTCGGGTGACTGTCTGGGTGTGTGCTGCCGATGTCATGGCCAGCTAGGAGTAGGACGCCCCGGCCCTCGCTGACGACCGCTGTATCAGCACTGGATGGAGACTTGCGACCGATCGCCCTTTCCGAAGTTGTGGCTACTGAACCGCGGCGGGTCCATGCCCCTTGACCAGCACGAGCGAGAAGGACCGCCCGCATCCAGGACCTCCTGACCATGATCAGCCCCGCCTTGGAGAAGGCGCTGAATCTGCGCAGCAGAGGTGCGCTCCGGCTCCTCGCGCAGTGGCAGACCCCCGCCGGGCTGCGCCGCGCCGGCGAAGCCCGCATCCTGGCCTACCTACGCCAGCACGGCGTGTGGGCCGCCAAGACACTCACCGCCAAAGTTCACGCCGCCGCGCGGACACAAACCGTCTCCGTCGCGGGAGAGGCCACCGCGGCCCTGATCGTGGGTCAGATGGCCACCGACCTCGAAGCGGTCAACGACCGCATCACCGCCATCGAGGAAACTATCGCCGAGGTGGTCGCCGAGCACGAGCTGGGGGAGATCCTCACCAGCCTGCCCGGCATCGGCACCACCCTCGCCGCCGAGTTCCTCGCCCACGCCGGCACCCTCACCACCTACTCCAGCCCCGCTGCACTCGCCGCCCACGCCGGGCTCGCGCCGATCTCCCGAGACTCCGGCCGCAGGCAGGGTCATCAGGTTCGGCCCCACCGCTACCACCGCGGCCTGCGCCGGGTGTTCAGCATGTCCAGCTTCACCGCCCTGACCCACTGCCCACGATCACGCGCCTACTACGACAAGAAAAGAGCCGAAGGAAAGACTCACCGCCAAGCCGCCGCCGCCCTTTCCAGACAACGCCTCAACGTCCTCTGGGCCTGCATCCGCGACAAGACCCTCTACCAGCCCAAACAGCCAAGATCGGCAGAGGTGGCGCTGTGCGAACTCGCATAGAGACTCCCTGGGCTGGGCGAACGGCGGTCCGGGGAACGTGGGTGAACGTGGGCCACTCCCTGCCACCCCAGGTGAACCCCCGGGTCGCTAGACTATGCGCTCGCGCCCTCGTAGCTCAGGGGATAGAGCATCGGTTTCCTAAGACGACGCTCTATCTGTACCCATTGGCTTGCTACCTGCGCGTTCCTATTCTGTTTGCACGTTAGCGGGTCGCAGGCGCGCGTTGCTGTGCTCGCTTGCTGGAGATCAGCAGAACGGGCGTAAGTCCTGTTCAGGCCCTGCTTCGGTTCGGTGTAGCTGGCAGTAGCGCCCTACATTGGTATCCGCCGGCCACGGTCTGTGGGGCAGTCCCGGCACGGCACCGGACACGTGGGGCGGTCAGCTCAGGATGTCGGCGTCGTGCCCGTGACGAACGTGATTTCGTCCAAGCCCCGAGGATCGGTGCTGCCACGGTCGGTCAGCTCCTGCAGGATCAGGGTCCGCAGGACGGCGCGCAGGTGGGCGGCGCTCAGACGTGGACTCTCGCTAGTGCCGCGTCAGGCAATGTTCGCCTCGGTCTTGCCGGTCGAGTGCAGATCGCGGAGCACGTAGTTTGGCTGGATGCACTCGCATCTGAGCTTCGAGAACCCTCCGGCGTTGCCCCACGAGGCGGTGGTTGAGGTGTTGGAGCGGGCCCTGCATGACCGCTCGGCGGAGGGCGAGGCGGCGAGTGTTCTGGTCGGGACGGCGTTGAACGACAACGACGCGGATTTCGTCGAGCGCTGGTGCAGGGAGGTCGGGATGCGGGCTGTTCCGGGAAGCCCTCTGCTCGGGCTGGCCGGCCTGTGCCTGGGACACGCTGCTCGACGCTTCGGCCATCTCAGCGACGAGGCTCTTGCGCTGGTGGAGTCGCTGGCGTTGCGTGCCGAAGCAGACCCGTCGGACGTCGACGGTCGAGCTCTCGACGGATATGACGACGTCCGGAGCTTCCTGCACCTGTGGTGACCGTCCACGGGTGCGGCTCAGGCAGCGTTAGCCCTGGTCACAAGGGTGGCCAGACGTTTGTTGGTCGCGTTGTTGTTCCGCCAGATGCTGTAGCGGCGGATCCGAAGTGCTGCGCGAGGCATTCGATACCCCCGACTATCAGGGCATAAGCCCCGACAAGATCACGGGTGGTCAGCAGCGAGGCGCAGTAGTGCATGTGGATCGCCGCGCTGAGGGCCTGCATGTCGTCGTCGGGGAGGCTGGTGAGTCGGGCTACCGCGTCGCGGAACGCCGCGTCGACCTGCGGCCAGTCGGGCATGGGCGCACCGAGATGGGTGTCCACCGCTCCGGCCAGCGGCAGCGCGAAGGGATGCTCCTGCCCCTCGACCCTCGCCATGACCTCCGGAACGACCTGGCATCGACGATCGGTCACCAAGGTCAGCAGGGCACCAAACATCGCGTCCCGGCCAACGATGTCGAACTGCTCCGACGGCGAACCCGCGCGCATGTAGTGCAGGACCGTCACCGACTGGATGGGCTCACCCGGAACCTCCAGCAGGCCCTGACCGTCGGCGGCGAGCAGCCCGTCGCCGTCCGCAGGCACCATCCCGGGGTGGATCATCCGCTGGAACTCGAAGGTCGGCGGGGTGCCCGGCGGAAGCTCGCGCAAACCGTCGGCCCATTCCTTCAGCCGCGCAGCGCCGGTCGGGTCCTTATCGTCCAGCACTCCCACGTGTCCCCCCGAAGGTCAACTCGCCACCGAGCAACCATCGTCGCGGTGTACAGGTACGGCGGACAACCCGAATACGCCGCCCGCGCCACGTCTGCCGCTGATCGCCTTCGCAGGAGGTGCCGGCGGCGGTCTTCGATGGTGTCGGTCAGTGGGTTTTCTTCGTTGCTAGCTTGCGGGGTGGGGTCAGCAGGTCGGCGATCGTGGCGATGGCGGACTGCACGAGGCGGTAGTAGGCCCAGACGCCGCGCTTGTCGCGCTCAAGTAGGCCGGCCTCGGCGAGGATCCGCAGGTGGTGGCTGACCGTCGGCGCCTTGCCGCCGCCCCGCTGCTGCATACCAGCGACGGCTACACCACTGCTCGTCGGCGTCGCCGCTTGCTGTGCGCTCGCCGCCATCGGCGTCACCACCCGAACGAAGGTCCCCGCACCGCAGCCCTCCACCAGACACTTCTGACTCGATCACCAACAGCTCCGCAAGGCTCTCCAGCTGGGGCTGTCTCGCACATCGTGTCCGAGGAACCGGCCAGTGACGGCGACAGGATCGGGGCTGCCGTGCCCGCGGGGGGCCGGAAGTGTGAATGGCTGTGTGTGTTCCGCCGGCGCTCGGGCCCATCAGCATGCAGCCGGAGCGCGGTAAAGGGGGATTTGCAGGTCGAACCGCTCGGCGGGGTCAGCGTCGAGCCGGCAGACCATGCGCTCGGCCGGTCGCGGGGTGGGTTAACCACGAAGCTGCACCTGGGCTGCGAGCAAGAACAGGAACCCCTGGCGATGGTGCTGACCGCCGGACAGCGTGGCGACAGCCGCAGTTCAGGCAACACCGCCTTTTCCGGACCAACCGAGGGTGGCCGATTTCGCGAACCCCGTAACGGTCTTGATCATCGTTCCCATTCCAAGGTGATCTTGGCCTTGCGGGGCAGCGCCAAATAGAGCAGGCCGGTCACGGCGACCAAGGCGAGACCGCCGTGGAACTTGGTCTCGAGGCCGGGCGGGACCAAGCCGAGCACCTGGGTGAGCGACGAGGCCAACAACGTCCCGAAACCGCCGCCGGCGGCAACCTTGACCCTGCGGTTGATGCTCGGGTTGGCCTGGTCCTTCGGGGTCGTGTTGCGGTTTTTGAGCATGCGGGAGCCATCCGCATTCGCGGGCATGGAGAACCTCCGGAGAGAACGAGCGAGAAGAGTCTGGGGCGCCGCTCGCGACCGTTCGCGGGTCGCGAGCGGCGGCATCCGCCGCAGGCGGTTCGAGCTCAGCCGAACGCTGGCCTGGCCCTCGGCCTCGTTTTGTTGGGGACGTGGAGTTCGCCGGGCTGCCGGCTGGTGAAGTCTTTGCCCAACCGGTCCAACTTCCTGCGGACACGCTCGCCGACGGCCGGCGGCTGCCCGGCCGCCGCGGCGGCCAGCTCCCAGGTCATGCGGTCGTGACCTGCGTAAAGGTCAGCGACCTCCCGCTCTCCGGGCTTGAGCTTGTCGAGGACGCGGTCGATGCGCGGGTCGCGGAACTCGGGCAAGCTGAGCACGAGATCCTCGACGGAGCGCGGGTCGGCCAGCGCCTCGGCCAGGGTAAGGACCACGTCGCTGTCGCTGCCCGCCTGCCCCAACGGCGTGTGCAGGGACACGATGCGGCGGTGCCTGAGCTCGGTGTCGCCGATCAGTCGATGGTTGCGGTGGAGCTCCCTGATCCGCTTGAGCAGCATCTTCCTCACGTTCTCAGGCTCCGCCTTCAACCAGGCGTCCTCAAGCAGGGCCTCCTTCGCGGCCTCGATGTGCGGCTGGCCCTTCGGGAAAAGATCCAGGACCTCGAGCATGAACTCCCGGACGATTTCCTCGCTGTTCTCCACATGGAGGATCGCCTTGCGAACCCGGACGGCCGCCCAGAAGACCGCGCGGACCGCCAGCGCGAAGAGCGTCTCCGTCGCCGTCGACCAGTCAGGCCACCTGATGTCGCGGACGATCGTTACGATGCCCTCCGCGATCGGCCGGATGAACTTGGTGAGGTCGGGCAGCCTCCAGCTCCAAGAGTCGACCATCGAGCTGATCTGCTGCCGCAGCTTCGCTTGGTAGGTCATGAAGCCCGAGGCCAATTCCCGCGTGTGCCGGAACGCGCCGATCAACCAACTTGCACTGCTGGTCACCGCGTCCCGGAAGCGCTGGGGGACGCTGAACACCGGCCAGGCGGCCGCAGCGATCTGCTCCTGGATACGACGCAGCGCCTCGAACATCGGGGCTCGGACAAGGCTCTGGAGCGTCTCCTGCATCGTCTCGAACAGAGCGAGCGGGCGGACCAGACTCTGGAGCGTCTTCTGCAACTCCTCGACCCAGGCGAGCGGGCTGACCATGTTCGTGATCTGGTCCAGCACCTTCAGCGAGGGGGCTATCCGGGCTATCCCGTCCAGAAAGGACTGCCTGCCTTCGGCCGTTCCGGCCCAACCGGCGCGCATGGCTCCGCGAAGGCGCGAGTCGCGGCTCGGCGTGCGACGGGCTCGGCCGGCGGCCTCGCGGGCGCTGCGGGTGAGCCGGCGGTCGATCAGCCGCTGATGCGCCCGGAAGACGGCGCTGCGGGACATCGCCTGCTGCCGGCGACGGACCACTACGACCTTGGGCGGCGACACCACGATGCGGGGCATGGCCGAGGTCATCGCGTTGGCCTGGGGGAACATGGCCGCGAGCGGGACACCTGCCCGGTTCGGGTTCGCGGCCGCCGCTCGCTGGAACGCGCGGGCCAGAGGAGTCCCCGTGCGGGCCGGCGGGGTGGGCGAGTCGGGGTTCTCGGCGGCGGCCGCGTCGTTGTCGTTCATGGTGCTCCTTCGTGTCCGGAGTGGTTCTCCTACTCCTCCAGGCCGTCAGAGCGGGGTACCGGCAAAAAATCTTGGAACTTTTTTGGCCGGGCTTCCCGACGTTCGTTCAGGGCCTTCTGCCGACGTGAATTCTATGAGGTGGGGCTGAAAGAACCGAGGCGCGCTGGACCGCCCTCCGCTCGCCTCTTGTCCGGGGCGGCAGGCGCCTCTGACCGAGTGCCGAGACCGCTTGCTAGACGAGCCCTCTTGCCGGACACCAGCAACTGCCAATGTCGTTGAGGTGACGGCGTTTAGTGCGAAGTAGTTCTGGCAGAGCGATGCGGCCGTCGAGGATGTAAAAGTTAGACCGCCTCAACGGCGCCGCCCCTACATCCTCACTGTCAGTTTGCGGGCGGACCTCGACAGTTCGGTCCGTTCTTCGGACCGGGCTGCCTCACACGGCCGTGTCGAGCTCGATCGAGTACGCCGTGCCCCTTACTGTCGGGTGGTGCAGCGGTGGGATTCGCTCAATGAGCGGCAGCTCGACCTGCTTCGCCGGATCCACGGCGGCGATGACCTCAGCGGTCCGGACGGCGTCGAGTACCGGCGGTCGGCGCGTGCGCTCCAGGACCGGAACCTGGTGACGGTGACCCGCAAGGCAGGGGTGTGGAGGGCGTGCTCGACCGATGCCGGTCGCTTCTACCTTGAGCATGGCCACCATCCCGATCATCCCGACCACCGTGCTTCCCTCCCGCGGTCCGAGACGCCGGCACCTGGCGGCATCGCCGGCGGCGCTTCGTCGGCGGAGCTGCTGCGATCGGCTCGCGAACTGCTCGACCGCCTGCAGCGCGAGGGCGGCATGGTCCGTATCGAGAGTCCCGACAGTGGAACGCGGGCCCGGTACCGGCGGATCATTCACGCGTTCAAGCAGCAGGAACTTGTGCCATCGGGTCACCATCTGCGCCACACTGGCCGTGACGCCGGGGACATCGTCATCCGCCTGTCCACCGATGCCGGTCCGGACGAGACCGACTGGAACCGGATCCGGCTCAACACCCGACGTGTCACCACCGACCCGCATCTGGCGTTCAGCGCTCTCGAAGCCGATCCGACCAACCTCGCCGTCAGCTCGGACTTGCTGCCCCGGGCGTTGCTGCTGATCCGGCAGGTCGCCGGCGAGGCGGCCCGGCGTGGGCACCGGCTTGGGGTCAACACCAAGGCGAAACACCCGCGGGTGTTCCTCCAGGCCGGGCAGGTCCGACGCACGGTCACCCTGACCGAGGAACGCGACCAGGTCCCGCACGAACCCACCGCCGAGGAGCTGAAGGTGCTGCGCCTGCGGCCGTGGATGAAACCCGCGGAGTTCGACGTCGTCGACTCCGGCAGGCTCCGCTTGGAGATCGCCCGGGCCGGACACGACAACCGGGACACCTGGACCGACACCGCACGCGTACGTCTGGAACAACGCGTCGCGCAGATCATCCAAGGGTTCGAGGCTGGCGTCACCGCCGACGAACAGCAACGGCGGGCAGCCGAAGTCGCCCGGGAGAAGGCCGCAGCCGAACACCAGCGGCGGCAGGAGGAAGCCGCGGCCGAGCGCAGACGGCAGGAGGAGGCCACCCTCGCGCAATGGCACGCCGCGATGGCCGACGCCCGCGTCCGGGCCGCCGACAACATCCGCGCGGAAACCTTCCGCAACGCCTACCAGGCCTGGACCACCGCAGCTGACATCCGCGCCTTCTGCACCGCCCTTGAACAAGCGGCCGAGGAGCGGACCGGCGCCGGCGGGTGCCTCGCCAGCTGGGTCGCGTGGGGCAGGACCGCCGCCGACCGGATCGACCCCATCCGTAGTCCCCGTGTGCTGGCTGACATCGACTACAACCCCGAACCCGGACCCGACGACCTGCGCCCGTTCCTCGGCGACTGGAGCCCTCACGGCCCACGCAAGGAGCACCGCCCTGATCACGACCGGCAGGCGCACGCCGGCATCCGCCGACAGGCCGAATCGTGGCACCACGGGCTGCTCGACCGCGGCGCCTGAAGTGCGTCGACACCTCAACCGTCACCACACTCCGGCTGGATGCGCACAAGCCTGCGCCGGCACCTGCCGCCATCGCGGCGCTAACCGCCAGCACGACCCGGTACCACGCAACAAGGGACGTTTACCCGAAGGACGGCTGGATGAGAATCGACCCCTCCCGCTTTACCGTCGGCGACGAATGGGCGTACCGGCAGTCGGACCACGGACCGTCCGAACGCGTCCGCATCCTGGCCGTCGAGCCGAAGAAGACCAGCGCCCGCCTCGAGATCAGATTCCTCGACGACCCCGACGAACGGGTGGAGAAGGTCCCCGGGTCGCGGCTGCGGGTGCCGTGGAGCGAGGTCGGGACCTTCGACGCGCTGATGGCGAACTGGCAACGCATCGACGACCTGAGCCTCGACCGCACAGAGGAAGCCTGCGTCGAGGAGATCTTCGGCCTCTTGATCAGCGATGACGTAGCCGAACTGCTCTGGTCCCCGGTGTCATGCGCCACCGACATCCGCGACAGGGCCCGGCTGAGCGAGATCATCGGCGGCCCGGTCGAGGACATCCTCGCCTCGGCTGAATGGTTCGACCAAAACGGCCGGACCATCCTGTCACCGGCCGGCACCCTTCAACTGGTCGAGGCCGCGTGCCACGCCCATCCGACCCAGGTCCTCGCCCTCGTCATTGAGCAGGAAGCCCAGTCCCGCCACAAATGCAAGTTCGGCCATGACTACCGCGTCGGCCGCGACAGCCGGTCGACGACACCGGAATGGGAGTACGACTGGTACCGCCGCCACGACCGGCCCCGTCACGAACTACTACGTCAGTGGTGCGGCCAACGGGCAGTGACCCACCACGAACGGTTCCTCGCCGCCGAAGCCGAAACCCACCGCCTCGACATCCTGGTAACCGACCTCCTCAAGGCCCTGGACAACCTCGGCGAACACGAACAGGCCGCCCGGTTCGCCGAGGAGCACGAACGCGACCGCATCACACCCCACACGATCCGCCCCGTCGTTGAACGCCCCCTGCACCCCTCCGAGATACCCGTACGCGAGATCAAGGTCAGGCGCCGTTGGTGGTGAACACCCGTCGCACAAACGGTCCGATGTTCAGGTGCTTCTCACCAAGCTTCGGTCCACCGGCGCCCAAAAGGGCGTCGTGGTGGCCGCCAGTGGATTCCAGAGCGGTGTCCTAGACCTAGACAAGGCCCACGAGATCGCGTACGTACGGCTGGCCGACAACGGCTGGACGTACATCTCACGTCCCACCGCTACGACGCCCCACCCGCGCTCACCGGCGCGTACTCCGGCTACGCCATGACGGCCGACGGCGAGGGAGACCACGAGTTCACCCTGCTGACCGGCAGCGCCGAGAACACACGCTCAGCGTTGATCACAACGGCCTAACCCTGTCTGACGGCGTCATCGCCACTTCGGGAGCCGATCCCACCCGCTGGGCGATGGCGCCGAGCCAAACAGCCGCCGTCCGGACAATCACGCCCAAACTCTGGCCTCCCTGGCAAAGCACGGCCAGGGCCGCGTGCCGGCAGCGAACTCACCGCTGAGCATCGCGGCGACCTGCCGGCTCCAGGTGCGGAGATCGATCAGCTCGAGCATCAGCTCCGCGATCGCGGCGAAGTTCAGGGACGTCGACCAGAGCCGGTTGCCCGACCGTACGGCGACGTTCAACAACGGCTTCGAGGGATCTTCGGTGCCGTCGAGACGTTGCAGCCAGGACGCTTCGACACCGGTCTTGGCCAACGAGTCGATGATCTTGTTCGGGTTCATGCAGACGGCGAAGAACATGCCGTCGGCGATGAGGCTGGCCGCGACCTCGGCCTCGATCGGGTAAATCGCCCAGGGTGGGCGCACGAGAGTACGACCGGCCTGGTCGATGCTCAGCAGCGTCAGCGTGTGCCTGGGGTTGTCGGCGCCGATGCGGCGGCGGACCCGGGCGAGTTCGGCGTCGAAGCGAGTGCCGAACTCCTCCGCGGTGTACCGGCCGGCGGCGGTGAATTGACTGGCCGCCACGACCGCGCGACCGGACGAGACCACGCCTCCGGCGATACCCGTCCGCGCATGCGCCAAGGCGAGAATGTCACGCAGGCCCGCCAAGTCGGTGCGGTAGTCGATGGTGGTGCGCACTGGTACGTAGCCGCTGGGCAACGTGCCGGTCTCGTCGGCGAGGACCTGCGAGGTGTCGGCCAGCAGCCGCTCCTGGGCAGGAACCCGATACCGCTGATTGGTCTTGATCTCGCGGAGCCAGGCCCAGCCTTCACGGTCGAGGACGGTGACGTCGCCGACACGGATGACGTTGGTCAGGTCGTGGTGCAGCACGAACTCCCGGTTCTCGCGCCACGCGGTCTCGATGACCTCCAGCTCTGCGGCCAGGCCGGTCTTGCCGTACATCGGGCCGGGAGCGTCGGCGCGCGACAGCGCCACGATGATGTTGCGCTGGTAGCCGAAGACTCTCCAGGCGAGTGCGTCCGCGATCGACTTGAGCTGGCGCCAGATCCGCTCGTAGACGTCGCTCTCCAATACCCAGGATCCCCGGTCGGTGCGGTCGAGGGCTGTGCCGAGTTCGGGCGCGTCAGCGGTGAGGCTGCGGTGCCTATCCAGGCGTTTGATCTGCTGGCTGATCGCAGCGCGACGCTGCTCGGTGTCGAGGACCATGCCGCGGAGCCGACTCTGGAAGTGGTACAAGTCCTCGGCAGAGCGGCAGGTGTGCAATGTCCGGATCAGATTGATCAAGGCGCGCAGGGTCTCCTGGTGTGCCGGATGCGTCAGGATGAGGTCGATCTGATCTCCGTCCGCACGATCCATCAACGTGGCGCGCACCGTGCCTCCTGCACTGCCGACGGGTTGGCATTCGCATCATCCGGACAGCTCACCGTATCGGCAAACTGTCGTACCCGGCACCGAGCATGTTCCTGTGCCTCTTCTCGCGATGGTCGATGACGTACGGACGGTCAGCACGTTGCTGTCCGACGAGCAATGGCAGTCGCTACGGACGGACGTTCGAGCGGGCCGGTGTTCCGTGCGGCTGCCGTACTGCGGTGCTGTGGCGTACCTGTATACGAGCAAGCTCGGTGTGCGACATTTTGCGCACAGGGAAGCGAGTGACTGCGCGAGCCATCCAGCCGAGACCGGTCAGCACCTGGACGCCAAGAACATCATCGTGCAGGCCGCTCGGGCAGCCGAATGGGACGCCGAACCGGAGGCCAGTGGAGAAAGCTGGGTCGCCGACGTTTTGGTCACCGGAGGGACCAGCAGGTTCGCATTCGAAGTCCAGTGGAGCGCGCAGACCCGGGACCAGTTCGAACACCGTCAGCATCGGTATGCCGCCGACCGTGTTTACGGAGTGTGGTTCACCCGGTACGAGCGCAGCGTCCCGCTTCCACGTCGCGACCTGCCCGTGTTCCACACTGCGTTCCGCGCACTCAAAGTGGTTGACTGCTTCGAGGCTTCGAGAGGAGATGCGGTTGATCCCCCGCACCCACATCCAGCTTGATCCAGCTTTTCCGCGAAATACACGGTTCTGGATGCCGGCGGAAGACGAAATCCATGAAGAGGGCATCGGGTTCTTCCGAGGCGTGTGGGCGATATTCGATGTGCCGTTGTCGGAAGCGGCCCAGGTGGTAGCCGACGAGCGAGCCGCGGCAACTGCAGTCGACGCTGCGACGGACGATGCTACGTCGTTCGAGTATTTCGCCCGGTTGATCGAAGCACACAACCCAGATTTCCCATCCGAGGATCCCGAGGATGAAGCGGGCATGGCCGCACTTGTCGAACATTGTGACGTCGCCTCGGTCAGTCTGTGCGGCCTTGAACTTGGGGTCGCCGGGTTAACGTATGCATTGGCGGCGACTGGGTGCGTACCGGCTGCCAGTTGCCGCAGTCACGCCGAGCGATCCTGGGCCGAGCGGCCGGTGGTTGTGGCCGCCATCGATCGGGCGCACGCGGACTGGTTGCAGCCGCTGGTTGAGCGCACGTCCTGTGGATTTGACCTCGATGACTTGCGTCCGCAGTTTTTGACTATCCATGCGCAGTCGATCAAGGAGATGATGGACTTGGCCGCGGCGCTTCTGGCCAAGGCTGAACATAATCCGCCACCGCCCCTGTGCTGGGAGCCGTCCTCGAATGATGAACAACCCGTGGAGGATAGCGTCGAAGTGGACCGGCAGCAGTCACTGTTCAACTGCTGAGCCTTTGGCGAGTCACCAGACGCCTACCACCCGGCAGCCTTACCCGTTGTAACCCTGGGATGTTCTTGGCCACTCGGATGATCCGCTCATGCGTAAGCGCGTCTCGCTGCCGCCCATGCGGCTTTGTCGACCGGCACGACGAGCAGCACGGACCCGATTCAGCTCGGGTTGGGCTGAGCAGGAATAACTGCGGGGTCCGCGGTAAGCGCTTGGAATACAGCTGCTGTTTCCAGGTCGGGAGTGCCGACGCGGCCGACGGAATGGCTAAAGGCCGTTAGCATTGCTTCGGCAAATGGGCTGTCTAGCGTCGCGATACGCCTCCACTCTTGTACTGCGTCAATCGGAAGCGAATGAACCTGCTCAAAATCAACCAGGAGATCAGGAATGTCGAGGTAGCGTGGTAGAAACCTGTAGCGCCTTGTGCCCCTCAGTGCGCCAGCCAGCTTTTCCTTTCTTATCTTGCCGATTCGAAAGTCGGCAACGACAGGTGAATCTGCAACAGTGTGTGCTCTGGCGAGGCGAACAGTAGACAGGTCGGATCGCAAGCGACCTCCGCCGCCTTCCACTGGGATCAGATCGCACGTCGGCGTCAGGACGAGCCAATACGCTTCCTCGTTCTCGAGCAGAAGGTCGCAGCAGGTCAAATGGTCGACCACCGGCGGATACAAATAGACGTGCGCGGCCGAGGCTTGGCCGACGCTCGTACCGAGCTTCCCCTGCAACTTGGTGGAAAGCTCAGCGACTGCGTGCTCCTTCATCCAGGCGGCCAGCCGGTTAACGAGCACCAAGACAAGCTCCTCGTGGTCGCGTACCCCCATCTCGTTCCAGTGCTGCGCGACAACGTCCCGCAGAAAGCTTCGGACTTCTCGGTCCACTATCTGGCCTAGAAGCCGCGTCACGGTGGGGATCGCGGATGCGAGGGCCTCGCGTACTACGCGTATCTCCTCTTCAGTCTCTCCCTTGAGCACCACACTGATAGCGGGAGGCTGCCCAAGGTCGCTGACAATTGCTGGCACAGCGGTACGAAACACAACGGGCACCCAGCGAACGCGCGCCACACGCTCGTACAAGCGCCTCCCTCGCTCCTCGTCGTCTTGCCCGTGCAGATTTTTCAGTCGTACGTCCAGAACGACCAAGTCGTAGGATTCTGTTTCGAGGCGTTGTTCAGCTTCGTCGAAGCTATCCAAAACCTCGATTTGCAGAGTATCGTCGAGGTCCTCCACGAGGATCAAGGCGAACTCCTCGGCGAGGTCCTTCTCGTCATCGACGATCAATATGCGTTCCCTTGGCATGTCAGCCAACCCTCCGCCGAAGTGTGGCACGGAAGGTGGCGCCGCCCAAAGGCCGTTCCGACAAAAGCTCCAACTCGCCACCATAAAAATCTTGCGTGATTGATCCAGCAATGCTCAAGCCGAGTCCCATGCCCTCCGGCCTTGTCGTGAAGTAGGGGTCGAAGACTATGTCGCGGTTGGCAGGGTCGACGCCGGGCCCGTTGTCGGCGACTACAATGGTCAGCGAGCCGTCGTCTTGCCGGTCAGTGCTGATCTGGATTATTCGTTCGCCGGGATCCCGAATGGTCGAGGACCAGTAGGCGGCGTTTCGCACCAGGTTGACAACAACCTGGATGATGTCGGCCTCATCAACGGTAACCGCTTGGTCCGTCCCGTCGATGGTTGCAGTCACTCCCTGCTGGTCGAGCTCTCCTTCGATGAGTTCAAGAGCCTTGCGTATTACGGACTGAATCTGCATTTTCCTGGGTCGTCCGCGTTTGCGGCCGCTGAGCGGTTCAATGCTTCGGAACAGACGCGACAGTGCCTCTCGCTGTGTCTGCAGGCCGGATGTGACGGGCTCCAGCGCCTTCTGCAGGTCGTCGTCACTAGCCTTTGACAATCGATCAAGGCGCCGAAGGAGGTAGGAAATTCGAGCGAGAGCGGTGTTGCCCTCGTGCAGAATCACGTCGACGAGAGCGCCAAGGCTTGCGAGCCTAGAAAACCGGGACAGGACCTCCTGCACCCGGCGGACGCCTGCTCCGAGCTCTTGCTCCGCTTCGTCGAGCGCCAAGTTGACATCCGGATCATTCGCCAAGGGGCTGCGTGATACTGCTTGACGAACGCCGTCGAGGCTAAAAGCGTCGAAGATGCCTCGCGATCGCCTTCGCTCGTCTTCCTCGGTCTCGCCGGTCCTACGCAAGCTGTATCGCCGCTGCTCGATGAGCGCGATCAGTGCGAGGAGGACCTGCCGTAGATCCTCGTACTGCGGGTTCTCTATCAGGCCGACCCGGTTAGCCTGGTCCCGTAGTTCGGGATTTTGCTCTGCGGTAGTGAATACGAAGCCTGAAACCTGGTTCTGTGATAGACGCAGTGTGGGGTTGTTGACGCGACGCAGGTCAAGGTTAAGCCAGTCTGCCCCCTGATCACCGTAGGGCTGCACACGAAAGCCGTCCCGGTAGAGGGCGATGCCCGAGTTACTGCGGATTACTTGTCGCACCTGGCTGACGTTGCCTGTGCCGACCTGAAGGTTGATCAGCTCGCGCAGCGAACTAGCTTCGAGGTCCCATGCTCGAATGTCGATCTGGAGCAGACCGCACGAATTGGCTACGGTTTCGGCTGGCCGTACCACCGTCTCGATTTGCTCTGGATGGCCGTCGCGGAGAGTCGTCTCGAAACTTAAGTGAGCCGCGCCATCTTCCTCCACGACCCCGAAGAGCCGATAAGTTGGTGTCGACAGGACAGGAGCGGCTCCGACGAAGCCTGACTTGTCGGGCTGTCCGTGGATATCAAGGTAGATGGAGAATTCGGGAACGGCGGGTACTTCGAGGTCTGAGGGTAGCGGTGGCGGGAGGAGCCGGCTCAGGGCGGCTCGTAAACCGTCTAGTTCTTCATCGGTCCAGTCATGCCGGAGCTGCTGTAGTCGGAGTAGGGTGCCATGGTGCCTTTGAGCGTGGCCAAGGGTCGAAACAATGCTGGATGGTACGGCATGCTCAGTGCTGAGCGATTTCTCTAATTGGCCTGCGTCCGCCTCGACACGGCTGAAAATCTGCTCTGCCTCGCCGTTCGGCCCAAAGCAGCTGGGCGGACCTACTTCCCATGTAAGAGGAACTTGGTCAAGGTACGCATCATTCTCAGTAAATCGACCCCAGTCGACTATTACGCGTATCTCGTTATCCTCTGCGCGGCGGGTCACCAATGTTGTGATGTTCGCGATCCTTGCAGCGGCGAATCTACCTAGGCCCTTAGCGCCTAGTACGCGGCGATTGCCGCTCTCGCTTAATGTGTTTTTTAGCCGATGTGCGGTTGCGATCTCAAGCCAAGACCCGCTGACGGTGGCCTCGGACATGCCGTGTCCGTCATCCCAGACGTCGACGGAACCTAGGCCCTGTGACAATGGGCCCACGAACCGGATTACGACAATGGAGGCGTCGGCATCGTAGGCGTTCTTTACCAGCTCGGTCAACGCGACCCGGTCGCTGGGAATCAAATCTTCACCGAGGTGCTGCATGAGACGGGCTCGGGGTCTTAAGAAGCCGTTGATAGCCACGAAATCTCCTCACGTGGTGCCGCTATAGGGCTAGTCGGCCTGACATACCTGAGATCACAGGTCCCCCCGGACGATCTTAACCGCTGCCTGATGACGCAATGGCGTGGCTCACTGCTTGAAGTCGCCCCGCGACGAGGTGTAGGAAGGATCACCTGGCATCGACGACCAGCGCGTACGGATTGGTCTTGTCCACCGTCACCCAGTGCATCAACTTGCCACCGGCCGGCACGGTGGTAGTTGGGGTGACCAGGTGGAACCCGATCGTGATTTTCTCGCCTTCGATGGCTTGGCCCTCACTCCCGGAGAGGCCGCCCTTTTCGACGGTCGGGTAGAGGATGATTGCTCCCGTGGAGGGGCCCCTGAGCGCGTCGGCTTCGGCATCAGGGGTTGGTGTGTCTAAACCGGCAATCCTTATCGCTGCGTTCCGGTGTCGTTCCTCGCTGAACACTCGGAACGAGGCGCTGGAAGAGGTGCGTTGGCGTTCGAAGATGCTGAAGGGCCCGTGTCCGGCGACGAGGCGTCGTGTGGTGGACCTCGTCTGCTGGGGCAGGAGCACGACCCACCGTGCGAGTTGGTCGTCGCTCAGGCGACGTAGCCAGGCGAGTTCGGGTTGGAAGGTGTCGTCGGCCAGCCACTTGAGGTTGCCGAGCACGTCTAGAAGTGCTGTGTGACTGACGACTGCCACCCCCGCCTCGTAGGTGGTTTTGGCGCGCGGCACCGCGAATTCGACGGATCGTTGGGCTGCGGCAGCGAGCAGGGGTTTCCACTGATCGAGGTTGTGCTTCATCTTGCTTGCGACAGAGGGGAAGGCCACGGGTTCCATGGGCTGGCCGGGTGAGCTCTTCAGGACGAGCTTGGCGTTCCACATCTTGTTGCGGCCGGTCGGGCGCAGGTCCGGTCGGTGCTGGGCGATGAGGGGTGGGATCTGCCGCGGGGTGAGCTGCTTCGTCCCGTCGGCCGGGTCCGCGTACTGGCGCAGTTCGCGACGGAGGAAGTCCTCGTCGCGGCAGGCGGCCTCGAACATGTCGTGCAGGTCTGGGGTGGTGTAGAGGCGGACCAGGTCTCGGTAGCCGGGTCGGAAGCCAAACCAGCGGCCCATCTGCATGAGGGTGTCGACCTGAGCCGTGGCGCGCCGGTAGTAGGTGACGGTGAGCCCTTCGACGGTAAAACCACGAGCAAGCTTGTTGCCGCCGACGAGGATGCGCCAGATCTCCCGCTGGTCGAAGTCGAGGCTCTCCTGCTGCCTCTCAAGGTCGGTGTCGCTGTTGACGACGATGACCGGGCTGCCGTTACGGTCGGCGGGGCTAATGAGTCTTAGCGCCTCGCCGATGTCGTCGCGCAGGTCGTCGAAGTCGGCCGGTGTAAGCAGTGTGGGTGCCTGCGCGCGAGATACGGGCAGGACGTCGGTGATGTACAGGTCGCGTAGCCGCGCCAATCCGGTAGGCCGGTAGTAACCGGCGGTGTTCCACAGGTGGCCGATCAACTCGGCTGTTTGCCGGTGGGAGTCTTTGCCCATTGCCTCGTGAACGAGCATGGTGTGGTGCCGGTAGGACATTCCGTGCCGTTGTCGGTACAACTTGAGGGCACCGGTGAGGACGAACATGTCCACGGCGCGGCGCAGTTCGCCGTCGTCGGGTTCATCGGCGAGGTACCGGATGTGGGCCCGTTCCTTCGAGGTGTCGAGGGGACGCTGTTCCAGGGGTAGTTCGGCGTCGAAGTCGTGGAAGTCCTCTGCGCCCATGTAGCCGGCGGGACGCGGCAGGGAGATGAGGAAGTCGCGGGGGAAGATGTCCTCGACGTCGGAGGGGTCGATGAACACGTTGGCGTACGGGGTGGCGGTGTAGCCGACGTACTGGGCGCGGGGCATCATTCGCAGCAGTTGCCCGATGAGCCGGTTGATCGCGGTGCGTTTTTTGCTGTCCTCCTTCCACTTCTTCGGGCTGACGGTGTTGACCGACGCCTGGTCAGACTCATCGTCGATGATGAGGACGGGCACCTCGCCGAGACGCTCACTGATGCGACCCAGGTCCGCCACCAGTGCTTCGAGGACGGAGGCGTTCTTCTTGGCGACAACGAGACGGGCGTCGCTGGTGTGAAGATTCGCTGGGTCAAAAAACTTCCGGTTACGCTCGCGTCCCCTGAACTCGAGGGCGGAGAAACCCATCTTGAGCCGCTTGTAGTCGCCAGCGTGGTTGCTCAGGCGGTGGATGTCGGGGTATCCGGCGTCGGAGGGTCGCCCCCCGTGTCGGACGAAGCGGTCGCCCTTCCAGTCGGGGTCGTTCTGGTACTCGTGGACCTTCTGGTCGTGGGGGGAGATCTCCCGTTCGATGTTCTCCCGACCGCACAGTTCGATGTCGAGACGCCGCTGGGTCTGTGCGCGCAGCATGTTCGTGGTGCCGGTGAGGACGATGACGAGTCGGTACCCGGCGTCAACGGCCTTGGCCACGACGCCGGTGAAATTGGCTGTCTTGCCGCTCTGGACGTATCCAACGACGAGGCCCTTGGCCTGGTACGCAACGGGTCGAGTCGGGTCGGACAGACGCCGGACGACCTCCTCGGTGGCCCTGTCGAGGTCAGCGACAGCGTCGGGGTTGCGCCACTTGTCGAGCAGGTAACGGTGATAGTGCGCCCAATAGAAGGTGCGCTCGGTGCGGCGTTGCGGGGTGCGCCACTCCTCCCAGTCGTCGGCGATGACGATGACCCCGTCTGCGACGGCGTAGGGGAACAGGTCGGCGATCAGGTCCGCCGTCGGGTCGTCGACGGCGAGCGCGGCCATCACCGCCGCGCGCCGTTCGGCGGTGTTGTGGCTGGTGCCATCGGTCCAAGGGGCGCTGCTCTGCTCATGGTCCCACCCGGCCAGCGTGTGTGCGATCTGCTGGCGTAGGGCATCTTCAGGTCCGGCGTCGCGCAGGTGGGTCAGAAGCGCGGAGCCGTTGGCAATGTCGGGGGCGTCAGCGCCCAGCATGGCGGCCAAGGCGTGCAGACGCTTGGGGCCTGTGCGCTGCATGGCGGCTAGCGCCGCGCTGTATGCGGTGGTGACGATGTCGCTCATGGCAGTTCCCGTTGTCCCCTCGCGAGTACGTCGGTCAGGATTTGCGGCGTCTCATCGCCGCTGAGCCCGGTCACGTCCAGCCGGTAGCGGATGTCGGTCACGCGGGTGCCGTCGACGCCGGCCTGAGCAAGCAGCTGCGGTGTTAGGCGGGGAAACGCTTCGGTGACCGCAAATGCCTGAGGACGGGTTCGTAGTCGCCAGCGACGCTGGCAGGTGGCCGTGTACCGGTCACGCCAGCCCGAGGCTTGCAACAGACCGTCGAATTCGGTGTGCCGGGTCGTGGTGGGCAGAAGGGCACGGGCTCTGTTGATAAGTTCCGGGAGGGAACAACCGCCGCTACCCGCCGCGGTGATCTGCAGGGACACCAGCCAGAGCGGCCGGTCGCCGGTCGCGACCATCTGGGTCAGCGAGGAGATCCAGTGCGCGCGCCGCTCCGACGTCGTGGTCTTGACCTCGACGTCGTGCTCGTCCAGCCCGAAATCGTGTTCCTCGGCCTGCCCGCCGCGCCATGCCGTCAGTGCGGCGTCCGGCCCGACGACGTGCACGAGGCCTGCGAGGAACAGCAGTTCTCCGACAAGCCCGGTTTCCCTTTCCTGCGACAGGACATCCTCCGTCTGCAGGAGGTGGCCCAAGCGACGCAGGGTCTCGGCGAGCGCGGCAGTCAATGTCTGCTGATCTAGCTGGACTCGATCGGCTACAGCGCACAGCAGCGGGTAGGCGTCAACGAAAAGGCGCGGATCGGTGACGGCGATCTCGATCATGCGTTGTCCGTCGTGGTGGACGGTGTGCGCGGTGAGGTGTTCGAGGCCGGCTGGTGGAACCTCGTGGGGCGTGGCAGGCCCGCGTAGCCCGATGCGGGAGGCGTGAGGGTCGACGAAGAGCACGAGCCGCGGCGATCCCGGGATGGGATGGTCGATCGGGGCCCGGGTGCGCAGGTAGGCGTTGAAGCTGTCGGTGCTGAGGTGACGGTCTGCTGCTGTGGTCACTGGCGGGCCTCGAAGGTCGACTTCTCTGCCTTGGCCGCCGCGGTCAGGATCTCCTGCCAGAGCTCGATGTTGTCCTTGTCGCGCGCACCGAAGTGTGAACCCTCGAAGACGTTGCCGGCGAGAAGGAACAGCGCGGCCTTCAGCACCGGTAAATCGTTGCTTCCGCCGCGACGTCCACCGAGTAGAGCCTGCCGGTATGTCCGGTTTAGCCACAGAGTCCTGGTGTCGCGGTCAAACTCAAGGAACGCGTCCGTGGTGAACCGCTTCCACTGGATGTTTACGGGGTCCTCGTGCAGCAGGGGTAACTCGTCGCGGATCTCGCGGGTGACCTTCGGATGGAAACCCTTGCCGGGTGGTATCGCGGCACTGCGTCGTGCGGTCCTGCGGCGATTGGCGGTTGCCCACGCCGCCTCGGCCACCTGGAGGTAGTCGGTGATTGTGGTTCCGTCGTCGGCCTGGGCAGTGGCAACAGCGGGGGCGAAGCGGGGGCCGGCGGACACCCGCGACTTCTCGGGGTTCATCACGAACATTCCCGCTGTGTCACCATCGATATCGATGCGAACGCGAGCGAGCTGGAGCCGAGCGTCAGGCGCGTGAATGCCCTCCCACCCTCCGGCGTGCAGGAGCCGACCCCGGCGGTAGAAGTAGAGGCCCTGCCGCGTCTCCGCCCCGCCGGGGAGTCGGTACTCGGGCGTGTTGGAGCGGCGCGACCAGATGTGACAGTCAAGGACAATCTTCGCCCCCTCGATCGGCGCCTTGAGCTGTTTCGGCCAGCCGGGCAGGGTCTCGGCGTAGGCGAAGGGGTCGATCGGCGCGACCGGGTGACGTACCCCGGCGCCGAGGTCGGCGTCCTCCACGTCGATGACGATCCGCACGCCACGGTCGACGAGGATGCGATGGAAGGTCAGGCCGAGGTGCCCCTGCAGATGCGAGATCGTGCGACTCAGGAACTCGTCGACCTGCTCCGGGTCATCTGTCGAGGGGAATCCATTGACGCTGTCCCACCGCACGACGGTGCCCGACTGGCCGGTCGGGAGCTGCCAGTCGCGGTCAATTTCGGCGGCGGCGAACGCCTCCGGAACAATGTCGCATTCGAAGGTCTGGCGACCGGCGTCGAGCTGCCAGCGCCGTCCGACCGGTTCCGACCCGGCGGCACGCGAGAGCACGCTGAGACTGGCCGCCTGACTGAACGATGCCGCCTTCAACCCGAGGCCGAAGTGGCCGAGATCCTCTCCCGTGTAGCGGCGTTGTCCGCCGATCGTCATCGCGTCGTCGATGCTCTCGGGTGCGATGCCGCGACCGTTGTCGACGACGTAGAGGCCGACCAGGCGGGCGTTGCGTTGGACGAACCGGATGAGGATGTCGGTCGCGCCGGCGTCGATGGAGTTGTCCACCAGGTCGGCCAGGGCGGTCTCCAGCGAGTGGTTACGACCGAGGGCGTCCAAGGCTCGTGGATCGGGTGGTAGCTCCACCGATCCCTCGGTGGGAACCTCCTGGAACCAGACGGACATCTACCGCTCCCGATTCATTGACCGGCGGTGCCGGCGAAACCTTCAGAATCCGCTGACTGGACGAAACCCGTTACGTCGGCCGCGACGCATGGCCTCCAGAGCGGTGCCTACGTGCTTGCCGGCGGGATCCCATCCCTGGTCGATGGCTTGGGCGATCTCTGCTGCGGACCTGCGGTGCTCGGCGTCGAGGTGCCCGCTTTCGGCGCCCCAGGCGGCGAGGTCGGCCCAGTCGGTCGCGGTGGTGCCCCTGATCAGGTCCATGTCGGGGCCGTAGGTGTCGATGTCGACGAGTTCCGCCGCGAGCGGCGCCGGCGTGGTCCAGTCGAGATCCTGTACGGCGGTCCAGCACTCCGGCCTCTTGGTCCACTCGCCGACGTTGGTGCGGCCCTCGGGCGGGGACGTGATGATCTTGTGCACGAGCAGGGAGAGGTCGGCGACGGCGTCCTGCAGGGCGGGGGTGAGGTCCTGTGTCCGCCAGATGCGGTCCAGGTCGATTCTTCCCCCCGTCCCCTGGACCAGTTTCGCGACGGTGTAGGTGACGATGTTCGCCTTGTAGCCGCCGAAGTTCTGCCTGGCGACGAGCTTGTCGACCTTGCGGAAGAGGATCGCCTTGGCCACCAGGTGCCGGCAGAACTGCTTGTCCACGGCAGGGGGCTGCTCTTCAAGGCGTTGCGAGAACAGGGTGAAGTTCTTTTCCGCACCCAGGCTGACCAGGTGTGGTTCCTTGGCCCAGGAGTGTTCGAACTTGGCGAGGTCCGACTTGGTGAACTTCTGGGCGGGCGGGTTGGCTGCCTTGAACACCTTCTGCCGGGCAGGCGTGCCCTCACGGGTCAGGGCATTGGCGTACTGGCCACGGGCGCGTTCGTAGAACCAGTGGGTGTCGTGGGGGTGTGAGGCGCTGGGTGGCGCCCACAGGGTCCGCATGATGCGCTCAACGTCCACGTGGAACGCGCTGTTCGCCTTCAGGTCCGAGGCGGTGACGCGATTCTGGGTGTTCGAGTAGGCCGAGATCTGCGGAACGATGTCGTCGAGGCGGTCCGGCGATACGACCGTCAGCTTCATCTGCACGTGCGCCGCGTCAACGTCCACCTTGTTGCGGTGGGCGTGGTGGATGGTTGCGGTGGTCTGCCCGCCGTTGACGATCTGAAGATTGTGGATGCGACGAATCACCCGCTGCCCCGACGGGGCATCCTCGAAGTCCACCCTCGACGCGGTGGCCGCGATGCCGTTGTTGTAGGCAAGAAACCGCTCTGGGTTACCTCTGAGGGTGTCGAGGATCCCTCGGTTGACCGCCCCACGCACTTGCAGGAACGAGCGGACGTTCAGCTCCAAGAGCCTGGCACCGTGTGTCGAGTACAGGTCGGCGAGGCCGCGGGCCGGCACGATGGCGAGGAGGACCGAGTAGTCCTCGTCCGTGCGCGGGGTGGCCAGGCAGGGCAGACCTGCGGGAAACTCCGCCACGATCGGTTCGGCCTTGTTGCCGGACGCCGACCAGTTCGCCAGCCGGCGCAGGTCCCACAACTCCCGGGTGACGTGCCGCCCCTCGAACAACATCGGCGGAACGCCGTCGCGCGCGACGCAGCGTGCGTTGGTGACCAGCACCAGACGGACCGACTCGACCCTGCCGAACTTCTCCGCGACGGCTTCACACATTCCGGCCACCTCGGAGGACCGGTCCCGCCTTGCCATGGTGCCTCGCACGCAGCGAGACAGGAAGTTCTCCAAGCGCCGGAACGCCGCCTCGACGTCGGCACGCCCGATCTTGTGGTCGTCGTCGGCGCGGGGACTGTAGTAGGTGAGGAACAGGTCCAGCGACCGGTCGTCGGACGCGGCACCGTAACCGCTGACCTCGACACCGTGGTCCTTGAAGTGCACAGCCACGGCATCCTCGGTGTGCCCGTCGGCGGCCAACTGGTCGAGCATCAGTTGGGTGAATGCCTCGGGGAGGTCGCAACCCTCGATCTCAGCCTGGGCTCTGACGTCCTCGATCAGGCCGTGCGCGTAGGCACCGACGTCCGGTTCAGCCACGCGGCACCCTGTGCCGCAGGACGCAGGCACAGTGCAGCGGGCCACACGTCCCGGGCGGATTCGTGAGGGGCATGCAGTTCTCCGGAGGATCGCTCGGCACGTGCGGTGACAGTACGCGCCGACTCGGTCGCTGATGGCACCAACTCTCCACGATAAGGACAGGACCGACAAGACCCACTGGGCCGAGGCATGGTCACCGCATCGGTCCTGATCCGGGTCAGCCGAACCAACCACCTCGGGTGCGATCGGAGGCCGACGAATCTTGTGGTCTCGTCAGGGTCGACGAGCCCGTGGCGATAACGCGGAGCCGCCGGACGCGTGGCGTCGGACCGCAGAGGTAACCTGCGCAGTGCGTTCTTGCCGATCAGGAGGTGACTAGGGTGACGGACGATGCCGTCGAACGACGTCGGGCGGGCTACGGCGTCAAGCTCGTACGTGGCCCGTTCGTGCGCCTGACACCACACCCTCAGGCGTGCAAGGACGATGACGAGTTCCTCCGCTTCGCGGCGGCGTGCCGTGATCGCGGCGAGCGGCTGGCCGCGGACCTGTTCTGCGGTGCCGGTGGCCTGAGCCTGGGTCTGACCGAGGCGGGGTTCCGTGTGGTCCTGTCGGCCGACCGCGACCTCGAGTCCGTCGAGACGCACCGACACCACAACCCGGGCCTCACCCTCGACTGCGACCTTGGGGAATCCGCCAATGTCAGGCGGATCGCCACCTTGGTCAAGGAAGCGGGGATCGAGTTGCTTGCCGGTGGTCCGCCGTGTCAGCCCTTTTCCCGGGCGGGCCGCTCACTGATCCGTCACCAAGTCCGCCATGGCCTCCGGCCCGCCCACGACGAACGCCGGGACCTCTGGCGTTCGTTCCTGGAAGTGATCCAGCTGGCCAGACCGGCCGCCGTGATCATGGAGAACGTCCCCGACATGGCACTCGACCGGGAGATGTTCATCCTCCGCACCATGGTCCACGAGTTGGAGTCCATCGGTTACGCGGTCGAGGAACGAGTTGTGGACACCCTGCGCTACGGCGTGCCGCAGTTCCGCCAGCGGCTGATCTTGGTCGCACTGCGAGACGGGGTCGCCTTCGACTGGCCGGAGGAGGTACCGGACCGGGTATCGGTATGGAACGCGATCAGCGACCTACCCGAGGTCGAGGGCGGCTGGCGGCCCGAGGGTGGGGCGGACGGCTGGACGGATTACGCCGGTCCGAAGTTTGCCTTTCAGAAGCACATGCGCAGGGGTGTCGCACCGTCGGACGCGGGCAAGGTCTTCGACCACATCACCCGACCCGTTCGCGAGGATGACCTGCGCGCTTTCGACATGATGGACGCCGGCACCAGGTACTCGGACCTGCCGGAGGACGTCAAGCGCTACCGCGACGACATCTTCGACGACAAGTACAAGCGCCTGAGCGAGGACACCTACTCCCGCACCATCACCGCGCACATCGCCAAGGACGGCTACTGGTACATCCATCCCCGACAGGACCGAACGCTGACCGTGCGTGAGGCCGCGCGGCTGCAGACCTTCCCCGACCGGTTCCGCTTCGCCGGCCCGCCGTCGGCGGCGTTCCGCCAGATCGGCAACGCCGTACCCCCGGCGCTCGGCACCCAGCTCGGACGCGCCGTCATGACGGCGCTGGACGCCCTGAGGCCAGCCCCCTACCGCAGCCACGACATCGCCCAGGCCCTCGCCACCTGGTTCGACGGCCTAGGCGAGCCGACCCTTCCGTGGCTGCGCGCCCGGACGCGGTGGCAGGTCATCTCCGCCGAGATGCTCCTCGACCGGGCGGCACCCGAGCAGATCCGAATCCTCTGGTCACTACTCGAACGATGGGAGCAGCCGCAGGACACCGTTGACGCCGGCGACGAACTTCTCGAGATCGGGCGGTGGGTCAACCGCGAGCACCGAGCCGAGCGGCTGCTCGAACTGGCGCGCACGCTCACGTCGCTACCCGACCCGCTCGACGACGACAAGATTCAGAGTCTCCGCGGGGTCGACGCTTCGGTAATCGACCTCGCCGTCCTCGCGATCCCGACCCGCGGCGAGGACGACGCGGAGGAGCCTGTGCTGATCACCAAGGGCACCCACCGCGTCGCCGCCCGCTTCACCGGCGAGCACGTCGAACGAAGCCACAGGATGACCGCTGGGCGTCTGGCAGTCGCCCGGATGATCGGCGATGACACCAACGCACGGCGAGCGCACCTGGGACTCATCGAGCTGGCAACCTCCGTATGCCGCCCCGCCGACCCCGCCTGTCCCCGCTGCCCGTTGAACAAGACGTGCAGCGAAGCTGCCAAATGGGGCAGTCGGACCGCGCGGCAGCGGGTGATCAGTCCCTGAAGCCGAGCGCGGCGGCGACGTCAGGTGCCTCAGCCCGCAACATCGCCCCGATACGCTGCAGGGCCGCATACTCGCCGGCACGCATTGCTGCGGCCCGCAGCGCCAAACCGACAACTGGCATGGGCGGCGCCGCCCCGGACGCCTCACCGCGAGACAAGGCGGCCAATTGCTCGGAGCCTGCCTTCGAGCCCTCGGCGGCACTGCGCGAGTTCTTGCGGTAGGCGTCGTCCGCACGCATACACAGCTCGTGAACGGGACGTTCGATCAGCTGACGCAGCTGCGGCGGCATCGCCACCCTGATCTTCGCCACGTTGATGTTGAACACCACGTCAAGGTCCGTGTCGAAGTCCAGTGCTACCCGCGCGAGCTTCGTGTGCTCGTCGATGCCCCGCATCCCGTTCCAGCCGCCCCACTGGACCAACCGCTGGGCGCGGTAGATGTATAGGCCCTGCTGACGGTTCCAGTTCAGCGGGCCCGACAGCCGCTCGAACTCCGCCTGGGACGTGAACTGATCGCGAGACGGCAGGACGTACCGCTGTAGTGCCACCGTGCCGGCGGCTTCACCGACTGTGACCTCGAAGCGCAGCGGAGGAAGCACCTCGCGGGCGGGCTCGTCTGGAGCAAATGGGTTCCACGGCCGGACCTTCTCGCCGTTGATCGTGATTACGAGACCACCGCCAACCTCACCCTCGAGGAAACGGTGGAAGACCGTACCCAAATGGTCTGCCGTCCTGCCTGCCAGCGCCTCCAGTCGGCGACGCGCCCAGCCGCCCTCAGGCTTACGTTCCGGCAAAACGCGGTCGAGACCGCGCCAGAGCACAGCGGTCCCTCCCGTGTCCGCCACCGTCTCGCGGGCTCGGGCGACCCGATCGTCGTCTGCCGGTTCGGCGATGACCCAGTCGTCCACCTCGGCGATCAGGTCAAGATCGATCATTCGCGAGACAGTGCGGGCCGTGGCCGCTCTCCTGCGGCTGACCACCGTCAGGGACCGGCACTGCGACAGAGAGGCAGTCTTCAACCCCAGCCCGTACCGACCGAGATCACCGCGACCGTAGTCGCGTCGGCTGCCGTAACGCATCGCTTCCAACAGACCGTTGGCACTCATACCCTCGCCGTCGTCGGCGATCATCACCCACGAGTCGGAACCATCGAACACGACGTCAATCTCGACCCGACTCGCGCCCGCAGCAACGCTGTTGTCCACCACGTCAGCCACAGCAGTCGGAAAGTCGTAACCGATGTCACGCAGCGAGTCGGTCAACCGCGCAGCAGACGGCGCCACGCTGTACAGGTTTCGCACGCTCACGACGCTTCCTCCGTTCGACAACGACGACGGGGACCAGGATGTCACACTCCTGCGCGACCCACCTCACGGGACGCACAGCGATGCGCCTTAAGCCCAACTTTTTGACGCGGAAAGGCAGGGCGGTTGAGCGGTCGCCTGCGCGCGACCTGGGATGAGATTCCGGTGAACTTTGCCTGCCCTCGGCAGAATGCATCGAAGCTTTCAGATGCATGAATGACGGGCGCCTCCCCTCGACACGCGCACCAGATTAGAACAGGGGTACGACCAGAGCGCTCGGCTGGGACCAGTCATACGGACCGCGGTGGATGGACGAACAGCGAACCGGGCCGCATCCGGCTTGCCACCCGCAGGTGGAACAGGTGTGCAGCGTCCGGAACGCAGGACGCGGCCAAGTCACCCAGAGGCGAGGTTCTGACCGGCGGCCGTCCGGGCGGCTGGACTCACGGGGGTGGTGTCCGCGCACGACGGGCCACGCACCTCGACAACAACCCGACGCGCCGCCTCTTCAACCCCTCGCCGCACCTCGCACTCCCACACCCTGACCACTCGCCAACCGGCCTCGATCAACTCGTTGTCGACCCGGTCATCACGGGCCCTGTTCGTGGCGATCTTCGTCCTCCACCTCTCGGCGTTGGGGCCACGGAATCGGGAGGGTCCGTGCTGCGGACATCCGTGCCAGAAGCACCCGTTCACGAACACCGCGACGCGCGGACCGGGGAACACGAGGTCCGGCCGGCAACGGTTGAAGAGGGTTCGGCCCAGGCGAAATCGGAGACCCAGGGCGTGCACGGCGCGGCGCAACGCCATTTCGGGTGCGGTGTCCCGTGTACGCCGTCCTCGCAAATGAGATCCCTGGGCTGTGGCCACCCAGGCTCGAGAACCTTCCCGAGACGGCGGGGAGCCGCCGCCGTCGGCACTCGTCATCACAATCGCCTCATCGGTATCTCGGTAGAGGGCCACCCGGCTCCACAGCCAGCTCTCACCCTGTTTACCAGTACCCACTGGCGTCGACCGACGCCGACGGAAGGCCCGGATGCAGCTCACTTCGAACGCATACCTGGTGATTCCCTGCGGTCGAGGCCCTCGACTGCAGGGGAGACGACGCTGCCTGAGTCCTGGCTCGCCGCCTATCCCAACGATGACGCGGGCGCTGGTCGACGGCCAGGTGATTCTCGGCGCCGTCGCGCGGGCGGTCCGGCGCTGGCCCGACGTTGAGGAGACGACGATTGATCAGGCCAGGTCCACGGCCCGGTCCTAGATGCGGACAATCGCTGGCGGATCTTGCCGGTCAGGTCGGGTGTCGTCCTATGCGGCCGCCGGTGTCGAAAAGAATGGCCGAGGAGATCCCTGCGGGAGCCTGTCCGCCACTGGTTGTGCAGGCGAGGTGGTGAACCAGCCACGAAATCCGCCCGGCCCATTTGTAGCCACGGCGGCGCGTCCGTGCGTCCGCTGGGGCGCAGGCGAGGTGGCGGCTGACCGCGCTGGCCGGGCGAGGTTCATGGCTCGGCGGGCGGTGCGGGCGGCGGCGCACATGCCGCGCTGGCCGGTGCACTGCAGGTTGCGGCAGTTGCCGTGGTTGTCGGGTTGGTGGGCGGCGGTGACGTCGAGGGCGAGCCGCCACAGGAGTGGGTCGGTCACGTCGCCGGGGATCACGGCGAGCAGGCTGAGGCGTTCACGAGGCATGGTGAAGTCCCTTTCGTCGACGGTCACGTCGTCCGGCACGGACTAGCGGACGGACGGTGGACACGATCGACGCTCACCTTTGCCCAAAGATCAAGTCGTCCGGCCTCTTCGGCCTTCCGGCTGGCGGCGCGAAGGTTGCTGTGACGTCAGCTACAACTGTCACTTTTCAGCGATGGATGTCACTGCGGCTGATCCGCCGCTCCGGCCCGGGGGTAGGAATTCACTGAAGGTTGATCGCCGGGTTCTGCCGGCCGGAGTCGGCGGCGGTCGCGTGAAGACGTTCGCCACTCACAGCAACTCAGAGCGGCGTGCCGCCAGTGCGGGCGCGGGCGCTGTCGCCGGACAGCGTGGCTGACAGACTCTGACAGTTCCCGATCGAGGCGCAGTTCGCTTCCGGTCGCCTCGGTGCGCGCCCATTCGGGCGGGTGACGGTTACCGGGCCGGCGAGCTGGCGGGTGGGGGTGGTTCGGCGGCGTTCGGCGGCCTGCAGTCGACGTGGACCGGGGCGGCAAGATCACCTGGCACGGCCCGGGGCAGCTCGTCGGTTACCCGATCCTGCGGCTGCCCGACC
>NZ_JBEXIA010000047.1:0-44370 GCF_040608335.1 Micromonospora sp. NPDC005194 | reverse complement strand
GCCGACCGTGCCCACTCCGGGCGGTCAGGCTTGATCCCTGCGTGGGCACGGTCGGCCGCAGCCCTGACCGGGAGACCTCCGTGCGCCCGTGCCGGCTTGGGAAGAGCTCAGGGGTGACCGCCTCGACACAAGCGCTGCTCAGGGTGGCGGCTGTTTCTTCTGGGTCTTTGGCTCGCATGAGTGCGCCCAGCACTGCCACTCCGGCGGCTCCGGCGTCGACGCACGCGGTTACCTGTTCCGGGGTTTCAACCCCGCCCAGAGCCAGCAGAGGCACCGGGCTTGCGCGCACCAGGCTGCCCAGTCCCGCGACGTTCAGGGGTGGGCCGTAGCCGGGCTTGGATTTTGTTGGCCAGACTGGGGAGACCGTGGCGTAGTGCTCGGTGGTGAGGCGGTTCAGCTCGGCCACGCTGTGGCAGGAGCGGCCGACCAGTTGGTGGGGCGGCGGCGGGTACGGGCCGGCGGCGGGCAGGTGGACGGCGTCGCCGCCGAGCGGGTCGGGGCCGGCCACGATGAGGGTCCCGTCGACGTCGGCGAGGATCGCGCGCAGGTCGACCGCGAGGGCGGCGCGCTCGGCGCGGGGCAGGTCCTTCTCCCGCAGCACGACCCATCGCACTCCCCCGGCGACCGCTCCCGCGACGACCCGTTCAAGCCCGCCCGTGGCGACCAGCCGATCGGTCAACAGGACCACCCCCGACGGCACCAACCCCGTCACAGGTCTGGTCTTCCCTCGTCGGGAGTGGACGGCAGGGCGTGGAAGCGGCGGGCGATACGTCCCGCACCGGCGGCCAGTCGGCCCGCCTCGACGGCGTACCGCATCGCCGTGGCCATCGCCACCGGGTCGGCGGCCCGGGTCACCGCGCTGGCCAGCAGGACCGCGTCGCAGCCCAGCTCCATGGCCAGGGCCGCGTCGGACGCCGTGCCGATGCCGGCGTCCAGGATCACGGGCACGTCCACGCTCTGCCGGATCAGCCGGATGTGGTGCGGATTGCCGATGCCGAGCCCGGAGCCGATCGGCGCCCCGGCGGGCATCACCGCGGCACAGCCCACGTCGGCGAGGCGGCGGGCCAGCACCGGGTCGTCACTCGTGTACGGCAGCACCGTGAAGCCGTCGGCGACCAGCTCCTCGGCGGCGCGGAGCAGTTCCACGCCGTCGGGCAGCAGCGTCCGCTCGTCGCCGATCACCTCCAACTTGACCCAGTCGGTGTCGAACGCGTCGCGCGCCAGCCGGGCCACCTTCACCGCCTCGGTCGCGGTGTGGCAGCCGGCGGTGTTCGGCAGCAGCCGTACGCCGCACCGGTCCAGCAGGTCGAGCAGCCCTCCGGCGGTGCCCGGGGCGGTGTCCACCCGGCGCAGCGCCAGCGTGACCAGCTCCGTACCGGACGCCCGGATCGCCTGTTCCAGCACATGCAGGTTCGCGGCGCCGCCGGTGCCGAGGATCAACCGCGAGCAGAACGTGACCCCACCCAGTTCGAAGGACACGCCGCTCACCCGCCCTGCGCGGCGGTCAGCACCTCGACGCGGTCACCGTCGCGCAGCACCGTGCCCGGCCAGCCGGCCCGGGGCACCACCTCGCCGTTGACCGCGACCGCGACGCCACGCTGGTGCGGGGCGACGTCGCGGACCAGGTCGGCCACCGACGCGCCGCCGGGGACGCTGCGCCCGGCCCCGTTCACCGTCAACTCCACAGGTCCTCCTCGGTCGTCCGTCCAGGTCCGCTCACGTCGCCCGCGCCGGGCCGTGCCGCGTCGCCGGCCGGAGAGGCGACGGCGAACCGGCGTCCGCTCACGTCGCCCGCGTCGGGCCGTGCCGCGTCGCCGGTCCCGGTCGACGACGCGACGGCGAACCGGTCCGCGCCGAAGGGCGCGAGCAGCGGGTCGGGCACTCCGGTGGTCACCAGGTCGGCGATCTTCTCGGCGGTGATCGGGGTGAGCACGATGCCGTGCCGGTGGTGCCCGGTGGCGGCCAGGACGTCCGGCCGGCCGGGCAGCGGCCCGAGGATCGGCGCGTTGTCCGGCGTTGCGGGCCGCAGGCCGGCGACCGCCTCGACCAGGTCGTACTCGGTCAGCTCGGGCAGCAGGTCGACACCGGCGCGCAGCAGCCGCAGCACCGCGCCGGCGGTGACGCTGGTGTCCGCGCGCTCCTCGACCGTCGCGCCGAGGACCACCTCGCCGTCGGCGCGGGGCACCAGGTAGACGTGCTCGCCGTCGGCGTACCCCCGGATCACGTGCCGGAAGCCCGGCGCGACGCCGCCGGGCGCGCGCAGCCGGAGGATCTGGCCCTTCACCGGCCGCACGGGCAGGCCGGTGAGCCCGGCGGCCCCGCAGCCGGCGGCGACCACGGTGACCCCCGCGTCCACGTCGGACAGCCGCCGGACCGGCTGCGGCACGAGCACCGCGCCGGCCCGCTGCGCGGCCGTTCGCAGCGCCGGCACCAGCAACCGGGGATCGACCTGGTGGTCGGTGGGCGCGAGCGCGCCGCCGCGCACCCGAGGGGCGAGCGCCGGTTCGCGGTCGCGCAGCTCGCTGGGGCGCAGCGGCGTCACCGGCAGACCCAACCCCTGTTGGTACGCCCAGAGCCGGCGTGCCTCGGCGAGGTCGTCGCCGGTCAGCCCGACCATCAGGGTGCCCTCGGTCCGGTAGCCGATCTCGGTGCCGCTCGCCTCGGTCAGTTCGGCGGCGAACCCGGGCCAGCGGGCGGCGGACGCCACCAGCAGCTCGGTCAGCCGCCGCTCGCCGAAGTACGCCTCGGCGACCGGGGAGAGCATGCCGGCGGCGACGGCCCATGCCCCCGACCCGGGAGCCGGGTCGTGCACCTCGACGCGCAACCCCCGGATGGCACAGCGCCACGCGATGGCCAGTCCGATCGGGCCCGCGCCGACCACCGCCACATCGGTGCGCGTCACGCCAGCGCCCGCAGCAGGTCGGCGGTCGCCCGCGCGGGGTCGGCGGCGTCGGAGAGCGCGCCGACCACCGCCACCCCGTACGCCCCGGCGGCCCGCAGCGCCGGCACCCGGTCGGCGGTCACCCCGCCGATCGCGATGACCGGCACGTCGACGGCGTCGGCGACGGCGCGGACGCCCGCGGGCCCGATGGGATCCGGCAGGCCGTTCTTGGTGCTGGTGGCGTGGCATGGGCCGACGCCCAGGTAGCTGGCCCCGGCGGTGACCGCCTCGACAGCCGTCTGCGGCGCGCGTGCGGTGGCGCCGAGCACTCCGGTCGGGCCGAGCACGTGCCGGGCGGCGGCGACCGGCAGGTCGTCGGCCCCGACGTGCCCACCGGCGGCGCCCACCGCGAGCGCCACGTGCAGCCGGTCGTTGACCAGGCAGGTCGCTCCGTACGGCGCGCAGAGCGCCAGCACCCGGCCGGCCAGGTCGTACGCCTCGCGATCGGTCGCGGAGTCCTCCACCCGGACCTGCACGACGAGGTCGGCGCGGGCCGCCGCGAGGGCGGCCCGGACCACGGTGAGTGGGTCACGCCCGGGTCGGGTGTCGGTGATGAGATGCAGTCGTCCAAGGGACGGCACGGCAACACTCCTCCCTGCGCCGGCATTACCCGGATCAGGTTCGACGGTCGGGGGCTGTCAGCCCCCCTCTCAGCCCGGTACACCGGGCTCCCGTGGGTTACTTGCTTGTCACCGTACGACACTTCCGCCGGTCTGCCAAGGGAGCGGCCGCCGGCCGGACACGGCTCCATCGATGGGGTACTTTCTCCGGTCCTGTTCGGAATGTCGCACGCCGTTGCAGAACCGTTACCGGCCGGCATCTTGCCCGACATGGATACACCAGAATTAATTTGTTCAGCGATTCGACAAAATGCCGGTGGGGACGCCCTGGCACGGCCTCCCCGCCGGCTCCATCCGGGACGGTCTTCGGCAGCCGGCCCCCGCGATTCCTGTCCACCGCGACATTGGAGGCGGCGTGTCCCGTTCTCGTCGTACCCGTTTACCACTCACCGCTACCCTGCTCTCCCTAGCGCTCGCCTCGACGACCCTGCTCGGGTCGCCGGCGCAGGCGGCTCCGGCCGCGGCGCAGGTCCCCCCGCGAGACGCGCAGGCCGCGGCTCCGGTCACCCAGGTGGTGCCGAAGGCACCGAAGGCCGCAGCGGCCGACCCCTACTCCGTCCTGGTCTTCTCCAAGACCGCCGGCTTCCGGCACGACTCCATCCCCACCGGCATCGCCGCCATCCAGCAGCTCGGCGCGGCGAACGGGTTCACAGTGGACACCACTGAGGACGGCGCCTCGTTCAACGACGCCAACCTCGCCAAGTACAAGGCCGTGATCTGGCTCTCCACCACCGGTGACGTCCTCGACGCCGACCAGCAGGCGGCCTTCGAGCGCTACGTGCGGGCCGGCGGCGGTTACGCCGGCGTCCACGCCGCCTCGGACACCGAGTACAGCTGGGCCTGGTACGGCGACCTGGTCGGCGCGTACTTCGCCAACCACCCGCAGAACCAGCAGGCCACCGTCAAGGTGGAGGACCACGCCCACCCGTCCACCGCCGAACTGCCGGACCGCTGGTCCCGGTTCGACGAGTGGTACAACTTCCAGACCAACCCCCGGCCGGACGTGCACGTGCTGGCCAGCCTGGACGAGAAGAGCTACACCCCGGGCGCCGGCGCGATGGGCGCCGACCACCCGACCGCGTGGTGCCAGGACTTCGACGGTGGCCGCTCCTGGTACACCGGCGGCGGGCACACCCGGGAGTCGTACGCCGAGCCCGAGTTCCTCAAGCACCTGCTCGGCGGCATCCAGACGGCGGCCGGCGTGGTCGACGCCGACTGCGGCGCCTCGAAGACGTCCAGCTTCGAGAAGGTCACGCTGGACAGCAACACAAGCAACCCGATGGAGCTGGACATCGCCCCCGACGGGCGGGTCTTCTACATCGAGCGCGACGGCCGGGTGCAGATCATCAAGCCCGACACCGGCAGCACCGTCACCGCCGTCGACCTGGACGTCTTCACCGGCAACGAGGACGGCCTCATCGGCATCCGGCTCGACCCGGACTTCGCCACCAACAAGTGGGTGTATCTCTACTACGCCCCGAACGACGGCGTCACCCGCAACCTGCTGTCCCGGTTCACGGTGACCGGCGACACCATCGACCCGGCGAGCGAGAAGCAGGTGCTGCGGGTCGACACCCAGCGCAACACCTGCTGCCACGCCGGCGGCAGCATGACCTTCGACAGCGCCGGCAACCTCTACCTGGCCACCGGTGACAACACCAACCCGTTCGAGTCGAACGCGTACTCGCCGCTCGACGAGCGGCCGGGCCGTCAGGACTACGACTCGCAGCGCACCTCCGCCAACACGAACGACCTGCGCGGCAAGGTGATCCGGATCCACCCGGAGGACGACGGGACGTACACCGTTCCGACCGGCAACCTCTTCGCGCCGGGCACCGAGAAGACCCGTCCCGAGATCTACGCGATGGGCTTCCGCAACCCGTTCCGGATCGGCACCGACCCGAAGACCGACACGCTGTACGTCGGGGACTACGGGCCGGACGCCAACGCGGACAACCCGAACCGGGGCCCCCGCGGTCTGGTCGAGTGGAACGTCGTGACCCCCGGCAACTACGGCTGGCCGTACTGCACCGGGACGAACGAGGCGTACAACGACTACACGTTCCCGTCCGGCCCGAGCGGTCCGAAGTTCGACTGCGCCGCGCCGGTGAACAACTCGCCCAACAACACCGGCCTGACCAACCTCCCGCCGGTCGTCCCGGCCACCGTCGACTACGGCTACGCCGGTGACGCGCGGTACCCGGAGATCGGTGGCGGTGGCGCCCCGATGGGCGGTCCGGCCTACCGGTACGACGCCAACCTCAACTCCACCCGCAAGTGGCCGGCCTACTACGACGGCAAGGCGCTGCTCGGCGAGTGGAACCAGAACAAGATGTACACGATGCAGATGACCGCCGACGGCAAGTCGTTGGTGGACATCAACCAGCTGCTCACCGGTATGCGCATGATCCGGCCGATGGACTTCGAGTTCGGCCCGGACGGCGCGCTCTACCTGATCGAGTGGGGCACGGGCTTCGGCGGCAACAACGACGACTCCGGCATCTACCGGATCGACTACACCGCCGGCGACCGCGCACCGATTGCCGCGGCGTCCGCCAACCCGACCTCGGGGCCGGCGCCGTTGACGGTCGCCTTCTCCAGCGCCGGCTCCCGGGACCCGGACGGCGGCGCGCTCACCTACGCCTGGACCTTCGGCGACGGGCAGACCTCCACCGAGGCCAACCCGACGCACACGTACGCCACGGCGGGCAACTACACCGCCCAGCTCACCGTGACCAACCCGAAGGGCCGTACCGCGGTGGCCAACGTGCCGGTCACCGTGGGCAACACCGCACCGACGGTGAGCATCGAGTTCCCGCCGGACGGTGGCTTCTTCAACTGGGGTGACCAGGTCCGCTACACGGTCAAGGTGACCGACCCCGAGGACGGGCAGATCGACTGCGCCCGGGTGAACCTGCAGGTGCTGCTCGGTCACGACGAGCACGCCCACCCGCTGGAGCAGCACACCGGCTGCACCGGCACCGTCCAGACGTCGCTCGCCTCCGGGCACGGCGCCGAGGCGAACGTGTTCGCGGTCTTCGAGGCCACCTACACCGACAAGGGCGGGGCCGGCGGGTCCGGCGCGCTCACCGGCCGGGACATCGAGATCCTGCAGCCCAAGCAGAAGCAGGCCGAGTACTTCACGGCCACCGGACGGGTGCCGGGCGGCACCGGCGGCGGAGACGCCGGCGTGCAGCGGGAGACCGGGGCCGACACCGCAGGTGGCGGCCAGAACATCGGGTTCATCGAGGACGGCGACTGGTGGTCGATCGTCCCGGCGGACCTGACGAACATCACCGAGATCCGGTTCCGGGCCGCCTCGGCCGCCGCCGGCGGTCGGATCGAGGTCCACGCGGGCGCCGTCGACGGACCGGTCGTGGCCACGGCCACCGTTCCGGCGACCGGCGCGTGGCAGACGTACACGGACGTGAGCGCGCCGGTCACCGGTGCCGCGAGCGGCTCGCTGTACTTCGTGGCCCGCGATCCGAACGGCGGAACGGGTTCCCTGTTCAACGTCAACTGGATGGACTTCGTCGGCCGCGGCGTCACCGAGAACGGGCCGCCGGTGGTCACCGCCACCGCGACCCCGGCCACCGGCACCGTGCCGGTCACCGTCTCCTTCGACGGCACGGCCACCGACGCCGAGGGCGACACCCCGCTGACGTACGCCTGGGACTTCGGTGACGGCGGTACGGCGTCCACCCTGGACGCCAGCCACACGTACACCAGCGTGGGAGCCTTCACGGCCACCCTCACGGTGACCGACAGCAAGGGCGCCAAGTCGTACGCCACGGTGCCGGTGCGGGTGAACGCGCCGGACACGTCCTGCTTCGGGGCGCGTTCGGACGACTTCAACGGCACCAGCCTCGACAAGGGCCGGTGGACCAGCGTGGTCCGGGAGAACCAGCTCTACTCGGTCAGTGGCGGCGCGCTGCGGCTGCCGACCGGGGTCGGTGACCTCTACGGCGCGCGCAACGACGCCACCAACCTGGTGCTCCAGGCGGCTCCGAGCGGCGCCTGGGAGATGACCACCAAGGTCACCCTGCCGGTGACGGCCAACTACCAGCAGGCCGGCCTGCTGGTCTACGGCGACGACGACAACTACGCCAAGCTGGACCTGCTCTACAACGGCAGCCGGCGGGTGGAGTTCATCCGGGAGACGGCCGGAACGCCGCGCAACGACGCTGCCGACAACGCCGCCGCACCGGCGGGTGACACCGTGTACCTGCGGATCACCAGCGACGGGACGAACCTGACCGCGGCCTTCTCGGGCGACGGGCAGACCTTCACCCCGGCCGGCCGGTCGGCCGCGCTCGCCGGCATCACCAACCCACGGATCGGGGTCTTCGCGCTCAACGGCGGCACCGAGGCGCCAGTGGTCGACGCGGCCTTCGACTCGTTCCAGGTCACGCCGGACGCCCCGGCCGGCCCGATCGACCCGTCGGACGAGTTCACCGGCGACACGCTGGACAAGTGCCGGTGGGACGCGATCCTGCGGGAGGACCCGAACGGTTACCGGGTCACCGGTGGCGCGTTGCGGATCGACGTGCCGAACGGTGACATCTACGGCACCAGCAACACCGGGCCGAAGAACTTCATCCTCCAGACCGCGCCCTCGGGCGACTGGACCCTGGAGACGACTGTCGACGGCAGCCTGCTGAACGAGCAGTACCAGCAGGCCGGTCTGCTCGTGCAGGCGGACGACGACAACTACCTGAAGTTCGACTTCATCGCGGACAACCAGGCCGGCCAGACGGTGACGCGGCGGATCGAGTTCCGCAGCGAGATCGGCGGCGTCGTCCAGAACCCGCAGCCGGAGGCCACAAGCCTCACCTCGGCGGTGTGGCACCTGCGGCTGGCCCGCAGCGGCAACACCTTCACGGCGTCGTACTCAGCCGACGGGACGACCTGGACCACGCTGGAGGCGCTGACCAACAGCGCGGTCGGGGCCACCCCGAAGGTCGGTCTGTTCACCCTCGGCGCCAACCAGACGGCGTCGAAGACGGCCTCGTTCGACTACTTCCGGCTGAGCACCAAGGTGGTCACCGACGAGACCGCTCCGGTGACGACGGCGGCGGTGTCCGGCACCCCCACCGAGGGGTGGTACACCGGGCCGGTGACGGTCACCCTGACCGCCGCCGACGAGGCCGGCGGCAGCGGACTGGCCGGTACGGCGTACCAGCTGGACGGGGCCACCACCTGGACCGACTACACCGCTCCGGTGACGGTCAGCGGCGACGGGGCGCACGAGCTGCGATTCCGCTCGACGGACCAGGCGGGCAACGTGGAGTCGACGAAGACCGTCTCGGTCAAGATCGACGCCACCGCGCCGGTCACCACGGCGACGTTCGCTCCGGCGAACGACGCCGGCTGGCACAACGGGACGATCCCGGTGGTGCTGACCTCGACCGACGCCGGTTCCGGAGTCAAGACGGTCGAGTGGTCGCTGGATGGCGGCGCGTGGACGCCGTACTCGAAGCCGGTCGAGGTGACCGGTGACGGGCAGCACGAGCTGCTGTACCGCTCCACCGACAAGGCGGGCAACGCCGAGACGCTCAAGTCGGCGATCCTGAAGATCGACGGCACCAAGCCGACGCTGCTGGTCTCCGGTATCGCCGACGGCCAGCTCTACGGGGACAGCCAGGACGTTCGGGTGTCCTGGCAGGCCGTCGACCCGACCTCGGGCATCGCGACCGTGGTCGGCCAACTGGACGGCAAGGCGTACGCCAGCGGCACCCTGCAGGCCATGTACGAGCTGCCGCTCGGCCTGCACGAGCTGACCGTCACCGCGACCGACAAGGCCGGCAACACGACGACCTCGGCGGTCCGGTTCTTCGTCACCACCTCGTTCCGGGACATGCAGTTCCTGCTGGACCGGTTCAAGGCGACGGGGCGGCTCTCGGCCAAGGCGCACAAGGATCTGACGAACAAGCTCGACGCCGTCCGTAAGGCCGAGGCGGCGGGCAACGACAACAAGGCGCTCAAGGAACTGACCGCATTCCGGAAGCTCGCCGCGGACACCAAGCTGGTGACCGAGGCGGAGATCCGGGACGTGCTGATCCGCGACGCCGACGCCATGACGGTGCGGCTCGGCGGAACGCCGGCCAGCAACGCCGGGGTCAAGGCGAACGACGGCAAACCCGTCAAGGGTGCCGGGCGACTGAGTGGCGACGTCACCCGGCTCGCTCCGGGCCGCCAGCTCTGATCCGACGAGGCCCCTCCCCGACGCCACGGTGTCGGGGAGGGGCCTCCCTCATCCGTAGTGAGGAGATGTCCGTGACGGGTATCCGCAAGGTGGTCGCCGCCGTGTTCGCCGGACTGGCCCTGACCCTGTTCGCCGCGGCCCCGGCGGCCGCCCAGGCCGACAAACTCAAGCTGACGGTGGCTGGCGACGGCGCCGAGGGGGTCACCATCCAGGCCACCTACACCGATGGCCGTCGGCTGGACCAGCTGGTGCGGTTGGTGCTCACCGCCACCGGCCCGGACGGGCAGCGGGTCGGGCCGGTGCAGCTGGAGCCACAGCCCGAGGGGCAAGGGTTCTACAGCAGCGGCCCGGTGCTCTCCACCGGCACGTGGAAGGTGACGGTGAACTCCCCCGCTCCGCTGCAGGGCAAGGCCACCGCCACGGTGCAGGCCCGGGCGGCGCAGTCACCTCCGGCCCCCAGACCGGTCGCGGTGACCGCGGACGGGACCGGCGACCGCGGGGCGGGCGCCGGCTGGTGGCCGTTCGCGGCGGCCGGCCTCGTGCTGGTCGCCGCGGCGATGGGGGCGGCCATGCTGTTCGGCCGCCGCCGCGCCTCCACGCCGAACGACTGACCGACCGGCGCTCCGGCGCCACTGAAACGACCGGGCCGGGCCGCGACGAGCGGCCCGGCCCGGTGTCGTTCAGGCGACCACGCGCCCGCCGCGCTCAGAGGATGGCGCGCAGCGCCGCCAGGTCGTCGTCGCTGGGCTCCCAGGTGCCGGCGGCGGCGTTCGCGTACACCTGCTCGGGCGTGGTGGCGCCGGCGATCACCGAGGTCACCGCCGGCTGGGCGGCCAACCCGCCGATCGCCACCTGGAGCATGGTCAGACCCCGCTCGGCCGCGTACGCCTCGATCGCCTCGATGGTGTCCCAGTCGGCCGCGGCGAGCCGGTCGGCGTACCGGCCACCGCCGGAGAGCCGGCTGCCGGCCGGCGGCTGCCCGCCCCGCTTGTACTTGCCGGTGAGCAGGCCGTTGGCGAGCGGGAAGAACGGCAGCATGCCGAGGCCGAACCGCTCGCAGGCCGGGATCACCTCGGCCTCCGCGGACCGCTCCAGCAGGCTGTAGTGGTTCTGCGCGCTGATGAATCGGGCCCGGCCGTTGGACGAGGCGACCCAGTCGGCGTCGGCGATCTGCCAGCCGGCGAAGTTGGAGTTGCCGAGGTAGCGGACCTTGCCGTCGCGGACCAGATCGTCGAGGGCCGCGAGGGTCTCGTCGATCGGGGTGCCCGGGTCGGGCTCGTGCATCTGGTACAGGTCGATGTGGTCGGTGCCGAGCCGGCGCAGCGACGCCTCCACCGCGCGGGCGATGTACCGCCGCGAACCCCGGGCGCCGAAGTCCGGACCGTTGAGGCCGTTCATGTCCATGCCGAACTTGGTGGCCACCACCACGTCGTCCCGGCGTCCCTTGAGCGCCTGCCCGAGCAGCTCCTCGGAGCCGCCCTGCGGCTCGCCGTAGATGTCGGCGGTGTCGAAGAGGTTGATCCCGACGTCCAGGGCGGCGTCCACGACCGCGCGGGTGCCATCGAGGTCGAGCTTGCGGCCGAAGTTGTTGCAGCCGATCCCGACGACGGACACCACGAGCCCGGAGTCGCCCAGCCGGCGATAGGTCATCTCAGTCACGAGATCCACCCTATGCCGGCCGGACGCACCGCCGCCCGGCGACCGCTCAGCCCACGTCCCAGACCGGCTCCGGGGTCTCCACCACCTCGCTGTCGCCCCGGAACAGCACGAACCGGTCGAAGGAGCGGGTGAACCACCGGTCGTGGGTGACCGCCACCACCGTCCCCTCGAACGCGTTCAGGCCCGCTTCCAGCGCCTCGGCGCTGGCCAGGTCGAGGTTGTCGGTGGGCTCGTCGAGCAGCAGCAGGGTCGCGCCGGACAGCTCCAACAGCAGCACCAGGAACCGGGCCTGCTGCCCGCCGGAGAGCGTGCCGAAGCGCTGGTCGCCCTGCCCGGCCAGCTCGTAGCGGCTGAGCACCCCCATCGCCGCGTGCCGGTCCATCCCGGTGCGGTGCTCGTCACCCCGCCACAGGATCTCGACGAGCGTCTTGCCCATCAACTCCGGTCGGTCGTGGGTCTGCGAGAAGTGGCCGGGGCGGACCCGGGCGCCGAGCCGGGCGGTGCCGTCGTGCGTCACCGGGGCGAGCCCGCCCGCCCCGTCGACCGGCCCGTTCGCCGGGTCGGGATCGGTGCCACCCCGGGCCAGCAGCCGCAGGAAGTGCGACTTGCCGGTCCCGTTGGCGCCGAGCACCGCCACCCGGTCGCCGTACCAGATCTCCAGGTCGAAGGGGAAGGTCAGGCCGTCCAGCTCCAGCTGGTCGCAGACGACCGCGCGCTTGCCGGTCCGCCCGCCGGTCAGCCGCATCCGGATGTCCTGGTCCTTCGGCGGTACGGGCGGCGGTCCGGCCTCCTCGAACTTGCGCAACCGGGTCTGCGCGGCCTGGTAGCGCGAGGCCAACCCGTCGTTGTACGCGGCCTTCTGCTTGTACATCAGCATCAGCTCGCGCAGCTTCTGGTGCTCCTCGTCCCAGCGCCGGCGCAGCTCGTCGAGACGGGCGTGCCGGGCCACCCGCGCCTCGTACCAACTGGCGAAGCCACCGGGATGCACCCAGGCGCTGCCGCCCTCCACGGCCACCACCCGGTCGGCGCTCTGGGCCAGCAGCTCGCGGTCGTGGGAGACGTAGAGCACCGACTTGGTGGACTCGCGCAGCCGCGCCTCCAGCCAGCGCTTGCCGGGCACGTCGAGGAAGTTGTCCGGTTCGTCGAGCAGCAGCACCTCGTCCGGGCCGCGCAGCAGCAACTCCAGGGCGAAGCGCTTCTGCTGGCCGCCGGAGAGGGTACGCACCGGCCGGTCTCGTACGGCGTCCCACGGCTGGTTGAGCACGATGGTCGCGACGGTGTCGAAGAGCACCTCGGCGTCGTACCCGCCGGCCTCGCCCCAGGCGCCGAGCGCGTCGGCGTACGCCAGCTGGGCCTTTCCGGCGGCGCTGCTGAACTTGCCGCGGACCTCGGCCGCCCGCATGGCCGTCTCGGTCTCGGCGAGCCGGCGGCCGGCGTCGCGCAGCGGTGGCGGGGCGAGCGACAGCGCCAGGTCGGCCAGCGTCGTCTCGTCGCCGATCATGCCGATGAACTGGCGCATCACGCCCAGCCCGCCGGCCCGCGCGACGGTGCCGGTACGCACCGGCAGGTCACCGGCGACCATCCGCAGCAGGGTCGTCTTTCCCGCGCCGTTCGGCCCGACCAGGGCGACCTTGGCGCCCTCACCGACCCGGAACGACACGTCGGCGAAGAGTTCCCGACCGTCGGGCAGGATGTGCCCGACCGCTGCCACGTCCACGTATCCCACGCCGGGATCCTGCCCCAGCGAGGGCCGGGAGGGACATCCAATTACCGGGTGACCCGCAGCACCCGGAAGCCCTTCTGGCTGGCGTGCCGCTCGACCTGCCAACCCTGGTCGACGATCCAGCGGTGCAGCGAGTCGCCGCCGAGGTGGCGGGCGACGACCAGCCAGCCGACGCCGTCCGGGGCGAGTCGGGGCAGCCAACGCAGCAACAGCTCGTGCAACTCGTCCTTGCCGATGCGGATGGGCGGGTTGGACCACAGCTGCGCGAACCGGAGGTCCGCCGGCACGTCGTCCGGTGCGCTGACCCGGACCCGGTCGGCGGCGCCGATCCGGGCCGCGTTGACGGCGGTCAGTTCGCGGGCGCGGGCGTTGACGTCGACCGCCCAGACGGTGCTCGCCGGTGCCACGTCGGCCAGCACGCAGGCGATCGGGCCGAACCCGCAGCCGAGGTCGAGCAGGTCACCGGTGGTGTCGGCGGCGGGCAGCTCGGCCTTGCGCAGGAGCACCGCGGTGCCGGGGTCGAGGCGGCTGGCGGAGAAGACGCCGCCGGCCGAGACGAGCTGGTAGTCGCGGTCGGCGACAGAGAACTCGACTTCGCGCGCCGGCGCGTCGCTGGCGGGCTGCGCGGTGAAGTAATGGTCGCCGGTCACGCCGGCAATTCTCGCACCGGCCCGGGTCGGCCACGACACGGCCCACAACCGCATTTCCCAATATTACCCCCTAAAGAGACAATGGCTCCTACTCTAGGCGACATGGTGTATCGGTACGAGTCCGAAGAGGACGCATTCGAGGACCCGGAGCCCGGCTCCGACCTGGCCGTGCTCGGCGCCGGTCCGCCTCCGCCGGCCGGCCCCTCACCGTCCCGGTTTCCCGCTCCGTCGCTGCCCCGACCCAACCAGCTGATGCTGCCGTCGACCCAGCCGCCGCCGGTCACCCGCGTCAGCACCCCGGTCGCGGCCCCCCGCAGCCAGGTCTACACCTCGGCCCAGCCGGTGGAGCCGCCCGCGCGGCGCGGCGGCGGGCGACTCTGGCAGGTGCTGGTCGGCGGTGCGGCCGTCCTGGTCCTGCTCGCGCTCTGCGGTCTGGGCGCCGCCGCGCTGCTGGTGGACAACAAGCCGGCGCCACAGGCCACCCCGACGTACCAGCCGAACGTCGCCGCGTCCGCTTCCGCGCAGCGGCAGGATCTCGACTCGCGGGACACCGACCAGGCGCCGCTCACCGCGAAGGAACTCTTTCCCGGCAAGGAGTTGAAGCTCGCCGACGGCCAGCCCGCCTACGAGATCCTCAAGACGCACTCCAGCGGCAGTTGCGCCGTCGCCGCCACCGACGAGGTGGCCGACCTGCTGGTCCGGCTCGGCTGCAACCAGGTCGTCCGGGCGACGTTGCGGGCTCCCGGCGGCGACCACCTGGTCACCGCCGGCCTGTTCAACCTCACCGACAAGGTCAGCGCCGAACGGGCCCGGGACCGGATCCGGCAACTCCTCGACGACCGGCAGGGCCGGTTCCGGGGGCTGTCCGCCGGCGACGACGCGGATGTCCTGGCCACCGCCCCGGCACGGGTCGGCTGGCAGGTCCGGGGCCACTACCTGGCGTACGCGCTGGTGGTCCGCGCGGACGGAGCCGCGGTCAAGTCCGGCGACACCAAGATCCGGGAGATCCTGTTCGACATGATCGAGGCGCACCTCAGCCGAGGCGTCCTGCAACGGCGGGCCGACAGCCGCACGGCCGGACAACCAACGGCAGCGCCGACCGAGAGCGGCGGAACCCAGAGCGGCAGCGGCAGCGGCAGCGGCGAACTGCCCGGAGACTGATCCGCGCCTCCGCCCGACCGGTGTGCCGCCGACCGGTGGCACACCCGTCGTCGTCCGCTGCCGCCGTCGTCAGCCTTCTCGACGGGCGGACGAGGTCGCGGCCGCCGTTGTCAGCCCTCGACGGGCACGCGCAGGCGGCGGGTCAGGTCGGCGCGGCGGGCGTAGTCGGCCGGGTCGGCCGGGTAGCCGACCGCGACCAGGGTGAGCCCGTGCGCCGGGGCCACCGTCACCTCGCTGGAACGCTCCTGCCGGTCGAGCAGGCTGCCCGGCCACTGGACCGCCCGACGGCCGTCGCCGGCCGCGAGCATCGCCCCCACGAGGCTGCGGACCATCGCCTGGCAGAACGCGTCGGCCTGCACGGTGGCGACCAGGATGCCGTCCGGGTCGCGCCGCCAGTCCAGCCGGGTCACCTCGCGCAGCGTCGTCGCGTTCTCCTTGCGCCGGCAGTACGCGGCGAAGTCGTGCTCACCGACCAGACCGGCCGCGGCGGCGTTCAGGGCGGCCAGGTCCAGCGGTCGCGGCCAGGCCAGCACCTCGTGCCGGCGTAGCGGCTCGGCGCCGTACGGGGCGTCGGTCACCCGGTACTCGTAGCGCCGGAAGGTGGCCGAGAACCGGGCGTCGAAATCGGCCGGCACCTCCGACATCGCCCGTACCCGCACGTCGGTGGGGAGCAGCCGCGCGAGCCGGCGCAGCAGCCGTCCGTCGTGCTGCCGCCACACCTCGGCGGGGAGGTCCAGGTGGCAGACCTGCCCGGTGGCGTGCACCCCCGCGTCGGTGCGACCCGCGACGGTCAGACCGGTCGCCGTGCCCGCGCCGAGGACCAGGTCCAGGGTCTCGACGAGCACCCCGGCGACGGTCCGCCGGGTCGGCTGGGGCGCCCAGCCGGAGAAACCAACGCCGTCGTACGAGACGTCCAGCCGCAGCCGGATCCGCTCGTCCACCTCGTACCTCCTGTTACGGGTCGGGCCCGGCACCCCGATGGGGGTGCCGGGCCCGACGTTGCCCTTGATCAGGCCTTGTTCTCGGTGGCCTCGTCGCTGTCCTCGCGGGCGGCGTCGGTGTCACCGGACGCCGACGCCGGTGCCTCGGAGTCCTGGTCGGCCGGGGCCGACTGCGGGGCCTCCTCGGCCGGGGCGAGCGCCTCGACCTTGTCCTGCTGCGCGGCCTTGCGGGCGGCGGTCTTCTTGTTCACCTTCGGCTCGGCGACCTGAAGCTCCTCCACCAGCTCGATGATGGCCATCGGCGCGTTGTCACCCTTGCGCGGACCGGTCTTCACGATCCGGGTGTAACCGCCGGGGCGGTTGGAGTACCGGGGCGCGATCTGGTCGAACAGGGCGTAGACAACGTCCTTGTCCTTGACGACACCCAGCACCCGCCGCCGCGAGGCGAGGTCACCGCGCTTGGCCTTGGTGATGAGCTGCTCGGCCAGCGGACGCAGCCGGCGGGCCTTCGTCTCGGTGGTCTGGATCTTGCCGTGCTGGAACAGCGCGGTCGCCAGGTTGGCGAGCATCAGCCGCTCGTGCGAGGGGCTGCCGCCGAGGCGGGGGCCCTTGGTGGGCGTGGGCATTTTTGGTGCTCCTCAGTTGTGGCGGCAGCGCGGACTAGAGCTGCTCGGTCTCGCGGTAGTCGTCGGTGTCGTAGTCGGCCTCGCCGAAGGTGTCCACGACGTGCGCCGGGTCGAAGTTCGGAGCCGAGTCCTTCAGCCCGAGACCCATCCCGGCGAGCTTCATCTTGACCTCGTCGATCGACTTCTGACCGAAGTTGCGGATGTCGAGGAGGTCGGCCTCGGTACGCCCGATGAGCTCACCAACGGAGTTGATGCCCTCGCGCTTGAGGCAGTTGTAGGAGCGGACGGTGAGGTCCAGCTCCTCGATCGGCAGAGCGAGGTCCGCCGCCAGCTGGGCGTCCTGCGGGGACGGCCCGATGTCGATGCCCTCGGCGGTCTCGTCCAGCTCCCGGGCCAGCCCGAACAGCTCCACAAGCGTCGAACCGGCGGAGGCCAGCGCGGTACGCGGGCCCATCGACGGCTTGGTCTCGACGTCGATGATGAGCCGGTCGAAGTCGGTGCGCTGCTCGACGCGGGTCGCCTCGACGCGGTAGGTCACCTTCAGCACCGGCGAGTAGATCGAGTCGACCGGGATGCGGCCGATCTCGGCGCCGGACTGCTTGTTCTGTGCAGCCGTCACGTAGCCCCGGCCCCGCTCGACGGTCAGCTCCATGTCGAGCCGGCCCTTGCCGTTGAGGGTCGCGAGCTTGAGGTCCGGGTTGTGCACCGAGACGCCGGCCGGGGGCTGGATGTCGCCCGCCGTCACGTCGCCCGGGCCCTGCTTGCGCAGGTACATGCTGACCGGCTCGTCGTGCTCGGAGCTGACGCACAGCTCCTTGATGTTCATGACGAGCTCGACCACGTCCTCCTTGACACCGGGGATCGTGGTGAACTCGTGCAGCACGCCGTCGATCTTGATCGAGGTGACCGCCGCACCCGGGATCGACGACAGCAGCGTGCGCCGCAGCGAGTTGCCCAGGGTGTAGCCGAAGCCCGGTTCGAGCGGCTCGATGGCGAACCGCGACCGGGTCTCGTTGATCGACTCCTCGGAGAGGGAGGGTCGCTGGCTGATGAGCATGTTGTCTCTTCTCTTTCAGGACGCCCGCTATTTGACGTCCACGACACAAACTGTTCCGGTGGCCCGCCCCGAAGGGCGGGCCACCGCAACGAGCCCGACTACTTGGAGTAGAGCTCGACGATCAACTGCTCCTGGACCTGCGTGTCGATGACCTGCCGGGCCGGGAGGGAGTGCACGAGCACCTTCATCTGGCTGGGGATTGCCTCCAGCCAGGCCGGCACCGTCTTCGAACCGGCCTGAGCCTGCGCCACCACGAACGGGGTGAGCTCCTTGCTCTTGCCCCGGACCTCGATGATGTCGTGCTCCTTGACGCGGTACGACGGGATGTCGACCTTCTTGCCGTTCACCATGAAGTGACCGTGCTTGACCAGCTGGCGGGCCATGTCCCGCGAGTGGGCGTAGCCGGCCCGGTAAACGACGTTGTCCAGCCGCGACTCGAGGATCTGCAGAAGGACCTCACCGGTCTTGGCCTGCTTGCCAACGGCTTCCTCGTAGTAGCCACGGAACTGCTTCTCCAGCACGCCGTAGACGCGGCGGGCCTTCTGCTTCTCGCGGAGCTGGAGCAGGTACTCCGTCTCCTTGGTGCGGCCGCGGCCGTGCTGCCCGGGCGGGAACGGCCGGGACTCGAACGGGCACTTCGGGCCATCGCACTTGCTGCCCTTGAGGAACAGCTTCATCTTCTCCCGCCGGCAACGGCGGCAGTCAGCACCGGTGTAACGAGCCATCTCTCTCTACCTCTCAGACCCGACGACGCTTAGGCGGACGGCATCCGTTGTGCGGCTGCGGGGTGACGTCGGCGATCTGGCCGACCTCCAGCCCGACGGCCTGCAGCGAACGGATCGCGGTCTCCCGGCCGGAGCCGGGGCCCTTGACGAACACGTCGACCTTGCGCATGCCGTGCTCCATGGCCCGACGCGCGGCGGCCTCGGCGGCCAGCTGCGCGGCGAACGGAGTCGACTTGCGGGAGCCCTTGAAGCCCACCTGGCCCGCGGAGGCCCAGGAGATGACCGCACCGGTCGGGTCCGTGATGGACACGATGGTGTTGTTGAAGGTGCTCTTGATGTGCGCCTGCCCGTGGGCGACGTTCTTGCGTTCCTTGCGCCGGACCTTCTTGACAGCGGCTCCGGCACGAGCCTTCGGTGGCATAAGTCTGTGCGCTCCTAGTTGACTTTCCGGATTGGGTTGCGGCCCGCCCTACCTCGGCGGCGGCCGACCCCGTCATCCGGTTAAGAACTACTTCTTGCCGGGCTTCTTCTTGCCGGCGACGGTCCGCTTCGGGCCCTTGCGGGTCCGTGCATTGGTCTTGGTCCGCTGGCCACGCACGGGCAGGCCCCGGCGGTGCCGGATGCCGGCGTAGCAGCCGATCTCGACCTTGCGGCGGATGTCAGCGGCGACCTCGCGGCGCAGGTCGCCTTCAACCTTGTAGTTGCCCTCGATGTGGTCGCGGAGCTGCACGAGCTCCTCGTCCGTGAGGTCCCGAGCGCGCTTGTCCGGCGAGATGCCGGTGGCGGCGAGTGTCTCCAGGGCGCGGGTGCGACCGACCCCGAAGATGTAGGTGAGCGCGATCTCCATCCGCTTCTCGCGGGGGAGATCCACGCCGACTAGACGTGCCATGTGCGGGCGTACTCCTCGTGATGTGTGGCGGAGGTGTGGACCCGTCCCACCCCGCTACCGGCCGTCCCGTCTTTCCGACGCTGTCAGCGCCGGCGACCGGGATCGGTCGCTGCCCGAGCGGGCCCCGGCCTCCGACCGGGGGTCAGCCACGAAGAAGTACGTCTCGCGTACCGCTCGCGGCTGGGACGAGCATGTGTGATGTGTGTGTCGCTGAGGATCTGCCCGGACCAACGCCACCCGGCCGTGTTCCGACCGGACGGGCTGAGTCAGCCCTGGCGCTGCTTGTGGCGCGGGTCGCTGCAGATGACCATGACCCGGCCGTGCCGGCGGATAACCCGGCACTTGTTGCAGATCCTCTTGACGCTCGGCTTGACCTTCACGGTTGCCTTACTTCCCATCTGGCCCGGGGACGCGCGATGCGCGAGACCGGACGTCGAAGACGGACACGGGACTTCCCGGCCGCCGTCAGGACTACTTGTAGCGGTAGACGATGCGCCCGCGGGTCAGGTCGTACGGCGAGAGTTCGACGACGACCCGGTCCTCCGGCAGGATGCGGATGTAGTGCTGCCGCATCTTGCCGCTGATGTGAGCCAACACCTTGTGGCCGTTCGCGAGCTCCACCCGGAACATGGCGTTCGGCAGGGGCTCGATGACCCGACCCTCGATCTCAATGGCTCCGTCTTTTTTCGGCATGTCCTCCGCTGTCCTGACGTCGATTGCTCCGGGCGGCCCACAACGTCTTACACGGGAAACTGACCAAGATCAGAAGCCCGCGCCAGCCGCGGCTCCAGGTCCCACCGAAGCGCAGGGTGGGCATGCCGGAGTGGACGCTGTGCGCCGAACAGAAAGTGTACGCCGGCCTGCGCGCCGTCGCCAAATTGGCCACCCACCGCAGCCTCGCGTCGGCCCCCGCTCCCCCACCCGGCCCTCGGATGATCTTCGCGGAGCCGCGCCCCACCGAATATCGATCATGAGGTTGTCGAGGCGAAACACCGCGATCGACGACACCAAGTCCATGATCATCGGGGTGGGTCAGGTTTCAGGCCCGGGGTCTTCCGGCCCGTCGGTGCGCAGATCCCGGCGGCGCTCACGCTTGGCTCGCTTGCGCTCACGCCGGCGCTCCCGCTCGATCGCCTGCCGGCGCGGCTCTCCCCCGGCCAGCCCGCCGACCGTCCGGAGCAGCAGCACCACGCCCCAGGGCCCGGCCACCCACGCCGGCCAGAAGTAGAGCAGTTCCTGGCTCAGCAGCGAGGTCACGCCCCAGATGGTCACCACGATGGCGATCACCCTCACGTACGGCAGCCAGACCTCGGCCAGCCAACGATTGACGTGGCCGTGCGCGAGCGGGCCGACGGGCGGCTCAGCCGGCGCGCTGGCCGGCCGCAGGGCCGAATGCTCCGGGGGCGTGACCGGGGGTAGATCGGTGAGCAGGGCGTCCAGCTCGGCGTACGTGCGCGCCGCGTAGGCCCGCTGCACCCGCTCGTCGTACTCGTGCAGGTCCAACCGCCCCTCGCCGAGGGCGGCCCGTAGCCGGTCGGCAACCACCTCGCGGTCCGCGTCCGCGGCTCGCATCCCGTCGCGCCCGTCCATGCCGGCAAGCATGCCACCGCCACGCCAGTCAGCCCGACCTCGAACATCGGTTGATCATGAAGTTATTGCCAGCCGCACCGGCGTGTCAGGGCAATAACTTCATGATCAACCGGCGAGGTGGGTCAGGGGGTTGTGGTTTCTGCGGGTTGGCGGGCGGTGACCAGGTCGCCCAGGCGGGCGCGGCCCCCGTCGAAGGCCGTGAGCACCCACACGCCGTCGGGCAACAGCGCCATCGAGTGCTCGACGTGCGCCGCGACCGAACCGTCCCGGGTGACGACCGTCCAACCGTCGGCCAGTTCGACCGTACGCGGGGACGCCATGGTGATCATGGGCTCGATCGCCAGCGCCATGCCGGGGACCAGACGCGGCCCCTTGCCCGGCCGGCCATGGTTGAGCACGTGCGGGTCCTGATGCATCTCGGTGCCGATGCCGTGGCCACCGTAGCCGTCGACGATGCCGTACCGGCCGCCCTTGCGGACCGCCGTCTCCACGGCGTACGAGATGTCGGTGAGCCGCCCCTTGCCGCTGGCCGCTCCGCGCGCTGCGGCGGCGATGCCCGCCCACATCGCGTCCTCGGCGACCTCGGCCATCTTGAGCAGCGCCGGGTCGACGTCGCCCACCCCGACGGTGATAGCGGAGTCCCCGTGCCACCCGTTGAGCACCGCGCCGCAGTCGATCGAGATGAGGTCGCCGTCGGCGAGCACCTGCTCCGGCGAGGGGATGGCGTGCACGATCTGCTCGTTGACCGACGAGCAGATCGACGCCGGGAAGCCGTGGTAGCCCTTGAAGGACGGGACGGCGCCCGCCTCGCGGATCGTCGACTCGGCGATGGCGTCCAGGTCCGCCGTGCTCACGCCGGGGGCCACCGCCTCGCGCATCCGGCGCAGGGCCTCGGCGACCACGAGCCCGGCCGCGCGCATCTTCTCGATCTGGTCAGGGGTCTTCAGCTGGATGTCCAGCTGGGGACGACGCATGGAGCGGTTACCTTTCGTGGCCATTCAGCGGGGCACGTCTGGCGTACCCCGCTGTTCGCACTCTATCCGCCGCGGCGCGGGGAGAACCTCAGCCGCCGTACGACCGCAGGGCGTCGATGGCCCGGGTGGTGACGTCCTCCACCGGGCCGGTGGCGTCGATCCCGACCAGCTTGCCCTGGGCGCCGTAGTAGTCGACCAGGGGCGCGGTCTTCTCGCTGTACTCCCGCAGGCGGGTGGCGATGGTCTCCGGCTTGTCGTCGTCGCGCTGGAACAGCTCGGCGCCGCACCGGTCACAGATGCCCGGCCGGGTGGTGGCGTCGAACTCGACGTGCCAGATCTTGCCGCAACCCCGGCAGGTGCGCCGGCCGGAGAGCCGCCGGATCACCTCGTCGTCGTCGACCACCAGCTCCAGGACCAGATCCAGGGCGGTGCCCAGATCGGCGAGGAGCTTGTCCAGAGCGGCGGCCTGCGGAGTCGTCCGCGGGAAGCCGTCGAGCAGAAAGCCCTCGCTGGCGTCCGGCTCGGCCAGCCGGTCCCGGACCATGTTGATGGTGACCTCGTCCGGAACCAGCTCGCCTGCGTCCATGTAACGCTTCGCCTCGACGCCGAGCGGCGTGCCCTGGGTGACGTTCGAGCGGAAGATGTCTCCGGTCGAGATCTTGGGTACCGACAGGTGCGCGGCGACGAACTCTGCCTGCGTGCCCTTACCCGCACCCGGCGGGCCAACCAGAACGAGTCTCATCTACCGCAGGAACCCTTCGTAGTTCCGCTGCATGAGTTGGCTCTCGATCTGCTTCACGGTCTCCAGACCGACGCCGACCATGATGAGCACAGCGGTGCCACCGAACGGGAAGTTCTGGTACTGCTGGCTGTCCAGCCAGATGAAGAAGAAGTTCGGCAGGATGGAGATGATGCCGAGGTAGAGCGCGCCCGGCAGGGTGATCCGGCTGAGGATGAAGTCCAGGTAGTCGGCCGTCGGCTTGCCCGGCCGGATACCCGGCACGAACCCGCCGTACTTCTTCATGTTGTCCGCGACCTCGGTCGGGTTGAACGTGATCGAGACGTAGAAGTACGTGAAGAAGATGATCAGCAGGAAGTAGACCGAGATGTAGATCGGGCTGTTCGGAGCGACCAGGTTGTTCTGGATCCACGCCTGGACCTTGCCCGGGTCGTTCTGGTCGAAGAACTGGAGCGCCAGCTGCGGAAGGTAGAGCAGCGACGAACCGAAGATGACCGGGATGACACCCGCCTGGTTGACCTTCAGCGGGATGTAGGTCGAGGTGCCGCCGTACATCCGCCGGCCGATCATCCGCTTGGCGTACTGCACCGGGATCCGGCGCTGCGCCTGCTCGATGAAGGTGACCGCGGTGATGACCACCAGAACCAGCGCGATGACCAGGGCGAACTTGCCCCAGCCCTGGCTGGTCTTGATCTGCCAGCCCTCGCCGGGCAGCCGGGCCGCGATCGAGGTGAAGATCAGAACGGACATGCCGTTGCCGACGCCCCGGTCGGTGATCAGCTCACCGAGCCACATGACCATGCCCGTGCCGGCGGTCATGGTGATCACCAGGATGGACAGGGTCAGCCAGTCCGGGATGCCGGTGCCCTCGGGGATGATCGGGAACTGGTCGCAGCGGTTCTGGAACAGCTGCCCCGAGCGGGCCAGCGCCACGAACGCCGAGGCCTGCAGCACGCCGAGACCGAGGGTCAGGTAGCGGGTGTACTGCGTGATCTTCGCCTGGCCGGCCTGGCCCTCCTTGCGGAGCTGCTCCAGGCGCGGAATCACGACGGTCAGCAGCTGCAGGATGATCGACGCGGTGATGTAGGGCATGATGCCCAACGCGAAGACCGAGAGCTGGAGCAGCGCCCCGCCGGAGAAGAGGTTGAGCAGATTCAGCGGGCCCGTCGTCTGCCCGGAGATGGAGTCGAGGCACTTCTGCACGTTGCCGTACGAGACGCCCGGGCTGGGGAGCGTGGCACCCAGCCGGTAGACCGCGATGATGCCTACTGTGAACAGCAGCTTCTTGCGCAGGTCAGGCGTACGGAACGCACTGAGAAAGGCGGACAGCAACTTCTTCCTCCTGCGCGAGGCGGGCCGCCGGTGATCCCTGGCGGGTGGGGGTGGATCACGGGCGAGTGCCCGCAATCCATGGCTGGGATGGGACTCTAACAGCCCTGTCCCGCTCCGGGCAGGTGTGCCCGGCTACATAAACCGAATCCGATGTTACCGGGCGCACACGCCCCAGGCAGACCTAGGCGCCCGCCAGTTACTCACAACTGACGGGCGCCGAGGTCGTACGCCTTACAGCTCGGTGGCGGAGCCACCGGCGGCGGCGATCTTCTCCTTGGCCGACGCGCTGAACGCGTGCGCCGACACCTGGAGCGCCACCCCGCCAAGGTCCCCGGTGCCGAGGACCTTGACCGGCTGGCCCTTGCGGACCGCGCCGGCCTCGACCAGCTCGAGCGGGCCAACCTGGCCGCCGTTCGGGAACAGCTCGGCGAGCCGGTCCAGGTTGACCACCTGGAAGACCACCTTGAACTTGTTCTTGAAGCCCTTCATCTTCGGCAGGCGCATGTGGATGGGCATCTGCCCACCCTCGAACGCCGCCGAGATGTTCTTGCGGGCCTTGGAGCCCTTCGTACCGCGACCAGCGGTCTTGCCCTTGGAACCCTCACCACGACCCACACGGGTCTTCGCGGTCTTCGAACCGGGCGCCGGGCGCAGGTGGTGCACCTTGATCGTCATTACTCGACCTCCTCGACCTTCACGAGGTGGCTCACAGTGAAGATCATGCCGCGGATCTCGGGCCGGTCCTCCTTGACCACCACGTCGTTGATCCGCTTGAGACCGAGCGAACGCAGCGACTCACGCTGGTTGTGCTTGGTCCCGATACCGGACCGGAGCTGGGTGACCTTCAGGCGTGCCATCAGCGCGCCACCCCCGCACGCGACGCCAGCATGGCGGCCGGCGCGACGTCCTCCACCGGCAGACCACGACGCGCCGCGACCTGCTCGGGGGACTCAAGCCCCTTCAGGGCCGCCACGGTGGCGTGCACGATGTTGATCGGGTTCGACGAGCCGAGGCTCTTGGAGAGCACGTCGTGGATCCCGGCGCACTCCAGCACGGCACGCACCGGACCACCGGCGATGACACCCGTACCGGCCGAGGCCGGCTTGAGCAGCACGACGCCAGCGGCGTCCTCACCCGTCACCGGGTGCGGGATCGACTGACCGATCCGCGGAACCTTGAAGAAGTGCTTCTTGGCCTCCTCGACACCCTTGGCGATCGCCGCGGGCACCTCCTTGGCCTTTCCGTAGCCCACGCCGACCGTGCCGTCGCCGTCGCCCACGATCACCAGGGCGGTGAAGCTGAAGCGACGACCACCCTTCACGACCTTGGCGACGCGGTTGATCGCGACGACCCGCTCAAGGTGCGGGGTCTTCTCGACGGGCGCGTTTCCGCGGCCGCCCTCACGGCGGTTGTCGCGGCGACCACCCTCGTTGCCACCGGACCCGCCGCCACGGCGCTGTTGACCTGGCATCAGCAGCCTTCCTTATCTCTCGTGACGGGGTTGTTAGAACTCGAGCCCGGCTTCGCGGGCGGCGTCGGCAAGCGCGGCGACTCGCCCCGCGTACCGGTTGCCACCGCGGTCGAAGACGACCTTGGAGACGCCGGCGGCCTTGGCCCGCTCGGCGAGCAGGGCGCCCACCTTGCCGGCGAGGGCGCTCTTGTCGCCCTCCGCACCGCGCAGCGAGGAGTCCAGGGTCGACGCCGACGCCAGGGTGTGGCCCTTGGTGTCGTCGACGATCTGGGCAACCATGTGCCGCAGCGAACGGGTGACGACCAGGCGCGGACGCTCGGCCGTACCGCTGACGTTCTTGCGGACGCGGAAGTGCCGACGCGCACGCCCAACGGCGCGCTTGGCGGCGACGCCGCGGCGGCGCTTGAGCAGCGTGGCGCTCACTTCTTACCTGCCTTTCCAGCCTTCGCGTTGCTGGGGCGGATGACCTCGCCCATTACTTCTTACCTGCCTTGCCGGCCTTGCGGCGGATGACCTCGCCCTGGTACTTCACGCCCTTGCCCTTGTAGGGCTCCGGCGGACGGATCTTCCGGATGTTGGCGGCGACCTCACCGACCTGCTGCTTGTCGATGCCGGCCACGTGGAACAGGGTCGGCCGCTCCACCGTGAAGGTGATGCCCGCCGGCGCGGGAACGACCACCGGGTGCGAGAACCCGAGCGCGAACTCGAGGTCCGAACCCTTGGCGGTGACCCGGTAACCGGTGCCGGCGATCTCCAGGCTCTTGCGGTAGCCCTCGGTCACGCCGACGATCATGTTGGCGACCAGGGTACGGCTCAGGCCGTGCAGCTCCTTGGCCTTGCGCTCGTCGTTCGGGCGGTTGACGTTCAGCTGCCCGTCCTCCGCACGCTCGATCGTGATCGGGTCGGCGATCGTGTGCTGGAGCTCGCCCTTCGGGCCCTTGACCTTGACGGTCTGCCCGTCGATCGTGATGTCGACGCCGGCTGGTACCGGGATCGACTTACGTCCAATTCGCGACATTTCTACCAGTCTCCCGTTACCAGACGAAGGCGAGGACTTCCCCGCCAACACTCCGCTTGCGGGCCTGCCGGTCGGTCAGCAGCCCCTGGGACGTCGAAATGATCGCCACGCCCAGCCCACCGAGCACCCGCGGGAGCCCGTCCGACTTGGCGTACACCCGGAGACCGGGCTTGGACACGCGCTTGATGCCGGCCAGGCTCCGCTCCCGGTTCTGGCCGTACTTCAGCTCGACGACCAGTCGCTTGCCGACGGCGCCCTCCTCGGGCTCCTCGACCGACCAGGTGGCGATGTAACCCTCGGCCTTCAGGACCTCGGCGATGTTCGCCTTGATCTTGGAGTAGGGCATCTTCACCTGATCGTGGTACGCCTGGTTGGCGTTACGCAGACGCGTGAGCATGTCTGCGATCGGGTCGGTCATCGTCATGGATTTCGTCAGCCTTTCTCGCCGGGGTTCCCGGGGCATCAGCCCCGGGCCTACGGCGAAGAGCAATACCTAATCGGTGCAGGAGTTCCCGGCTGACAGCCGGGACGCGGTCGCCCTTACCAGGAAGCCTTGGACACACCCGGCAGCTCACCGCGGTGGGCCATCTCCCGGATGCAGACCCGGCAGAGCCCGAACTTGCGGTAGACCGCCTTCGGACGCCCGCACCGCTGGCAGCGGGTGTACGCGCGAACCGAGAACTTCGGCTTCGCGGCCGCCTTGATGATCAGCGCCTTCTTGGCCATCTCAGTTCTCCTTGAACGGGAAGCCCAGGAGCTTGAGCAGCGCCCGACCCTCGTCGTCAGTCGTGGCGGTCGTGACCACCGTGATGTCCATACCCCGCTGCCGATCGATCCGGTCCTGGTCGATCTCGTGGAACACGGACTGCTCGGTCAGACCGAACGTGTAGTTGCCGTGCCCGTCCAGCTTGCGCCCGTCCAGACCGCGGAAGTCGCGGATACGCGGCAGCGAAATGGACAGCAGCCGGTCCAGGAACTCCCACATCCGGTCGCCACGAAGGGTCACCTTCGCGCCGATCGGCATGCCCTCGCGGAGCTTGAACTGCGCGATGGACTTGGTCGCCCGCCGCACCTGCGGCTTCTGGCCGGTGATCGTGGCGAGGTCGCGGACCGCGCCGTCGATCAGCTTGGCGTCGCGAGCAGCCTCGCCGACACCCATGTTGACGACGATCTTGACCAGCCGCGGCACCTGCATGGGGTTGCCGTAGCTGTTCTGCTCACGCAGCTGGGCCACGATCTCGTTGCGGTACCGCTCCTTGAGGCGCGGCATGGTCTTTTCGGTAGCCGTGGTCATCACAGGTCCTTACCGGTGCTACGCGCGATGCGGACCTTCTGGCCGTTGTCGTCGATCCGGTAACCGACGCGGGTCGGCTTGCCGTCGGAGTCCAGGACCTGCACGTTCGAGACGTGGATCGGGGCCTCCTGGGTGACGATGCCGCCGGTCTTGGCGCCACGCTGGGTGGTGCTGATGCGGGTGTGCTTCTTGACCCGGTTCACGCCCTCGACCAGGACCTTGTCCTGCCGCGGGTAGGCCGCGATGACCTTGCCCTTGGCACCCTTGTCCTTGCCGGCGATGACGACGACCGTGTCGCCCTTCTTGACCTTCACGGTCACAACACCTCCGGCGCGAGGGAAATAATCTTCATGAACCGCTTGTCCCGCAGCTCCCGGCCCACCGGGCCGAAGATGCGGGTACCGCGCGGGTCCCCACCGTCCTTGATGATGACGGCGGCGTTCTCGTCGAAGCGGATGTACGAGCCGTCCGGCCGCCGCTTCTCCTTGGCCGTGCGAACGACGACCGCCTTGACGACGTCGCCCTTCTTCACACCGGCACCCGGGATCGCGTCCTTGACCGTGGCCACGATGACGTCGCCGATGCTCGCGTAGCGCCGACCGGAGCCACCGAGAACCCGGATGCACAGGATCTCCCGAGCACCCGTGTTGTCGGCGACGCGCAGTCGCGACTCCTGCTGAATCACGTCTATCTCCTATGTCTGCCGGTTCTCCGGCCGCCGTAGCGGCCGGCCGGAGCCTGGCGGAACCTACGCCCGACGCAACGCCGGGCGAGATCGAGCCTTCGCTACTTGGCCTTTTCCTGGATCTCCACGATCCGCCAACGCTTGGTGGCGCTCAGCGGCCGGGTCTCCATGATCAGGACCCGGTCGCCGATGCCGGCGGCGTTCTGCTCGTCGTGCACCTTCAGCTTGCGCGTACGGCGCATGATCTTGCCGTACAGCGCGTGCCGAACCCGGTCCTCGACCTCGACCACGACGGTCTTGTCCATCTTGTCGCTGACCACCAGGCCCTCGCGGACCTTGCGGCGCGCGCGGGTGGCGTCAGTGGTGGTGTTCTCGGTCATGATGCAGTCACCTCAGTCGGCGCGGCCGAGAGCCCCAGCTCGCGCTCGCGCATGATCGTGTAGATCCGGGCGATCTCCCGACGGATGACCTGCAGCCGCCGGTTGTTGTCCAGCTGCCCGGTTGCGGCCTGCACGCGGAGGTTGAACAGCTCCGCCTTGGCCTCCCGCAGCTTCGTGACCAGCTCCTCCTCGGAGAGCTCACGCAGCTCGGTCGCCTTAACGCCCGCTGCCATCAGGATTCACCCACTTCGCGCGTAACAATGCGGCACTTCATCGGGAGCTTGTGGATCGCGCGACGCATGGCCTCTCGCGCGATCTGCTCGTTGGGGAAGGACATCTCGAAGAGAACCCGCCCCGGCTTGACGTTGGCGACCCACCACTCGGGCGAACCCTTACCGGAACCCATCCGGGTCTCGGCAGGCTTCTTGGTGAGGGCCTGGTCCGGGAAGATCGTGATCCAGACCTTGCCGCCACGCTTGATGTGACGGGTCATCGCGATACGCGCCGACTCGATCTGGCGGTTGGTCACGTACGCCGGCTCGAGAGCCTGGATCCCGAACTCGCCGAACACCACCCGGTTACCACCCTTGGACGCGCCACTGCGGTCCGGGTGGTGCGGCTTGCGGAAGCCCTTCGGGGGCTTGCGCGGCATCAGCATCTGTCAGCCCTCCTGCTGCGTTTCTGCCGGAGCAGCCGCCGCGGCGACAGCAGCGCTGTCGACCGGCTCGCCACTCGGCGTCTCGGCCTGCTGCGCGATGGTGGTCGCAGCAGCCCGGCCGGCCTCGGTGCCACCAGCGGTCGTGCCGGACGAACCGGACCGGCCACGGCGCGGACGCTCGGGACGGTCGCCGCGCTCACCACGACGCGGGCGCGACGGACCGGCCTCGGCCGGAGCCTCCCGGCCCGGAACCGCGTCGCCCTTGTAGATCCAGACCTTCACGCCGATCCGGCCGAAGGTGGTACGGGCCTCGAAGAAGCCGTACTCGATGTTGGCCCGCAGCGTGTGCAGCGGAACCCGGCCCTCGCGGTAGAACTCGGTCCGGCTCATCTCGGCGCCGCCAAGGCGACCCGAGACCTGAACCCGGATGCCCTTGCAGACCGGGTTCTTCATGGCCGACTGCATGGCCTTGCGCATCGCCCGACGGAAGCTGACCCGGCTGGACAGCTGCTCGGCCACGCCCTGCGCGACGAGCTGAGCGTCCGACTCGGGGTTCTTCACCTCGATGATGTTCAGCTGGACCTGCTTGCCGGTGAGCTTCTCGAGCTCGCCGCGGATCCGGTCGGCCTCCGCACCCTTACGGCCGATGACGATGCCCGGCCGGGCGGTGTGGATGTCGACGCGGACGCGGTCGCGGGTGCGCTCGATGTCGACCTTGGAGATCCCGGCACGCTCGAGGCCCTTGGACATCATGCGGCGGATCTTGACATCCTCGCCGATGTAGTCCTTGTAGAGCTTGTCCGCGAACCAACGGGACTTCCAGTCGGTCGAGATGCCGAGCCGGAACCCAGTGGGGTGAACCTTCTGACCCATTACTCGGCGTCCTCCGTCTTGCTCTGCGCTTCGGCCGGTGCGGCCTCCGTGGCCGGGGCGGCCTTCTTCGCCGCGGCCTTCCTCGGCGCTGCCGGCGCGACCGCCTCGACCGCCACGGTGATGTGGCAGGTGCGCTTGCGGATCCGGTACGCCCGACCCTGTGCCCGCGGCTGGAACCGCTTCATCGTCGGGCCCTCGTCCACGAACGCCTCGCTGACGAGCAGCGCGTCGGGGTCCAGCCGCTCGTTGTTCTCCGCGTTGGCGATCGCGCTAGCGAGCACCTTGTACACCTGCTCGCTCGCAGCCTGCGGCGCGAACTGCAGCACCGTGAGCGCCTCCTTCGCGGGCAGGCCGCGGACGAGGTTGACCACCCGGCGCGCCTTCATCGGCGAGATGCGCACGTGCCGCGCAACCGCCCGCGCGCCCGGAAGCACCGGAGCGTCGCCCTTTCCTGGCATCGCTGTAACCCCTTGTTCCCTCTATCCGTATGCCCGCGGCGTCAGCGCCGACGGCTCTTCCGGTCGTCCTTCTCGTGACCCTTGAACGTGCGGGTCAGCGCGAACTCGCCGAGCTTGTGCCCGACCATCGCCTCGGTCACGAACACCGGGACGTGCTTGCGTCCGTCGTGCACCGCGATCGTGTGCCCGAGCATCTCCGGGATGATCGTCGAGCGCCGCGACCAGGTCTTGATCACGTTCTTCGAGCCCTTGTCGTTCTGCACTTCCACCTTCTTGAGCAGGTGGTCGTCTACGAACGGGCCCTTCTTGAGGCTGCGAGGCATGTCTTATCTCCCTCAGCCGCGCTTACGCGTGGCGTAGCGGCGGCGGACGATCAGCTTGTCGCTCGGCTGGCCCTTACGGCGGGTGCGGCCCTCGGGCTTACCCTGCGGGTTGACCGGGTGGCGACCACCGGAGGTCTTACCCTCACCACCACCGTGCGGGTGGTCGACCGGGTTCATGGCGACACCACGGACGGTCGGGCGCTTGCCCTTCCACCGCATACGGCCGGCCTTACCCCAGTTGATGTTCGACTGGTCGGCGTTGCCGATCTCGCCGACGCTCGCGCGGCAGCGCACGTCCACCCGCCGGATCTCGCCGGACGGCATACGCAGGGTCGCGTACGCGCCCTCACGGCCGAGCAGCTGGATGCCGACGCCGGCGGAACGGGCCAGCTTGGCCCCGCCGCCCGGACGCAGCTCCACGTTGTGGATCGTGGTACCGACCGGGATGTTGCGCAGCGGCAGGTTGTTACCCGGCTTGATGTCGGCGCCCGGACCGGACTCGACGCGGTCGCCCTGCTTCATGTCCTTCGGCGCGATGATGTACCGCTTCTCGCCGTCGGCGTAGTGCAGCAGCGCGATGCGCGCCGTGCGGTTCGGGTCGTACTCGATGTGAGCGACCTTCGCCGGCACGCCGTCCTTGTCGACCCGCTTGAAGTCGATCAGACGGTACTGGCGCTTGTGACCGCCACCGTGGTGCCGCGTGGTGATCCGGCCGTGGGCGTTACGCCCGCCCTTCTTCGGCAGCGGAGCCAGCAGCGACTTCTCCGGCGTGGACCGGGTGATCTCGGCGAAGTCGGCGACGCTGGAGCCACGTCGGCCCGGCGTCGTCGGCTTGTACTTACGGATAGCCATTGTCTACACCCCTCAGCTGACCGGGCCGCCGAAGGCCTCGATACGGTCACCGTCAGCCAGCTTCACGATCGCCCGCTTGGTCGCCTTGCGCTGACCGAAGCCGGTCTTGGTGCGCTTGCGCTTGCCCTGGCGGTTGAGCGTGTTGACCGTCAGGACGCGGACGTCGAAGATCTGCTGGATAGCGATCTTGATCTCGGTCTTGTTCGCGTCCGGGTGCACCAGGAAGGTGTACCAGTTCCGGTTCAGCTCGCTGTAGCTCTTCTCCGAGACGACCGGCGCCACAATGATGTCGCGCGGGTCGGCGATCGTGCTCACTTGCCACCCTCCTCGGTGGTCTCGGCGGGCACGCCCAGGAACTCGTCCAGGGCGTCCTTGGTGAAGACCACGTCGTCGGCCACCAGCACGTCGTACGTGTTCAGCTGGCCGGACTCGATCAGGTGCACCCGCGGCTCGTTGCGCAGCGACACCCAGTTCAGCTCGTCGGTGCTGCTCAGCACGACGAGAACCCGACGGGCCTCGGTGAGCGTGGTCAACGTGGCCAGTGCGGCCTTGGTCGACGGCTTCTCGCCCGAGACGAACGCCTCGACGACGTGCACCTGCCCGGCGCGGGCCCGGTCCGAGAGGGCACCGCGGAGTGCGGCGGCCTTCATCTTCTTCGGGGTCCGCTGGCTGTAGTCGCGCGGCACGGGACCGTGCACCACGCCACCGCCGGCGAACTGCGGCGCGCGGATCGAGCCCTGCCGGGCGCGACCGGTGCCCTTCTGCTTGTACGGCTTCTTGCCGCCACCGGCGACCTCGCCGCGGGTCTTGGTCTTGTGCGTGCCCTGTCGGGCCGCCGCGAGCTGGGCCACCACGACCTGGTGCATCAGCGCGACGTTGGCCTGCACGTCGAAGATGTCAGCCGGCAGCTCGACGGAGCCGCTGGTGCTGCCTTCGACGGTGCGCACGTCAACGGTGGTCACTTGGCCGCACCGCCCTTCTTCACCTTGCTCTTGGCCGCGGTACGGACCAGAACCAGCGCGCCCTTGGGACCAGGAATGGCACCCCGGACGAGCAGCAGGTTGTTCTCGGTGTCGACCGCCTGGACGGTGAGGTTCTGCACGGTGTAGCGCACGCCACCCATGCGGCCGGCCATCCGGGTGCCCTTGAAGACACGACCCGGAGTGGCGCAGGCGCCGATGGAGCCCGGCGAGCGGTGCTTGCGCTCGACGCCGTGACCGGCACCCAGGCCGTGGAAGCCGTGCCGCTTCATCGGGCCGGCGTAGCCCTTGCCCTTGGTCTTGCCGGTGACGTCGATCGTGACGCCTGCCGGGAACTCCTCGACCGTGACCTCCTGGCCCAGCGAGTATTCCCCGGCGTCCGTGGTGCGCAGCTCGACGATGTGCCGGCGCGGCGCCACGTCCGCCTTCGCGTAGTGCCCGCTGATCGGCTTCTTGACCTTGCGCGGGTCGATCGTGCCGTACGCCAGCTGGACCGCGGAGTAACCGTCCTTCTCGGCGCTACGAACCTGGCTGATGACGCACGGGCCGGCCTCGACCACGGTCACGGGAACAACCTTGTTGTTGTCCCAGACCTGGGTCATGCCGAGCTTGGCGCCCAGGATCCCCTTGACTTGCCTGTCCATTTGTCCGGTCCCTACAGCTTGATCTCGATGTCGACGCCAGCCGGCAGGTCGAGGCGCATGAGCGAGTCGACCGTCTTCGGGGTCGGGTCGATGATGTCGATCAGCCGCTTGTGCGTGCGCATCTCGAAGTGCTCGCGCGAGTCCTTGTACTTGTGCGGCGAGCGGATAACGCAGAAACGGTTGATCTCCGTGGGCAGCGGCACCGGGCCCGCGACCTGCGCCCCGGTGCGCGTCACCGTCTCGACGATCTTCCGAGCCGAGGAGTCGACGACCTCGTGGTCATAGGCCTTGAGCCGGATGCGGATCTTCTGTCCCGCCATGGTGGCTTCTGTTCCTTCTCTCGATGCCGCTGTGTTGCGGGCGCCTGTACCGGCTGGCACAGGCCCACTTCGCCGACCCCCGCGGTCGGGCGTGTCGCGCCCTCGGGCCGGGCTCCGCCCCGTGGTTCCGGAGTGGTGCTGACCGCGCGGTGGGTCAAGGCGCCGATCGCATTACCGCGACCTGAACGCCGTGCGAGGGTGGTTGGCGACTGGGCCGCCAACCACCCCACGCTCGACTGTCTCGCCACCCGGAGGTTCAGCGAAAGCCGAACACAGGCGACGAACTGTCGTTACGCAACCTGACTAGTATGCCGCACGACCGGCGGCGGGTCTAATCGGGGTTACCTAGCTCACTTGATGATCTTGGTGACGAACCCGGCGCCGACGGTGCGGCCACCCTCGCGGATCGCGAACTTGAGGTTCTCCTCCATGGCGATGGGCTGGATCAGCTTCACCGACATGGTGGTGTTGTCGCCCGGCATGACCATCTCGGTGCCCTCGGGGAGGGTGACGACACCGGTGACGTCCGTGGTCCGGAAGTAGAACTGCGGACGGTAGTTCTGGAAGAACGGGGTGTGCCGGCCGCCCTCCTCCTTGGAGAGGATGTAGACCGTCGCCTCGAACTCCGTGTGCGGGGTCGTGGTGCCCGGCTTGACGACCACCATGCCGCGCTCGACGTCCTCGCGCTTGATGCCACGCAGCAGCAGACCGACGTTCTCGCCCGCGCGGGCCTCGTCGAGCAGCTTGCGGAACATCTCGATGCCGGTGCAGACCGTCTTCTGCGACTTCTCGCGGATACCGACGATCTCCACCTCCTCGTTCGGCTTGAGGATGCCGCGCTCGGCGCGACCCGTGACGACGGTGCCACGACCGGTGATCGTGAAGACGTCCTCGATCGGCATGAGGAACGGCCGCTCGGTCTCACGCTCCGGCTGCGGGATCGCGGTGTCGACCGCGGTCATCAGGTCCAGGAGCTTGCCGGTCCACTCGGGGTCACCCTCGAGGGCCTTCAGCGCCGAAACCCGGACGACCGGCAGGTCGTCACCCGGGTACTCCTGCGAGGAGAGCAGCTCACGGACCTCGAGCTCGACGAGCTCCAGGAGCTCCTCGTCGTCGACCATGTCGCTCTTGTTGAGCGCCACGACGATGTACGGCACGCCAACCTGACGCGCGAGCAGCACGTGCTCACGGGTCTGCGGCATCGGGCCGTCGGTCGCCGCGACCACCAGGATCGCGCCGTCCATCTGCGCGGCACCGGTGATCATGTTCTTGATGTAGTCCGCGTGGCCGGGGCAGTCGACGTGCGCGTAGTGCCGCGCCTCGGTCTGGTACTCGACGTGCGCGATCGAGATCGTGATGCCGCGGGCCTTCTCCTCCGGCGCCTTGTCGATCTCGTCGAACGGCGTGTACGGGTTCAGGTCCGGGAACTGGTCGTGCAGGACCTTGGTGATGGCCGCCGTCAGCGTCGTCTTACCGTGGTCGATGTGACCAATGGTGCCGATGTTGACGTGCGGCTTAGTCCGCTCGAACTTAGCCTTCGCCACTGGTGTCCTCCTGTGGACTTCTTGGTTCGTACGCCCGGCGCGCCGGTCGGCGCTTAGGACTCTGTCGACAGCCTTTCCGGCCTGGCGGCCGGAGAGCTTTTGTGGGTTCTGCGGCGATGAAGCCTACAGGCCCGGTCTCACGCGATCCGATCGTGGTGGCCGCGGGCGGGTGAAACCACCCGCGACCGACCACGAATCACCTGCTCGGGGAAGTTACTCGCCCGTTGCCTTCGCGATGATCTCCTTCGCGACGCTCTGCGGAACCTCGGCGTAGGAGTCGAACTGCATGCTGTAGCTAGCCCGGCCCTGGGTCTTCGACCGCAGGTCGCCGACGTAGCCGAACATCTCCGACAACGGCACCAGAGCCCTCACGATGCGGGCGCCGCTGCGCTCCTCCATCGCCTGGATGATGCCGCGGCGGGAGTTGAGGTCGCCGATGACGTCACCCATGTTCTCCTCAGGAGTGGTGACCTCAACGGCCATCATCGGCTCGAGCAGTGCGGGGTCGGCCTTGCGGGCCGCGTCCTTCATCACCATCGAGCCGGCGATCTTGAATGCCATTTCCGACGAGTCGACCTCGTGGTACTGGCCGTCCAGCAGGGTCAGCTTCACGCCGACCAGCGGGAAGCCCGCCAGGATGCCGTACTGCAGCGCGTCCTGCGCACCGGCGTCCACCGAGGGGATGAACTCCCGGGGGATGCGGCCGCCGCTGACGGCGTTGGCGAACTCGTAGGTCGGCGAGTCGTTGTCCAGCGGAAGCGGCTCGACGCTCACGATGACGCGGGCGTACTGGCCGGAACCACCGGTCTGCTTCTTGTGGGTGTACTCGACCTTGTCCACCTTGCGGCGGATGGTCTCGCGGTACGCCACCTGCGGCTTGCCGACGTTGGCCTCGACGTTGAACTCGCGGCGCATCCGGTCGACCAGGATGTCCAGGTGCAGCTCACCCATGCCGGAGATGACCGTCTGACCGGTCTCCTCGTCCAGCTGGACGCGGAAGGTCGGGTCCTCCTCGGCCAGGCGCTGGATGGCGGTGCCCAGCTTCTCCTGGTCGGACTTGGTCTTCGGCTCGATCGCCACCGAGATGACCGGCTCCGGGAAGGTCATCGACTCCAGGATGACCGGGTTCGCCGGGTCGGAGAGCGTGTCGCCGGTGGTGGTCTGCTTGAGACCCTGCACGGCGATGATGTCGCCGGCCTGCGCCGACGGACGCTCTTCCCGCTTGTTGGCGTGCATCTGGTAGATCTTGCCGATGCGCTCCTTGCGGTCCTTGGTGGAGTTGACCACCTGGGAACCGGAATCGAGCGTGCCGGAGTAGACCCGCACGTAGGTGAGCTTGCCCAGGTGCTTGTCCGTCTGGATCTTGAAGGCCAGGCCGGAGAAGGGCTCCGAGTTGGACGGCTTACGCAGCAGCGGGGTCTCGCCGTCGGTGGCCGTACCCTCGATCGCCGGAACGTCCAGCGGCGACGGCAGGAAGTCGACCACGGCGTCGAGCATGGGCTGGACGCCCTTGTTCTTGAACGCCGAGCCGCAGAGCACCGGGTTGGCCTTGCCGGCGATGGTGGCACGCCGGATGGCGGCCTTGATCTCCTCGACGGAGACCTCTTCGCCCTCCAGGTACTTCTCCATCACCGAGTCGTCGACGTCGGCGAGGGTCTCCATCAGCTTCTCGCGCCACTCGGCAGCGGAGTCGGCCAGGTCGGCCGGGATCTCCTCAACCGCGTAGTCCTCACCCTTCTGAGTCTCCCCACGCCAGGTGAGGGCGCGCATGCCGATCAGGTCGACGACACCGATGTGGTCGCCCTCGAGCCCGATCGGGATCTGGAGCACCAGCGGGGTGGCGTTCAGCCGGTCGATCATCATCTGCACGCAGCGGAAGAAGTCGGCGCCGGTCCGGTCGAGCTTGTTGACGAAGCACATGCGCGGGACGTTGTACTTGTCGGCCTGCCGCCAGACGTTCTCCGTCTGCGGCTCCACGCCGGCGACACCGTCGTAAACCGCGACCGCACCATCCAGGACACGCAGCGACCGCTCGACCTCGACCGTGAAGTCGACGTGACCAGGCGTGTCGATGATCTGGATCGTGTGGCCCTTCCACTCACACTTGGTAGCAGCGGAGGTGATGGTGATACCACGCTCCTGCTCCTGCTCCATCCAGTCCATGACGGCAGCGCCCTCGTGGACCTCACCGATCTTGTACGTGATGCCGGTGTAGAACAGGATTCGCTCGGTGGTCGTGGTCTTACCGGCATCGATGTGCGCCATGATGCCGATGTTGCGTACCTTGGCGAGCGCGTCTGCGGCGGCCACTTCAATCCCTACTTATCGTCGTCTCGACTCAACTGGTGGCGGTTCCGGCGCCCGGAGGCGCCGGAACCAGGGTGTTACCAGCGGTAGTGCGCGAAGGCCTTGTTCGACTCGGCCATCTTGTGCGTGTCCTCGCGCCGCTTGACGGCGGCACCGAGGCCGTTGCTCGCGTCCAGCAGCTCGTTCATCAGCCGCTCGACCATGGTCTTCTCGCGCCGGGCGCGGGAGTAGGTGACCAGCCAGCGCAGGCCCAGGGTGGTCGCCCGGGTGGGGCGGACCTCGACCGGAACCTGGTAGGTGGCGCCACCGACACGACGGCTGCGCACCTCGAGGGTCGGCTTGACGTTGTCCATCGCCCGCTTGAGGGTGACGACCGGGTCGGTGCCGGACTTCTCGCGGCAGCCCTCGAGGGCCGCGTACACGATCGACTCGGCGAGCTGACGCTTGCCGCGCAGCAGGATCTTGTTCACCAGCTGGGTGACCAGCGGCGAGTTGTACACCGGGTCAGCGACCAGTGGCCGCCGCGGAGCGGGTCCCTTACGCGGCATGTCAGCTCTTCTCCTTCTTCGCGCCGTAACGGCTGCGCGCCTGCTTGCGGTTGCGGACACCCTGGGTGTCCAGCGAGCCGCGGACGATCTTGTAACGCACGCCGGGGAGGTCCTTCACCCGGCCGCCGCGAACGAGCACGATCGAGTGCTCCTGCAGGTTGTGACCGACGCCCGGGATGTAGGCGGTCACCTCGATCTGGCTGCTGAGCTTCACACGAGCGACCTTGCGCAGCGCCGAGTTCGGCTTCTTCGGGGTGGTGGTGTACACGCGGGTGCACACGCCGCGCCGCTGGGGGGACCCCTTGAGCGCCGGGGTCTTGGTCTTGGTCGTCTTGGCCTGACGGCCCTTTCGGACCAGCTGCTGGATGGTGGGCACCGGGTTTCTCCGCTCCCTTCGGCCGCTGTACGCGGCCGCGCCGTCTGCTCGTTAGCCGGCCTGATGACCGGCTCTCCTACATTCCGACCAGGGCCACCTTGCGGAGGCCCCGGCACCCGCGGTCGGGCGTGTCGCCCAGCTCACGGTCCCGGTGCGGACGCTTTCGCAGGCGTACCGGGTTTTCTGTCACCGGCACGCGGATCGCCCCGCCCCGGATCTCTGGCTTGTCGTGCCGCCGTCCGGACTCCGGATCCAGCGCACGCACGAGTTGCCCGGGCACGCCCGGGCACAAGGGGAAAGAGTACCTACCACAGCCGCCCAGGTCAAAACGGAATGGGTCGGCGACCGTCTCACACTCGCCGGCCGGATCTCGTCCCGCCTCGTCGCCCGCGATGGGCACCTACGGACACAAGTGTACCGGCTTCCCCGCCGGACCACCCGTCGCCCCCGGGCAGGCACCGCAGACCCGGCGCACGGCCTCACGTCAGGGTGATCAGCAACGCCAGACCCAGACCCAGCAGGCTGAGCACCGCACCCGCCGCGCCGCAGCTGATGCCCGCCACCGCCAGCCCTCGCCCGGTGAACCGTACCGCCGACGGCGCGGCCGGTCGGCCGATCTGCCGCCGACCGAGCAGACCGGTGACGATCGCCGCCACCCCCGCCAGCACCCCCAGCACGGTGAAGGCGCCGGAGGCCCAGACGCCGCCGTCGTCTGCGAAGGCCACCCCGAAGCAGATCACCAGGAGCGAGACCAGGATCGACGCGATGCCCGCCACCAGCGCCCCGGTCGCCAGTCCGGAGGTGACCGGCGGCACGTCCAGGTACACCACGCCGAACGGCGTGCCGGGCACCGCCTCCACCCGCTTCGGCGGCCGCCGCTGGTCGTCGGTGGGCGGCGGCACCGGTCGGGCGGGAGCCACGCCCCACCCGGGCGGCTGGCCCTGCGCCGGCTGGCCCCAACCCGCTGGCGCGCCGGGCCCCGATGGCGGCTGACCCCAGCCGGGCGGCACACCAACCCCCGCCGGCGGGTGCCCCCAACCCCCGGGCGCACCAGTCCCGGACAACGGCTGACCCCAGCCCGACGGCGCGGCAGGCCCCGACGGCTGACCCCAGCCCGTCGGCGCACCCGGGCCCGACGGCGGCTGACCCCAGGCGTGCGGCAGCGGCGCCCCGGAAGCGGGATGGGGCTGGCCGTGTCCGGGCGGATAGACCCCGCCCCACTCGGCCGTGGGCGGACCCCATCCGGGCGGGGGCGGCGCGCCCCAACCCGACGGCGGCGTACCCGGATCGGGGACGTCGGCGGGTGGGGCGGGCTGCCCGTCCGGATCGGGTTGGGCCCGGTCGTCCGGTCCGGAGGGGGCCGGGCTCGCGGCCGGCGCGTCAGGATGCCCCGCCGGCTCGTCCGCCGGGGGCCGCGCCGGTTCCGTCACGAGGTCCTCCTGTCGACAGGGCCGCCGTCGCCGCGCGGCGGACACCGGCCAGGCTACCGCCGGAAGCTGCGCCGTCCGCGCTGGGCGTGGCCGGTGAAACGGTCAGTCCATGTTCGCCGGGTAGTCGTGGCCGAACGGCGTGTCAGCCAGCCGGACCACCCCGATCACCACGGCGACGACCACGGTGACCGCGACCAGCGCCAGGCCGGTCCAGGCCAACCGCTCCCCCCGCCGCAGCCAGACGCCGCCGGTCAGGAAACCCCCCGAGGCGTACGCCTCCCGGCGGGCCTGCCGGGCCAGTTGCAGCGCCACCGTCGCCGGCACCACCCCGCCGATGAAGAGCCCGGTCAACATGCCGAGCAGCCCCAGCGCGAAGACCGCCCGCGCCTTCGTGGCACGGGCCGGGTCCGGATCCAGCGGGTGGCGCAGGCCCTGGGACGCGACGGACACCTGTCCGGGTGCGGTCGTCATGCCTCCATCATGCCCAACCCGGTCGACGGCCGGGTCGGTCCGGACACGACGAGGCCCCCGGCAGGTGCCGGGGGCCTCGTCGGTGTCGGTGCTTAGCGGTACGACCCGAAGTCGAAGTCGTCCAGCGGCACAGCCTGCCCGCTGGCCGGCCCGAACCCGTAGTCGGTCTCCGGGTAGCCGGTCATCGAGTAGACCTTGGCCTTGGCCTCCTCGGTCGGCTCGACCCGGACGTTGCGGTACTTGCTGATGCCCGTACCGGCCGGGATGAGCTTACCGATGATCACGTTCTCCTTGAGGCCGACCAGCGAGTCGCTGCGCGAGTTGATCGCAGCGTCGGTCAGCACCCGGGTGGTCTCCTGGAAGGAGGCCGCGGAGAGCCAGGAGTCGGTGGCCAGCGAGGCCTTGGTGATACCCATCAGCACCGGACGGCCGGCGGCGGGCTCGCCACCCTCCGACACGAGCCGGCGGTTCTCCGACTCGAACAGCGCCCGGTCGACCAGCACACCCGGCAGGAACTCGGTCGAGCCGGAGTCGATGACCGTCACCCGCTTGAGCATCTGGCGGATGATGATCTCGATGTGCTTGTCGTGGATGAGCACACCCTGCGAGCGGTAGACCTCCTGGACCTCACTGGTCAGGTGGACCTGGACCGCCCGCGGACCCATGATCCGCAGAAGCTCGTGCGGGTCGATGGTGCCCTCGGTCAGCTTCTCGCCGACCGCGACGTGACCGCCGTCGTGGGTCCGGAGCTTGACGCGCTTCGAGATCTTGTCGTAGACGATCTCTTCGCTGCCGTCGTCCGGCACCACGATGATCTTGCGCGAGCGCTCGCCGTCCTCGATCCGGATCCGGCCGGGGGTGTCGGCGATGGGCGCCTTACCCTTCGGGACCCGAGCCTCGAAGATTTCCTGAACACGCGGCAGACCCTGGGTGATGTCCTCACCCGCGACACCACCGGTGTGGAAGGTACGCATCGTCAGCTGCGTACCCGGCTCGCCGATGGACTGGGCGGCGATGATGCCGACAGCCTCACCGATGTCGACCGACTTGCCGGTCGGCAGCGAACGGCCGTAGCAGGCCGCGCAGACGCCCAGCTTCGACTCGCAGGTGAGCACGCTGCGCACCCGGACCGTCTCCACGCCAGCGGCGACGATCTTGTCGACCCCGATGGAGTTGATGTCCTGACCGCGCTCGGCCACCACGGTGCCGTCCGGCCCCTTGATGTCGTCGGCCAGGGTCCGGGCGTGCACGCTGGTCTCGGCGTGGGTGTGAATGACGAGCTTGCCGTCCAGCTTCTCGCCGATCTGCATCGGGATCGCCCGGTCGGTGCCGCAGTCCTCCTCGCGGATGATCACGTCCTGGGAGACGTCCACCAGACGACGGGTCAGGTAACCCGAGTCGGCGGTCCGCAGCGCGGTGTCGGCGAGACCCTTACGGGCACCGTGCGTGGAGATGAAGTACTCCAGCACGGACAGACCCTCCCGGTAGCTGGCCTTGATCGGCCGCGGGATGATCTCGCCCTTCGGGTTGGCCACCAGACCACGGATCGCCGCGATCTGCCGGAGCTGGAGCAGGTTACCGCGGGCACCCGAGTTGATCATCACCCACAGGGGGTTCTCCTGCGGCAGCGCGGTGTCCATCTCCTTGGCGACCTCGTTGGTCGCCTTGGTCCAGATCTCGATGAGCTCGCCGCGACGCTCCTCGGCGGTCATCAGACCACGCTGGTACTGCTTGTCGATCCGGTCGGCTTCCTTCTCGTACTTCGCCAGGATCTCCGCCTTGCGCGGCGGAGCGATGACGTCCTCCATGCCGATCGTCACGCCGGACCAGGTGGCCCAGTGGAAACCGGCCTCCTTGAGCCCGTCCAGGGTGGCGGCCAGCGCCACCTTGGGGAAGCGCTCGGCGAGGTCGTTGACGATCGCGGAGAGCTGACCCTTGCGGATCTCGTAGTTCACGAAGCGGTAGCCCTGCGGCAGCGTCTCGTTGAACAGCACCCGGCCCAGGGTGGTCTCCACGGTCAGCGGGTCACCCTCGACCCAGCCCTCCGGGGCGGTCCACGCCTCGGCGCCGGTGCCGTTGTCGACGCCGACCACGCCACGCAGGCGGATCTTCACCGGCGCCTGCAGGCCCAGCTCACCGTTGTCGAAGGCCATCTGCGCCTCGGCGTCCGAGCTGAACACCCGGCCCTCGCCCTTCTCACCGGGGGTGAGGTGGGTGAGGTAGTACAGACCGATGACCATGTCCTGCGTGGGCATGGTGACCGGCTTGCCGTCGGCCGGCTTGAGGATGTTGTTCGACGACAGCATCAGGATCCGCGCCTCGGCCTGGGCCTCGGCGGACAGCGGCACGTGCACCGCCATCTGGTCACCGTCGAAGTCGGCGTTGAACGCGGTGCAGACCAGCGGGTGGATCTGGATCGCCTTGCCCTCGACCAGCTGCGGCTCGAAGGCCTGGATGCCCAGACGGTGCAGGGTCGGCGCCCGGTTGAGCAGCACCGGGTGCTCGCCGATGACCTCTTCCAGCACGTCCCACACGACCGGGCGCTGACGCTCGACCATCCGCTTGGCGGACTTGATGTTCTGCGCGTGGTTGAGGTCCACCAGCCGCTTCATCACGAACGGCTTGAACAGCTCCAGCGCCATCTGCTTGGGCAGACCACACTGGTGCAGCTTGAGCTTCGGGCCGACCACGATGACCGAACGGCCCGAGTAGTCGACGCGCTTGCCCAGCAGGTTCTGGCGGAACCGGCCCTGCTTGCCCTTGAGCATGTCGGACAGCGACTTGAGCGGGCGGTTGCCCGGGCCGGTGACCGGCCGGCCGCGACGGCCATTGTCGAACAGCGCGTCGACGGCCTCCTGGAGCATCCGCTTCTCGTTGTTGACGATGATCTCGGGCGCGCCGAGGTCGATCAGCCGCTTGAGGCGGTTGTTCCGGTTGATCACACGCCGGTACAGGTCGTTGAGGTCCGAGGTCGCGAAGCGGCCACCGTCGAGCTGCACCATCGGGCGCAGGTCCGGCGGGATGACCGGGACGCAGTCCAGCACCATGCCGAGCGGCGAGTTACGGGTGTTCAGAAACGCCGCCACGACCTTGAGCCGCTTGAGCGCCCGGATCTTCCGCTGCCCCTTGCCGGACCGGATGGTCTCCCGCAGGCTCTCGGCCTCGGCGTCGAGGTCCATGTTCTGGACCAGCGCCTTGATCGCCTCCGCGCCCATCGAACCGGTGAAGTACTCACCGAAACGGTCGCGCAGCTCGCGGTAGAGCAGCTCGTCGGTGACCAGCTGCTTCGGCTCCAGCTTGCGGAAGGTGTCCAGCACCTCGTCCAGGCGGTCGATCTCGCGCTGGGCCCGGTCGCGGATCTGGCGCATCTCGCGCTCTCCGCCCTCCTTGACCTTGCGCCGGACGTCCGCCTTGGCACCCTCGGCCTCCAGCTCGGCCAGGTCGGCCTCGAGCTTGGCGGCCCGCTTCTCGATCTCCGAGTCGCGGCTGTTCTCGGACTGCCGCTTCTCGGCCAGGATCTCGTTCTCGATCGTCGAGAGGTCACGGTGACGCGACTCGGCGTCCACGCTCGTCACGACGTACGAGGCGAAGTAGATGATCTTCTCGAGGTCCTTGGGGGCGAGGTCCAGCAGGTAGCCCAGCCGACTCGGAACGCCCTTGAAGTACCAGATGTGGGTCACCGGAGCGGCGAGCTCGATGTGCCCCATCCGCTCACGACGGACCTTGGAGCGAGTCACCTCGACGCCGCAGCGCTCACAGATGATGCCCTTGAACCGGACGCGCTTGTACTTACCGCAGTAGCACTCCCAGTCCCGCTGCGGACCGAAGATCTTCTCGCAGAAGAGTCCGTCCTTCTCCGGCTTCAGGGTGCGGTAGTTGATCGTCTCAGGCTTCTTGACCTCGCCG
>NZ_JBEXIA010000046.1:0-46527 GCF_040608335.1 Micromonospora sp. NPDC005194 | reverse complement strand
CGTGGCCAGGTTGTACACGTCCAATGCCTTGCCGCTGTTGCGGTTCACCAACACGTACCAGGCGCTGGTGTCGACCGTCGCCGCGGCCGCGGGCGACGACACCGCCATCGCGGCGGCGCCGGCGACCACCACCGCTGCCGCGCCGGCGGCGACTGCTCGCACCAACCACCCTCGCCGCCGCGAGGGCGGTGCCGTCGACGGAGACCTACCAAAGGCAGACATGATCCTCCTCAATCACCAGGAGCCGAACGGCCACCCGAAGCTGGGCGCACCGCGACACGCGACCGGGTGCATGCGTCGGGAATGTTCGCGCTAACAAGATCCCCTGCATGCTGTGGACGCACGCCTGAATCAAGGTCGGCGTCGCAGGCCCGCCCCGTGAGCCGTAGCCGTCGCCGTCCTTGACCATCGACTGTGAGCGATAACATGCTGTTCGTCAAGACGTAACATTGGCGCTTCGATGAGCCGGCGGCCCGCGCCCGCGCACGACGCGACCGATCGACGCCGATCATGCACGGCAACAATGCCGTCCGAGGTCCTCGACCTGGGAAGGCGCATCCGGCGATCTGGGATGGTTGGCGCTAACATCGACGCCCGCACATGGTCTGGTCCCGGCCTCCTCGGGCGTCGACGCCCCGACGTCCGGCAGGCGCGGCGCCGAAGCTCGCACCACCGGACGCACGGCCCGCGGCGCGGACGCTGCCCACCGCCGTGGCGGTCGCTGCGGTGTGGAACCCCGGCCCGGGGCCCGGAGCTGGTGGCTCCGGACCCCGGGCTCGGACGGTCAGGGGCTCGTGCAGGTGACGTTGCTGGGCGGGGTGTCGCCGTTGCCGGTGGCGGTGAACCCGAAGGTGGTCGAGGCGTTCGGCGCCAGGGTGCCGTTGTACGCGGCGTTGCGGACGGTGACGTTGCCGGTGGTGCCCGTGTTGGTGCCGTTCCAGAGGCTGCTGATGGCCTGGCCGCTGGCCAGGGTCAGGCGTACGGTCCAGCCGCTGATCGACGTGGCGGTGTTGTTGGCGACGGTGACCTCACCCTGGAAGCCGCCCGGCCAGCTGTTGACCGCCCGGTAGGTGGCGGCGCAGCTGCCCGGCTCCCCGGTCGGCGGCGTCGTCGTCGGAGGCGGCGTGGTGGGCGGGGGCGTCGTCGGCGGGGGCGTGGTCGGAGGCGGCGTGGTGGGCGGGGCCGTGGTCGGCGGGGCGGTCGTGGGCGGCGTGGTGGACTGGAACTGGGTGAAGAATCGCCAGATCTCCGCCGAGGTCCAGGTCCTGGAGTCGTTGGGGCTGGACGACCCGTCGACCGGGCTCGGGGTGTGGTCGCCGTCGAACGCGGCCCACTGCACGGGGTAACCCGCGCGGCAGCCGGAGTAGGTGGTGGTGATGTGGGTGAGGCTGCCTCGGCTGGGCTCGCGCGGGCTCTGTGCGGTGCAGCCGTTGTTCCGGACGAAGGTGTCGCGCAGCGCCCGGCCCTGGGAGATGTTCAGCACGCTGTCGTAGATGCCGTGGATGCCGAAGTACGCGACCGGCTGGGTACCGCCGTTACAGCCGCTGAGGTTGGCGCCGGAGAGCACGGTGACCGCCCGGATGACGGTCGGGCGGGCGCAGGCCACCGCGTAGCTCATGGCCCCGCCGTAGCTCCAGCCCAGGGCGAAACGCTGGGTCGTGTCGACGCAGAGGTCGTTCTCGACCTGCCGGGAGATGTCGTCGAACAGGGTCAGGTCCCGACCGTTCGTGTTGGCCCAACCGGCGTCGATACCCTGGGGCGCGACGAAGATCGTGCTGTTGTTCGACAACGGCGCCAGCCCGTAGTAGCCGGCCGAGGCGACGTTGTTGGCCGAGCCGTTCAGCCAGTGGAAGCCGAAGACCAGTCGGTACGGACGGTTCCGGTCATAACTGCCCGGGATCTGGAGGATGTAGCTGCGATTCTGGCCGCTGCTGGAAATCGTGCGCGTCCCGCTGGTGAGAGTGGGCGCCTTGCCGCACCCCGCGGTCGCCGCGAGGGTGCCGTTGGTGGCAGCCAACGCCTCGGCGCCGAATCCGCCGCGCAGCGCACCACCGGTCGCCGCGACGAGAACCACCGCGGCCGCGATGAACGAGAAGAGTTGTCTCCGTTTGACCATTGCTCGACTCCTTGCCGTTGATCGTCCGTAGGACATGCACCTCGCCGTCAACGAGTCGGTTCGCACCGGTGTGCGGGCCGGCATGCTCCTGAGGCCGGCATGGCGCACACGGGTGCGTACGGGCCGTACCGTCGCTGCCGGGGTTGTCCGTGACGGGGCAAGGGGGAATGCAGCCGGACCAGGGTCGTCCGACGACCGCCTGCGGTCGCCTGGCAGTGGCGGAGCGGCCCGGACTGGTCACCGACCGGCGAGGCGGCGGGAGGGACGAGCCCTCGGCATTGCCTGTGCCGATTGACTGAGGTGACTGGGAGCGTGCCCTTCGCTCCCGCGCCGAAAGATAGCATGTTATCGATAACATGCTCAACCGGCCGAGTGCCACGGAACCGGCCACAGCGGACGGACCGGCCCGACCCGCGCACCTCACCACCGTGGGCCGGAGCAGGGCAGGCGTCACGCCGGCGTGAGCCGCCCATCGTGCCGGTGGGCGGTGTCCCGCCCACCGGCACGATCGGTCGTCCGTGTCGCCGCCGGCAGTGCCCTTCGATATCGCAGCGAGGTCATCTTTTCGAGTCCTAGACTGCGAACGGGCACGGCGGAGCCGCCCCTGCCAACGGGGGAGGTGCGGGTGCCATGAATTTTCGGCCGACGCAACAGCAGGAACAGGCTCACGGCGGCGCGAATCGCGACATGCCCCCGCAATTGGGCTCGGACTCCATCCCCACGGCCGCCCAGCCGCACCTTCGGTGAGGCACACGACCCCGGCGCCGACGACATGGCGTCGCGGTGGGCGGCCAACAAGCCGGACCTCAGCGCGGATTCGGAGCTGTTGCGCAACGTCTATCACAAGTCCGCCGTCGACCTGCTGTCGATGCGCATCGTCAAGGAGATCAACGGCGAACAGGTCGTCCTGCTGGCCGCCGGAATGCCCTGGTTCCTGACCATTTTCGGGCGGGACACGCTGGTCACCGCCTACCAGAGCATCACCTGTGGACCGGACGTCGCGCGGGTGCGCTGGTGACGCTCGCCGCGCACCAGGGCAACGCCGTCGACGACTTCAGCGACCAGGAGCCCGGGAAGATCCTGCACGAGTTCCGATCCGGGGAGCTGACGCAGCTCGGCATCGCGCCGTACGGCCCCTGCTTCGGCTCGGCCGACACCACCCAGCTGTGGCTCATCCTGCTCTCCGAGTACTGGCGGTGGACGGGCGACGACGCGTTGGTGCGGCAGTTGCGGCCCAACGCCGACGCCGCTCTGCGGTGGATCGACGAATTCGGAGACCGGGACGGCGACGGTTACGTCGAGTACGCCACACGTTCCCCGGACGGGATGCGCAACCAGTGTTGGCGCGACTCACCGGACGGTGTGCAGTTCGCCGACGGCAGGCTCCCCGACCTGCCGGTCGCCACCTGCGAGATCCAGGGCTACACCTACGACGCCAAGCTTCGCGCCGCGGAACTCGCCGACGGACCGTGGGCCGACCCTCCGTTGGCGCGACGCCTGCGTGGCGAGGCCGCCGATCTGCGCGAGCGGTTCAACCGCGACTACTGGCTGCCGACGCGCGGCGGCTACTACGCGATCGGCCTCGACGCCGACAAGCGGCCCATCGATTCGATGACCTCGAACATGGGCCACCTGTTGTGGAGCGGAATCGTCCCGCCCGATCGTGCCGCCGCGGTGACTCGGCAGTTGATGTCCGACGCGATGTTCTCCGGGTGGGGTGTCCGGACCCTGTCCACCGAGGACGTGGGGTACAACCCCATCGGCTACCACCTCGGCACCGTGTGGCCGCACGACAATTCGATCATCGCCGCCGGGCTCGCCCGGTACGGCCACCGGGATGCGGCCAACCGCATCGCGATGGCGATGCTCGATGCGGCGGCCCACTTCGACTACCGCCTGCCCGAGGCGTTCTCCGGGTACGACCGATCGTTCGGACGACGGCCCGTGCCCTACCCCACCGCTTGCAATCCCCAGGCCTGGGCCAGCGGCGCCCCTCTGCTGCTTCTGCGGTCGATGCTCGGGCTCGACGTCAGCAACGGCCATCTCGCCACCGATCCGCGCATCCCCGAGGCGTTGGGAAGCATCCGGCTGACCGGCGTCACCGTGCACGGCACGCGGCAGACCGTCGACGCCTCGGGTTCGCGCCTGCGCTCCTCCGCCTGAGCTGCGGGGCGCCGCCAGCGGGTCACGGTTTCGAGCTGCTTGACCGCAGGGTGGACAGCGTCGACCTCCGGCTCGGTCGTCTCCCGCCCGACTGCGACCTCCCGCAGCGACGTGACGGCCAGGCCACGCGCCACCGCCCGAGTTCGCGTTCGTCCGCGACGCCGTGGAGCTCAGCGACTCCGCCCTGTCGAAGCGGATCTCGACGTTGAGCGACGGCGGGTACGTCGAGGTCCGCAAGGGCTACGTGGGCAAGCGCCCGCGGACCTGGATCAACCTCTCCACGGCCGGTCGGGCGGCTCTGAGCGCCCACATCGCCGCCCTGCGCGACATCGCCACCCGCGTGGACGGCGCCGACTGAAGGCCCTTTCGCCGCCCCCGGGGCCGTGGACAGCCAGTTGACCGTTCCGGTAGCCGTCGGACCCGGTCCCGAGGACGACCGGTGGCAGGTACGACGTGCCGGGTCAGGGCCGGCGGAGCGCCGTGATCACGAGGGTGGCGCGCTCGGCGGCCTGGCCTTCTGCGGAGAGATGGTCTCGTGGCGGGCCAGCATGGCGACGAACTCGCCGATCTTGCGCTCGCGGGTCTCCGCCCGTTTGACGGCGTTGAGGCGGTAGATGAGCGCGAACCGGTTGGTCTTGGTGAGCACGTCGAACATGGCCTGGGCGGCGGGTTCGGCGGCGATGGCGGCGAGCAGGTCGGCCGGCACCTCGGCTTCCGACGCCGGGGCGTACGCGGCAGCCCACCGCCCGTCGGCCTTCGCGGCCTCCACCGCGGCGCGGCCGGTGGGCATCATCCGTCCCTGCGCCTCCAGCCGGGCGACGTGTTCGACGTTGCGTTGGGACCAGACACTACGGGGTCGGCGAGGGGTGAACCGGATCCAGGAGGTCTGCTCGTCCCCTTTGCGGGCCTGCCCGTCGATCCAGCCGAAACACAGCGCCTCGTCGACCGCGTGCTGCCAGGTCAGCGTGGTGACCGTGCCGCCCTTCCTGGTCAGGGCGAGCCAGACGCCGGGCGACGTGGCGTAATTCTCCGACAACCATGCGCGCAGCGCGTCGGCGTCCGCGACGATCAACTCTTCCAGTTCGGCGCTCGCCATGGCAGCAGGCTATCGGTGCGCTGTGACAGCGCCCTCGGCCGGTGGGACGGCCCGATCCGCCGGGCGGTCGGGATCAGCACCGGCGCAGCAGTCGGAGCTGGCCAAGGGTGTGACACGTCGAGCGGGCCACACCCTTGACCGGAGCTACCGGACCTCGCAGGGTCAGCAGCCGATCCGGCTGGACCCGACCGCGACGTCGTCGTACCAGAGGGTGTCGGCTCCGTTGCCGTAGCTCTCCCAGCCGAGCTTCAGGTCGGTGAGCTGCGGACGCCAGGTGCGGTTGTACCACTGACCGTCGATGTCGTGCGTCGGTACTCCGTCCGCGGTCAGCCCCGCGATGGCCGTGCCGTCCAGCCAGGTACGCAGCTGCCCGGCCGAGCCGTCCACCATGAACTCCAGGCAGGCCCACCGGTTGGTGGGAAGCGGGACGCTCTGCGCCACCCCGGCCGGGCTCTGCTCGGGCAGGGTCGCGTCGTCGGAGGCGCGGTTCCACTGCAGGGCGCCGTTCTGGCCGCCCATCCGCAGGTCCCGGTTGCCGTCGGCGGCGTCGGCCATCGCCATCATCGTGGTGTGGTCGGTGGGCTGGGCGGTGGTGTGCCGTACCCAGATCCGGCCGTACCGCACGCTGCCCACGCTGCTGAGATTCTTGGTGGACCTGATGAAGACGTGGTTGCAGTACCCGGCTGCGCCGTTGATCCGGACGGCCCGGCTGCCGCTGTGCGTGGTGGCCGTGTCGATGGTGGCCGTGCCGGCGCCCGAACAGTCCGGGTTCACCACGGTCCAGTCGCCCGACGGCGTCGCGCCGGTCTGGTTCTCGAAGCCGTCGCAGAGCACCGCACCGGCGCACCCGGCCGGCGGCGGGGTGGTGGGCGGAGGCGTCGTGGGCGGAGGCGTGGTGGGGGGCGGGGTGGTCGGCGGGGGCGTCGTCGGGGGCGGGGTGGTCGGCGGGGGCGTCGTCGGCGGAGGGGTGGTCGGCGGGGGCGTGGTCGGCACGCCGGTCGTCGGGGTCGGGCCGGTGCCGTTGCACGGCACGCCGTTCAGGCTGAACCCGGTCGGCGTGCCGCCACTGGTGCCGTACGTGCCCTGCACGCCGAACTCGGCGGAACCGCCGGCCGGGATGCTGCCGTTGTACGACATGTTGCGCGCGGTCACCGTCGATCCGGACTGGCTGACCGTGGCGTTCCAGCCGTTCGTGACGCGCTCGTCCCCGGCGTACCTCCAGGTGACGGTCCAACTGGAGACGGCGCTGTCGCCGGGGGTGACCTTGATGTTGGCGGTGAATCCGCCGGGCCACTGGTTGGGCGTGTAGTCGACCCGGCAACCCTGGGCGGCCGCGGCGGGGACGACGAGCAGGGCCGTTCCGGTCGCGGTCACGGCGGCGGCCAGCGCGGCGACGACCGCCAGGGTCGGGGCGGGGCGGGCGCGGAGAATCGTCATGAAAAGTCCTTCTGCCATCGAGCTGGGGAAATCGGCGCGGCAGCGCGCGTCCGGAGCGGACGCGGCGCGACAACGCGCCGGGTGCGGCGCGGCGATGCGCCACAGCGACTGGTCGATGCGTACGACCGACGTGCCCGGCTCGGGGTGGACCTGTCAGTCGCCGACGGCCCGGTTGCCCGGACCTCGGCGGCGCCCGCCCTCAATCTATTGACAGATTCCTATCGAATCAAGCGTCACGCTTCCGAGTGGGATCACGCCGCCCGCGCGTTATGCTGCCGGGCGCCCCGACAGGGTTGACACCACGTGGAAGGCGATCCCCACGCTTCTCCGCTCGATCAGGTCAGCCCAGGTCGACGATGTCCACCGCGGGTGCGAAGTGGCGGACCGCCACCTCGAGACTGGGGCGGTGCAGCCGCCAGAAGGTCGCCGGCCGACTGTCGGCCAGAACGGCCGGCGGCACGTGCGGGACCGCTGTCTGAACCAACCACCGCAGGCCGCGCGAGCGAGCCGAGCCGGGCAGCGGCGGCAGACCGCGACGCCTCCGTAGGCCGACGTACGGAGTCGTGACCACACCGCTCTGCTGCGTCCACAGCACCACGGACTCGATGTCGGACCACGGCACCACAGCGGTGTGCGACGACGGCCAGGGCGGCACCTGGCCGAGGGTGACCCCGGCCGCGTCGACGCGAAGGGCGACACGGCGGCCCAGCACGGCGATGAGCCGCAGCAGCAGGTACGCGCCGCCGAGCATCGCGGCGAGGATGCCGGCGAACGGCTCGTCGCGGAACATCAGGACGCCCACGGCGACGAGGACCACGCTGACGGGCGCCAACAAGAGGTCACGGCGGGTCAGGCCGAACGACACCTCGTACACCTCACCCGGACCGACCGTGCTGATCGGGGCGGTCTCGCCGCTCGAAAAGGGTGCCACATTCACCCTTACCGGAGCAGCCCACGGTCGACCATGAAGGCTCGCAACGTCTCGGCGTCCTCGGCGGACATCAACCACCGTGGGATCACGGTCGCCGGCATCCGGCCGACGTACACGATCCAGAAATCCGGGGTGTCCTGCACCTGGGCGACGCCGTCCCACGCGATACCGCCGGACTCCGAGCCGCTGCGCATCATGATGTTGTCATCGGTGATGTCGTAGCCGCCCTCGACCGCGTAGCGACCAGAGCGGCGACGCGCGCGCCACCGCACCCACGGCAGGTACAGCATCGACAGCACGCCGCCCACGAGCATCGCCATCCACAGCGGCGCCGTCCGCTCGCCGGACGCGAACCCCCGCGAGACGACCAGACCGATCGCCCCCACCGCCGCCAGCACCGCGCCGACGTAGCTGTACCTGCGCAGCCGAACACCGCCGAGCGTGGCCGCCACGCGACCCGGGTAGTCGGGATCAGCGGGGACGTCGAAACGGATGTGCACCCCAGAACGATAGTTCCCCAACCGCCCCGGGCACCGCCGGGTCGGCCGCCGGAGTTTCGCCGGCGGTCGCTTGCGGGTAGCGGATGGCGCATGAACCGCGATCTCGTCAGGGCTCTCCAGGTCGCCTGGGAGCTGCCGGAGTTCCGCAGCGGGGTGCGGCACCTCATCGATCTCGACGAGGTGTCCGTGCTGCTGGCCACGCTGTCCGTCCCGGATCACGACGGCGAGGTCGAGCGCAGCCTGCTGGGCCTGCTGCGCTCCGGCCTGGAGACGGTCGAGATCCGGGAGGCCGTGCTGCTGCTGTTGGAGCAGGACGAGGTACGCCGGCCGCTCGTCGCCGCGGCGGTGGAGCCGCTTGCGGCCCGACCGGGCCTGGCCGCCGCCATCGCCTCGGCGGCCGAGGACCCTGCGGTACGACGTGAGGTACGGGCCGCGCTGGACAGCGCCAAGGTGCGCGAGCTGATCTGGCAGGCGATGGAGAACCAGGTCAGCGACAACCGGTTCGGCCTGATCCGTCGGGCGGCAGTGCTGTTCGTGTGGCACCCGAGCGTCCGGCGTCTCGCGTGGGCCGTGCGCCGTCACGGCGTGCTGCGCGAACTCCGCCGCAAGCCGTAATCCACTAGCGTGGCGGGGTGGCAGCGTCCGGCACGGCACCGCCGCCCGAGATGAGTCGCCGGCTGACGTTCCTGCTCGCGTTGGCAGCGGGAGCGGCGATCGCCAACCTGTACTGGGCGCAGCCGCTGCTCAGCTTCATCGCCAGCGACCTCCGCGCCGCCACCGCGACGGCCGGCTGGCTCGTCACCGCGACGCAGACCGGGTACGCCGTCGGCGTACTGCTGCTCGTGCCGCTCGGCGACGTCCTGGACCGCCGCCGGTTCGTCCCGGTGCTGCTGGTGGCCTCGGCCGCCGCGTTGCTGCTGTGCGCGCTGTCGCCGTCGTTCGGCGTTCTGCTGCTCGCACTGACCGTCCTCGGCGTCACGACGATTTCCGGGCAGGTCCTCACGCCGCTGGCCGGGGACCTGGCCGGCGACGCCCACCGCGGTCGGATCGTCGGCGTCGTCGGATCCGGGACCCTCAGCGGCATCCTCGCCTCCCGTACGATCAGCGGGTTCGTCGCCGGTGCCGCCGGCTGGCGTACGACCTTCGCCCTCGCCGCAGTCGTCGCCGTCCTGCTCGCGGTCCTGCTGTACCGCGCGATTCCACCGCTGGCGCCGCGCACCCGCCTGCCGTACCCGCAGCTCATCGCCTCGGTCGGCGCGGTGGTCCTGCGCGAGCGGGCGGCCCGCTGGACGCTGGTCCTGGCCGCCACCGGGTTCGCCGCGTTCTCGCTGTTCTGGACGGCGCTGACGTTCCTGCTCAGCGGCCCACCGTTCCGATACCCGGTAGCGGTGATCGGGATGTTCGGACTGGCCGGCCTCGCCGGTGTCCTATCCGGCCTGCGCGGCGGTCGTCTGCACGACCGTGGTTGGTCGCTTCCGGCCACCGGGGTGGCGTGGACACTGGCCCTCGGCGCCTTCGTCGTCGCGGCGTTCGCCGGCCGGTGCGTCGCGCTGCTCATCATCGCGATCATCATGATCGATGTCGCTCTCCAGACGCAGGCCCTCCTCAACCGGGCGCGGCTGTTCGCCCTCTCCCACGAGGCCCGCAGCCGGCTCAACACGGCACTGGCGACCGGGAACTTCGTCGGCGCCGCCATCGGCTCCGCCGCCGCGACCACGTTCTGGGCCGCGGGCGGCTGGACAGCGGTCACGATCACGGGAATGGGACTCTGCTGCTTCGCACTCACCGTGTGGGCACTGGGACGGCGTGGTCCGCTGGCGATCCGCCTCGCCGAGTGACTCGCGGCGGACGACGTTGGGCGGGGTGAGGGGACCGCGGGTCACCCACTAGCGTGCGCGTGGTGGAGGCAGCGGGAGCCTTTCGCCGGACGGCGATCGAGCGATCAGACCAGCGCGTCGCGTGGGAACGGACCGACCAGGCATTCTTCGCCGCCGGGGCCTGCCACATCCTCGCCTGGGTCTGTCGGGACACGTACCCGGACCGGTTGATCGAGGTGGCGGCGGTGCGCCTGGCGGGCGAGTTGCCGGTCGTCCACACGTACGCGGTCTGGGGCGGTTGGGCGTTCGACCATGCGGGCTGGAACCCGGAGCAGCAGGTCCTGGCGGTCAACGCGGCCTTCGAGGGCCACCCGCTCGAACGCGTCCCGATCAGCACCGATCTCGCCGAATTCTGCGCCGAGCACCACCACCGCATGCCCGACGGGTACTGGCGAGACCCGATCCCGCGGGCCCGTGCATATGTGGGCCGACATCTCCCGCCCTGGGAATGAGCGACCGGCAGTGTCGCGAGCGTGTCGGCGGGCACGGGTGAGCCGTCGTGTTCGTCGCCGCTCCCCCGACGGCGGGGGTCAGGCCAGCGTCGCCGGCAGGACGAGGAGGGCGAATCGGATCACCCGCCCGAGAAGGCAGGCGACGGCGAACTCCCAGTGGCGCAGGCCCGCAGTGCCGGCGGCGAAGCTGACCACGGCCAGCGGTGGGACCCCGACCGCCGCGGAGACCAGCACGGTCGGAAGGGCGGTGCGGCGGCGTGAGAGCCAACGCCGGATCGGCCCGGTCCACCGGGCGGCTCGGGCCGCCGTACGACCTGACCGGCTCTGTCTCCTGAGCCTGCGGGCCAGCCGCCCCGTTCCGCGACGCGCGGATTCGAACAGGAGCAGCTTGCCGGCGGTCTGCCCGAGCGCCAGGGCGAGCACGGCGACGACAACGTGGCCGCCACGGTGCCCGGCGACCACCGCGTACGCCTCGGCGTTGACGACCGGAACGAGGGCCGAAGCGAGACCGTAACCGAGCCCCGCGACCGCCTCGGCGAGGCTGCTCACGCGCGGCCGTCCCGGTCGAGCAGCCGGGCCACCGCGGCGACTGACCACAGCTTGACCACGACGACGGCGACGGCGACGGCCAGCGCGAGCCGGTACTGCCCGAACGCGATGGCGCCGACGACCCCGGCGGTGTTGGCGGCCTTGGCCACCGGAGACCAGTTCCACGCCCACACCCGGCGGTCGACCAGGTGGAAGTAGTTGGGGCTGAGCACCGGCCAGCACAGGAACGCCAGCGACAGCATGGTGTCCAGCACCAGGAACGACAGCAGGAACACCAGGGCCACGACCGCGACGTCGGGCACGAGGGAGACCAGGCCCACGCAGAGTACGGCGGTGCACGCGCGATCGCTGACGATGTCGAGGACGGCCCCCGCCCGGGTCTCCTGTCCGAGCCGCCGGGCAGCCCAGCCGTCGAGCATGTCCCCGACCCAGTAGATGCCATACGCTACCGCCATAAATGCCACCGATCCCGCGACGAGGGCGGCGATCCCGACGGTGACCGCGGCGACCGTGCGGACGGCGGTGATGTAGTTGGGAACCGTGCGGAGAGGGCCGACACTGCTGGCGGCGCGGGAGTCGACGAGAGTCACCCCAGAAGCGTCGTGCGGTGCGCCTCTCGGCGGAACGTGCCGTGGTGCCGATCCGCTCGCCGGGGCAGCACCGGGGTACCGCCCGATCCGGTACCGAGGTACTGGTCAGTCTCCGAGCTGGTCGCGGAGACTGTTGAGGTGATGACCGACATCCGGGAATGGTTGCGTGACCCCGAGCGGGTGCGCGGGCTGGCGTACGCCTTGGCGGGGTTGATCATCGCTCTCGTGATCACGACCGTCGAGGGGGGCCTGTCCGTGCCGGCGGGCTGGGCGTGGCTGGTGGTGCCGGTCGGCCTCGGCGCCACGGCGCTGCGGCCCCGCTACCGCGCCCTGGTCTTCGCGGCCTGTGCCGGGTTCGTGGCGATCGTGAGCACCGGGGAGTCGGTGCAGTTGGGCCTCGCGGCCGCCTGCCTCGTGTTCCTCTCCAGCTGCGAAGACCCAGCCCGGCGTCCGTGGCTGGGGTGGCTGGCTGGCCTGCTCGGCGCGGCCGGCGCCCTCACCAACGCGCTGCTCACCGGGCGAGGAATGTACGAGCAGCCGTTCGTCTTCGTGACGGCCGGCTATGTCCTGGCGATCCTGTTGCGGTCGTGGTCCCGCGGCCGCGCGCTCACCCGGGAGGCGGACGACCTGCGCGGCCAGGCGGCCTGGCTCGAGCAGCGCACCAACCTCGCCCGCGAGCTGCATGACGTGGTCGGCCACCACGTCACCGCGATGGTGGTCCAGGCCGAGGCGGGCCAGCTCAGCGCCGACCCGGGGGCGGCGCTGCGGGCGATCGCGGGCAGCGGCCGCACCGCGCTGAGCGAACTGGACACGCTCGTCGTGCACCTGCGCGATCCGCACGCGGCGATCGCGGTGAGCGCGCCGCCCCGCCTGTCCGATATCGACGAGCTGCTCGCGCAGCCGCTGCGCCAGCAGGGCGTGGCGGTACGGGTACGTGTGGACCCGGAGCCGGGTCTGGACGAGATCGGCGTGTTGACCGCCTACCGCATCGCCCAGGAGGCCCTCACCAATATCGCCCGCCACGCGAAGGCCACAGCGGCCTGGATCGAACTGGTCCGCGTCGGCGACCACGCCCGTCTACGGGTCAGCGACGACGGCGTCGGGCCGCCCCAGACCCCCAGGCGCGGTTCGGGCCTGCTGGGCATCGAGGAGCGCGTGCGGGCGCGCGGTGGAAGCTGGGAGCTGACGCGCCGACCCGGCGGCGGCACCCTGGTGCAGGTCACCCTGCCGGTGGCGAACCCGTGATCCGGGTAGCGATCGTCGACGACCAGCAGCTGGTCCGCGACGGCTTCGGCCTGATCCTGCGGTCCCAACCCGACATCCATGTCGCCGCCGAGGCGGCCGACGGCCGGCAGTTCCTCGACGCCGTGCGTCGCGACCCCCGCATCGACGTCGCCCTCGTGGACATCCGCATGCCGGTGCTCGACGGTCTGCAGGCCACCCGCGAGCTGGCCGCGATCCCGCACGCCCCGGCCGTGATCGTCGTGACCACCTTCGACGACGACGCCTACGTCCTGGACGCCATCGCCTCCGGCGCGCGCGGGTTCCTCCTCAAGCGGTGCAGCGCAGCCGATCTGATCGCCGCGGTACGCACCGTCGCCGCCGGCGAGGCGATCCTCTCCGCCGAGGTCACCGGCGCCGTTCTCGACCGGGTACGCGCTACCGGGCCGGCCACCCGCGTGGACCTGGCGGTCTACCAGCTGACCCCGCGGGAGGCCGACGTGCTCGCCCTGATCGGCGCCGGGCTCAACAACAACGAGATCGCCGAGCGCCTCTTCCTCTCGATGAGCACCGTCAAGACCCACGTCACCAATGTGCTGGCCAAGACCGGCAGCCGTGACCGAGTGGGCGCCGCCATCCTGGCGATCCAGGCCGGCCTGACACCCTGACCCGTCGGCGGAAGCGGGCCGGAAGACGATCGTCGATCGTCGATCGTTCGGGAGGCGGGCATCCGCCACCTAGGATTGCGCGCGACGTGAACCACCGCACCCGAGGAGTCGGACCTGATGCGCTCGACGACGGTCCTGCTGGAGCGCCTGCTCCGGCCCAGGATGCGCGACATCGTCGCGGTGGAACCGGTGACGGGCGGGATCGCTGCGCTCGCGGGCATCGCCACCCGCCGGGACGCGCCGCCGGTGTTCGTCAAGGCCTTCGCCGACGCTCCGGCCGACGACGTCTTCGTCGCGGAGGCCGAAGGGCTGGCCGCCCTGCGCGAGCTCGGCGGTGTGGCGGCACCCGAGGTGATCCTGGCGGACCGGGAACTTCTCGTCTTGTCGATGCTGGAGCCGAGGCCGCGCAGCGAGGTCTTCTGGGAGCAGTTCGCCCACGTCCTCGCGCGCATGCACATGAGCACGACCCATCCTCGCTTCGGATGGCACCACGACAACTGGCTGGGCCGTCGCCGCCAGATCAACACCTGGAATGACGACGGCTACGCCTTCTTCGCACAGCACCGGCTGCTTCGGTGGCTCGGGCAGCCGCGCGTCGAGGCGGCACTGGACGCGGGCGACCGGGCGGCGCTGGAGCGGTTGTGTCACCGGCTGCCCGACCTGCTGCCGGACCGGCCGGCCTGCCTGACGCACGGCGACCTGTGGGTGCAGAACATCCTGGCCACTCCGGACGGGCAGCCCGCGCTGATCGATCCGGCCGTGTCGTACGTGTGGGCCGAGGTCGACCTCGCCCACGTGTGGTCCACCTCGCCTCCGCCCGAGGCGCGACGGATGTTCGAGGTCTACGCGGAACTGACCTCGCTCGACAGCGGTTGGCAGGCCCGCATGCCGATCATCCAGCTGCGGCAACACCTCGCCGTGCTGGCCCAGTTCGACGACGACTGGGGCGCGGCCGACCAGATCCGCGCCGTCCTCGCCCCATTCCGGAAGCGGTCCTGACCGCGGTCGCGCGCGTCGGGCGACGGGTCAGGGCGTCCAGCGCACGCCCGGGTTCACCCGCCCGGACCAGTCGAAGACCGCCATGTTGTCCCACTGGTTTCCGGTGCCGTTGATGTTGGCCGGATCCCAGCCGTTGCCGTTGACGGCGTACCAGGTCGGCTCCCAGTAGAAGACACCGACGGCTCCCGCGTTGCGGGCCGTGTTCTGGACCCAGTCGAACTCCTGGGCCTGCCCGGACCAGGTCGCGCTGATGCCGTCACAGGTCGCGTCGCCGATGGCGTTCGGCTCGCTGTCCGCGTTGTTCCGGGTGAAGGGGTACGCAGTCTCCACGATCACCACCGGCTTCCCGTAGCGGCCGCGCAGGTCGACGATGTTGTTGTAGAGGTTCGCCAGGGTCCCGTGCCACATGCAGTAGTACGACAGGGCCGTGATGTCCCACTGCACACCCTGGGCGCGGATGCCGTCGTAGAACCATCGCGCGTTGGCGTTGCTGTCGGCGTCGGCGGTGTGGATCATCACCGGGATGCCGCTGCCGCACGCCTTGGTCGCGTTGTAGCCCTGCTTGAGCAAGCCGGCCAGCGGGGCGAAGTCGTTGTTGACGACCTTGCCCTCGTCCCACAGCATCCCGACGTTGATCTCGTTGCCGATCTGCACACTGTCCGGTGGGGTGCCCTGCCCTCGGAGGCTGGAGCAGACGTCGTAGGTGAAGGTGTAGACGTCGGTGCGCAGTTGACTCAGGCTGTGGCCGACCCAGGCGGCCGGCTTGTACTGCTTGCCGGGGTCGGCCCAGGTGTCGGAGTAGTGGAAGTCGATGAGCACTTTGAGGCCCTTCGCCCTGGCCGCCCTCGCCTGGGCCAAGACCTTGCTCTTGTTGTTGTAGCCGCTGATCGGGTTGTTCCAGACGCGCAGTCGGACGTAGTTGACGCCGACGGACTTCAGGATGTCCAGTGGGTCGCGGGCGACACCGCCGGCGTCGTAGTACCTGGCGCCCAGATCCAGGCTGCGCTGCAACGAGGAGACGTCGGCGCCCCGCATGCTGAGCGTATTCGCGGCGGAGGCGGGCACGGTCGTACCGCCGAATGTGGTCGAGGCGGCGAGAATGCCGGCCGCGACAGCCCCGAGCAGTGCTCTGCGGCGGCGGTGGGGTGTGCTCACGAAATCCTCCAATGGGGACGCGCTCAGCCCACCGTGCAGGGGGCGCCGTTCAACGAGAAGCTGGTCGGCGGCGCGTCGCTGGTGCTCCACCGCCCCTGGACGCCGAAGCTCGCCGAGCCGTTCGGCGCGAGGACGCGGTTCCAGTCGACGTTACGGGCGGTCACGGTGGCGCCGGTCTGGCCGACCGTGGCGTTCCACCCCGAGATGACCTGCTGGTCTCCCGGGAAGCTGAAGGTGACGATCCAGCCGTCGACCGGTGCCGCCCCGGCGTTCTGGACCGTCACCGTGGCCACGAAGCCGCCGTGCCACTCGGACTGGTTCCGGTAGGTGACCCGGCAGGTCGAGGGCGGTGGGGGCGGCGGAGTGGACGTCGTGGGCAGGGCGACCGTGTTGGACGCGATCGACACGTTGCCCACCGCGTCCCGGGCCCGTACGTAGAACAGGTTGCGAAGCGGCGTCGACGGGGGTAGCGACGCCGTGTACGTCGTTCCCGGCACGGTGGCGATCAGCGTCGAGGTGAACCAGCCGTCGAACTGGTAGACGTTGTACCCGAGCACGCCGACGTTGTCCGTCGACGGCGACCAGGACAGCGTGGCGGTCGAGGCGGTCACCTCGCCAACGGTCAGGTTCTGCGGGGCGCTCGGCGGGGTGGTGTCCGGGCCGGTGTCCGTCACCGGGGTGACCACGGTCAGCGCGTCCGTCGAGGCTGAGCGGTGTCCCAGGCTGTCCCGGGCGGCCACCCGGAACGAGTACTGCTTGCCCGGCCGGAGGTAGTTGCTGATCGTGGTGGTGGTGACGGCCCCGACGCTGGCGCTGTAGATGACGTCGTCGAACGCCTGGTAGTACGTGATGTCGTAGCCGGTGACGGCGCAACAGCCCGGCCTGGCGGCCGTCCAGGTGAGGGTGACCGACCCGGTCCGGACCTCGCTGGCGGTCAGGTTCGTGGGCGCGCTCGGCGGGAAGGGCGACGTGCTCGGCGTACTGGGCGCCGTGGTTGGCGTCGGCGCCGCGGGCCCGCCGGGGGCCGGGACGATTCCGGGGTACGCGGCCGGCGGCGCGGCCCCGGCGTCGGCTGCCGGAGCGGCGCTGATCGCGGTGGTGAGCACCGCCGTCGACACCACGACGGCGGCCAGCAGACCCGGCAGTAGGCGGCGGATCAGCGAGGACGGGAACACGCCTGTCATACGTCGACGATCCCGCCACGTATCGATGATCGCCAACGTATCTCACGCCTCGGTCGGCGACCATGCGCGGGTCCCACCCGAGTCCTTGACGTCTCACAGCGGGGCGGGACAGCGCTGCCGGACGACTGTCACGCCGGCTCGGGTACGCCTCCGGGCTCGCCGTCGTCGGGCATCGGTTCAGTCGGCGCGGCCGGCAGTTCGTTCGACGTACCGGGAAGCAGCTCTTCGGCGGTCTCCGGAACGGGCTCGCGAGGATCGAGGGGTGGATAGACGTCCGGATCGAGGTCAGGATTGGTCATCGGGGAAGTATCCAGCACGACAGTCGCCGCCGCCTGTCGAGGCGGTCGCCGCGGCACCCGGGCACCGGTCCCCTCGGCGGCCCCGGACGCGGCTGGGCGCCCCGGAGCCGCCGGCGACGGCGACGACCCGGCCGCTATCTGTAAACAACCCTTGCTATTAAGCCACACGAACGTCAATATGTGGAGGTCACGGGTCGCCGAAGCCGGGGAGTGAGCCATGAGAAGCCGTCGGATTTTCGCAGTGGTGGCCGGGGCGGCGATGACCGTCACGGCCGCCGTCGCCTTCGTCCCCAGCAGCATGGCGGCCGTGCCCTCGGCCAACGCCGTCGCGCTGGTCGCCTGCACCGCGCCGGCCTGGGCCGAGGGCACCACCTACCAGGCAGGCACCCAGGTCACCTACGGTGGCCGGCTCTACCAGGCTCTGGTCACCCACACCGCGTACCCCGGCGCCGGCTGGAACCCCGCCGCGACCCCGTCGCTGTGGCGTGACCTGGGCGCGTGCTCGGGAAGCACTCCGCCGCCCACCACGCCACCACCGACGACCGCGCCGCCCACCACGCCGCCTCCGACCACACCTCCCCCCACCACGCCGCCGCCAACCGGCGGGACCTGCGCGGTGAAGTCGCGGCCCACCGGCAAGGTGTTGCAGGGCTACTGGGAGAACTGGGACGGCGCCTCGAACGGTGTCCACCCCGGACTCGGCTGGATCCCGATCACCGACAGCCGGCTCAACCAGCACGGCTACAACGTGATCAACGCGGCATTCCCGGTGATCCGCTCAGACGGCACGGTCCTCTGGGAGAACGGCATGGACGCCGGCGTGAAGGTGGCCACCCCGGCCGAGATGTGCCAGGCCAAAGCCGCCGGCGCCACGATCCTGATGTCGATCGGCGGGGCCGCCGCGGGCATCGACCTGAGCTCCACCGCGGTCGCCGACCGGTTCATCGCGACGATCGTGCCGATCCTGACGGCCTACCACTTCGACGGCATCGACATCGACATCGAGACCGGCCTGACCGGTAGCGGCAACATCAACACCCTGTCGACGTCGCAGGCCAATCTGATCCGGATCATCGACGGGGTGCTGGCCCGGATGCCCTCGAACTTCGGCCTGACCATGGCACCGGAGACGGCCTACGTCACCGGCGGCAGTGTGGTCTACGGCTCGATCTGGGGCTCGTACCTGCCGATCATCAAGAAGTACGTGGACAACGGCCGGCTCTGGTGGCTGAACATGCAGTACTACAACGGCAGCATGTACGGCTGCGCCGGCGACTCGTACCCCGCCGGCACCGTGCAGGGCTTCACGGTGCAGACGCAGTGCCTGAACAACGGCCTCACCATCCAGGGCACCACCATCCGCGTGCCGTACGACAAGCAGGTTCCGGGCCTGCCCGCGCAGTCCGGTGCCGGTGGCGGCTACATGTCGACGTCGCTGGTCACCCAGGCGTACAACAGTGTCCCCGGCATCAAGGGCCTGATGACCTGGTCGGCGAACTGGGACGGGTCGAAGGGCTGGACCTTCGGCGACAACGTGAAGCGCCTGCAGGGCCGCTGACCCGCAACACTGTCTCCTGATCACCGGCCCGGACCGTTCACGGGCCGGTGATCCCTTTCGGCGGGACCGGTTATCGGTGAGTCAGTTCCGACCGGACGAGTTCCAGCAGCCGTCCAATCCAGTTGGTGCCGCTCGAACTCCAATATTTCGAAGCCCAGTCGTTGTAGAGCAGCCGGGCGTCACCCGTGCCCAGCAGCGTTTCCGCCATCGCCGGATGGCGCTCGAACTTGTCCCGCAGCAGCGAGGCCATCACGCTCAGCCGCGCCGCCGGCCAGCCTGCCCGCCGGGGTGCCTCCTCGCCGACAGCCCGGGCGTCGAGGCCACGGACGGCCGTGGCGATCCGATCGCGCCATTCGGCGTCATCAGTGGACAGCGCCCAGTAGGCGTGCATGACGCTCGCGTACTCCCGGCCGCCGTGTATCACCGCCGCCGGATAGTCGATCTGCAGGACCTCGAGGCCCGCAGGGTCCGGCCAGCCATGCGGATAGACGTGCCCGCCGATGGTCAGCGGGACGGTTGTCTCCGGTCCGTCCGCCACCTGCTGTGTCCGGGCTTTGGCGATACCAGCCTCGCTCCTGCGGAAATAGTCGAGCGCCTGCTTCCGGGCCTCGGGGGTCACCGTGAGCATGTGGCCTGAGCGCCTGGCCTGGATCGTCTCACCCACTTCAGCGAGCAGGATCCGGACCGGGACGTCGTTCTGGTCCATGTCACCGAGCATGTAGATCCGGCGGTGTTCGGGCACCGCGTGATACAGCGCGCGAACGATTTCCAGGTTTGCCCCGGTCGGCTCCGCGGCGTACACCAGCAGTGCGTTCCAGCAGCGCCGGGAGGAATCCGGCCGGTTGTTGAGAAGGTCCACCTCGTCGGCGAGTTCGCCGATCACCAGCTCCGGAGTCAGCCACGACTCCAGTGCCGGCACGGATCCTCTCGCCGTGCCGCTGATGATCAGCGAAGAGCCCTCGGGTGGCGTCAGGGTCAGCGTTCCATCGTCGAACACAGCGCGAAGGCCGTCGAGATCAGTTGAACCGTATCGCCAGAGGACGACGCCGTCCGCGAAAACGCCGAGCGTGCTGAGTGCGTAGTGATCACCTTTGTTGACGAAGATGAGGCGTTGCCGCCCTTCGATGACATCGCCGCCGACTACGCGCGACGTCGAAGTGCTGTACGGCATGTCGGCGAGCCTAACGGGACGCGGCGCCGGGTCCCGGCCGACCGCCAGCAACATGACCGTGATGGCGCCGGGCCTACCGCCAGCCGGCGTCGCTGAACGAGTGTGCTGGTCACGGGACGGTTCGCTGGGAGCGATACCAGTCGGGGTAAAATTCAACCCTTCCGATCGCTAGACTCGCCGCAATCCGGCACCGCCCGCAGACCTCAGACTGCGCCCGTCCCGATCGAATGGAGACGCCTGTGACCCGCGACAAGGCGGCACCCCCCGGCATCGACCCCAGCATTCCCAGCGTGGCCCGGGTCTATGACTTCTTCCTCGGCGGCAAGGACAACTTCGAGGTCGACCGACAGGTCGCCGAGCACGCCCTGCGGATCACACCGGATGGGCCGGCAGCCGGTCAGGCGAACCGGGCCTTTCTGCGTCGCGTGATTCGTTTCCTGGTCACCGAGGCGGGCATCGACCAGTTCCTCGACATCGGATCGGGGCTGCCCACCCAGGGCAACGTGCACGAGGTCGCCACCGAGCAGAACCCGAAGGCTCAGGTGGTGTATGTGGACAATGATCCGATCGTCCTGACACACGGACGGGCCCTGCTCGCCGCGGAGGGCACCGCGACGGTGATCCAGGCGGACGTCCGGGCACCACAGGAAATCCTCAACCATCCGGACGTACGTCGGTTCCTCGATTTTGACCGACCGATCGGGTTGTTGCTCTTCGCGATCCTGCACCACCTCGGTGACGACGAGGATCCGCGAGCGGTGGCGGCGGCGTTGATCGACGCGCTGCCCTCCGGCAGCTATGTGGCGATCTCGCACTTCCGCGACCCGGGTGAGCGGGACCCCGAAGGCTCCCGCAAGGCCCGCGAGGTCGAGCGGGTCTTCAACGAGTCGTTGGGCACCGGCCGCTGGCGTACGGACGAGGAGATCCTCTCGTTCGCCGATGGGCTGACGCTGCTGGAGCCGGGGCTGGTGCCGCTGGCCGAGTGGCGCCCAGAGCCGGGTACGCCCGCGCCGATGCAGACCGACACCTATCACACCTTCGTCGGGCTCCTCGCCCGCAAACCGTAGGCGTCGTTTCCGGTGCGGTCCGTCGGCGCGAACGCGTCCCGCCGACGGACCGCACCGCGTTGGTTCTTGACCCGGGCGAGTTGATGCCCCGCCAGTCTCCCGGACTCGGTGCTGCCCGCCACCTCCACGGTTTTCCGCGCACCACCAACGACGGTCTCGCGCCCAGCGCGGGAGCGGGTCATCCCTCGGCAGCGGGTTGGCTGTGCACCACCAGCTCGTCGATCTCCAACCGGCCGACGCGCAGCTCCCGCACGACCGCCCGGCGAATGGCTAGCCGCCCGATGACCAGCACCCCGACAGCCACGGCCCCGGCGGCCAGCGCCCCTACGGCGAGGGCACCGAACGACGCCACCCCCGCAGCTCGCGCGCCGGTAGCCACCGCGCCCGTCGCCAGCGCACCGTCGGCGCGCGTCCCGCTCAAACGCACGCTCACCCACCTCGGCACCACGCACCACGCCGCGGGCGACCTGCTCGCGGCGTGGTGCGTGGCGCCGAGCACTGCAGCGATTCGGTCCGGAGAACCGCTCCGAGGTTGCCCACCTACGTGATCTCCTTCGGCTCGCCGACTCGTGAGCCCCCTGCGACTGGGCCGGTCGAGGCGTTGCTGTGTCTGGTTTCAGCCCGTGTCGCGCTGACGCCGTACACGATCGGGCGTGAGGATGTGGGCATGAGTTCATCGCAGCCCGTCGTCGATCCCGGGCCCGAGCCGTACACGACGGGCGGGCCGGTGAATACTGCGGGCGCGCAGGCCACGACCCCGTCGCCACACTCCCCGGAGCCTGCCCCGGATCACCGCTACCTGCTCGACAATGCCCGGCGCGAGGCGGGCGAGCGGTTCAGCTGGCTGGCCGAGCTGTTCGACGGTGTCACGCGTGGGCACCTCGACCGGCTCGGAGTGCGGGCGGGCTGGCGCTGCTGGGAAGTTGGTGCCGGAGGTCCCAGCAATCCCGAGGCCCTGGCCACGGCCGTCGGACCAACCGGTTACGTGCTGGCCACGGACATCAATCCGGCCTGGTTGGACCCGCAGGGCGGGTACGAGGTTCTTCGGCACGACGTCGTCGGGGACCCGCCGCCGCAGTCCGGCACGTTTGACCTGGTACACGCGCGGCTCGTGCTCGTTCACGTGCCCGACCGGGCCCGGGCGTTGGCGACGATGGTGGCGGCGCTGCGGCCCGGCGGCTGGTTGTTGGTCGAGGATGCCGACACCGAGTTGCAGCCGTTGGCCTGTCTCGATGAGGTCGGTCCGGCGCAGCGGCGTGCCAACCGGCTGCGGCGTGCCGTCCGGGAGTTGATGACGCGCCGCGGTGCCGACCTGCGCTACGGCCGTACGCTGCCGCAGGCGTTGCGCGCGGCGGGCCTGGTCGATGTGGCGGCGGCCGGCTGCTTCCCGGTCGGTGGGGTGGCCTGCGACCGGCTGGAGATCGCGACGGTACGCATGGTCCGCGCCGAGTTGCTCGCCGCCGGGCTGGCCGACGACGCCGAGATCGACGCGCACCTGGCCGCCGTCGATGCCGGCGAGCTCGACCTCACCCTCGCGCCGCTGATCTCGGCATGGGGACGCCGTCCAGGCTAAGCGGTCTGCCTGGACTGGTCGTACAAGGCGCTGAAGGTCGCGGCCGCGTTCGACTCGTCTGGGCGCTCGCCTTGCCAAACCGCGAGGTCGTACGTCATGAACAGCGAGTATGCCCGGCCGGCAAACGGCAATCGAGTCACCCGTCGCCGAGCTGTCTCGTCCGGCTGCAGCAGAGGATCGTCGCGTCGTCAGGGGCGACGTCGCCGCGAACCTCAGCCTCCCTGACCCAGCGGATGACCTCGCCGGGTCCGACCGTCCCCGCCAGGTGCAGCAGTCCCGCCCAACTGGTCAGTCTGAGGGTGTCCACCAGCCGGCTCACGCCGTTGCTCAGCAGCGCAGCAACGGTCATCTCGTCCGTTGGGCAGCTGCCGGTGATCGCCTCGTCCACCACCCGCGGGTCGTCCTTGGCCACCCAAAAACCGCCCGGGCTGTTCCGTTGTGCACGCAACTCCAGCATGAGTCGCCGGTACTCGTCAGTGCCCTCCGGCACGCCCTTCAGCCGGGCCTCCACGGAGCGGGCGATCATCACCTCGCGCGGATCGTGGGCGACGAAGGGATCGGCCCCGGTCCGGCCGATGACCGCCACGGCGTCTCCGAGGACCAGGTGCTCAACGAGACCATCCGAGAATCGGAGCATCGCCACGGCCGCGTAAGGGCTGATGGAATTCGTGACATCGCAGGTGTCGCGATGCTCGTCGGTGATCCGCTCAATGCTCTCGGCCAGCACCTCACGTAGGGTCCGGTCGTGGGACAGCGCGCCCAGGAGAGCACCGCCGAGACGGGTGGCGTACCAGGTAACGCCGTGATGGCAGACCTTCTCGGCGCCGGCGATGCCACCCGCGCCGTCAACCAGAACCATGCCGGACGGCACGGCACCGGCGAAGTCCTCATTCTTCCGCCCCGGGTGCCCCGCATCGGTGGCCATCATCACCCGCACCACTCGATCATCACACAGTCAATACGTCCCGCGACTTCGCGAGGGTGAGCGGGCTCCCCGGATCGGCTCAACCGGGGGCCCGAACCGTTCAGCTACAAGCGCGGATTGCGGCGAATTGGCCTGCCGGACCGGAGCTGTCGGGACGGTCGCTGGGTGGACCGCTTACAGATCCATCGCATAGACCCGGACCTGGCGGCCGGTGTCCGGCTGCACGGTCTCGCGGTCCAGCGCCATGCCCAGCTTGACCATCACTCGCGCCGACGCCTCGTTGCCGACAACGTGGATGCTGACCAGCCGCCGCAGTCCGAGCTCGGCACGAGCGTGGGCGACCACGGCCTGGGCCGCCTCGGTGGCGAAGCCCCGGCCCCAGTACGCGCGGCCGAGCCGCCAGCCGATTTCCACGACCGGCATGATCTCGGGCAGGAAGGTTGGCACCGCCAGCCCGGTGAAACCGGCCAGCTCGCCGGTTTCCTTGATCTCCACCGCGTACAGGCCGAAGCCGTGCTCCTCCCAGTGCCGCTGATAGTTGGCCAGGCGCTCCGCGGTCGCTGCCCGGTCCAGGGTGCGGCCGTCATGGATGTACCGCATGACCTCGGGCTGTGCGTTCACCGCGGCGAAGCCGTCCAGATCGTTGCTTTGCCAGCGGCGCAACAGCAGCCGCGGAGTTTCCAGGGACGTGGCATCAAGGGAACTGGTCATGTCAGGCACGTCCCTTCGTAGCATTCCGGCGCTCACGAAGCGATGGACTATCCAGCCCGGCGCGCGGGGTCGTCGCCGGCGTTGCTGGCGGGGCATGGGCGGTCACCCGATGCGGATGTGGTCTCCACTCTGGGCGACGGCTATGGTTCGGGCATGCACGATCGACGCAGCCTTCGGCGCGTCGGCGGGCGAGCGCCGCTGCCGACGATGCTGCTGCTTGCCGTGCTCGTACTGGTGCTCTCCGCCACCCGGTCGATCGGGCTGTGCATCGTGTTCCGTTCCGCACGGCGGGCGATCCCCGGTTGTGTGCCCGCTTGGTCGGCGGATCGTGCTCCCCCGCGCCATGCGCGGGGCCTTGCCTGATCCACTCGCCCCGCTCGCGCCAGTCCCATGGCGCCGCCCGGCTGGCCGCCATGACCGGCCGGCCGCGCTGTCACCGCGCCCCGCCGCACTTCGCCTGGCCACACTCGCCGGCCTGCGCCGCTGTCGAGCCGCCGCGCACATTCGCCGCCCTGCCCGCTGGAGTTCCCATGATTGTCGAACTGACCCCGCTGCCCGGTATCGGGGTACGCCGCATGTTCACCACCGCCGACGGCCGCCGCGTGGGCGTGGTCACGCACCATTCGGGCGGCCGGCGAGATCTCGTCTACGAGTCCCCCGACGACCCCGACGCCACCTACTCGCTGACCCTGACCCGCTCCGAGGCCGTGACCCTCGCCGGGCTGCTGGGAATCCTTGACGTCCTGGACGTCGTCACCGTGGCGGAGTCATCTCCTGCGTGACGGCCTGTGGCTGCCGTGCCCACCGAGGCACGGCAGCCACACCGGGAATCAGCCGTTGTGCTTCGCCTGGCAGGACACGCAGAACTGCGCGTGCGGCAGGATTTCGAGCCGCTCGGCCGGGATGTTCTGGTGACACTTCGTGCAGGCACCGTAGGTACCGTCGCTGATGCGGCTCAGCGCACCGGTGATCTGCTCGATGTTGCGGCGGGCGGCCACCTGCAGTGCGGCCCGGTTGTGGGCCTCGCTCGGGTCGCCGGTGTCCGCGTTGAGCTCGGTCAATTCCCGTAGCCGAGCCGTCTGCGTGGCGAAGTCTTCCGCCAGGGACGCTCGCAGATCAGCCAGCCAACCCTGGTCGACGGTTCGATGATCGACGCTCATGGTCTACCTCTGCCTTTCGAAGGGAAAAAAGAAAAGGGCCGAAGCTTGATAGCTTCGCCCTGGCGGTCGTTCCGTGATGCAACGATTCCGCGGGGGGCCTCGGCCGGTTCGCGCCGGGCTCGACAGCCGGGAGGTGGGCGCGATGTGCAGCACGCGGACAACCGGCACCCGCATCCCGACCATCCGGCACGCCGCCGTCGCCACGTAGGCAGCCCCGATTGCCGCCACACCGGTGACGGCACGAGAGCGGAACGTCACCGGGGACATGTCTCCACCATAGGCGGCGACCGCAGCAATGCCAACGCGTGCGCCGAGGCCTCACTCCTACCATCATCCGCCGCCCGCGCCGGTCTTCGCGCCCAGCGCGGCGGCACGACCGTCGCGGCCCTCGGTCGGGTCACTCCTCCGGCGCGATCAGCCGGTCGTCGGTGGCATCGCGGACCGTGATCGCTTCCACCGGGCACGAGTCGGCGGCGTCGAGGACGACGTCGGCCGGGGCGACGACGTCGGCCAGCGGCTCGGACAGGCCGCCCACCAGGCGGAAGTGCTCAGGCGCGGTACCGGCACAGATGCTCGTGCCGATGCAGCGGCCCGAGTCCACCCCGATCCGCCACGCGGTACTCACCAGGCCACCGGCATGCCGAGCAGGCCCCGCACCAACATGCCCCGCTTCCACTCCAGCTCGGCTTCCGGAACGGCAAGCCGCAATCCGGGCAGGCGCGTCACGAGGGTGGCGACGGCGACCTGCAACTCCATGCGGGCCAGTTGCGCGCCGACGCAGTGGTGTACGCCGTGCCCGAAGCCCAGGTGCGGGTTCTGCTCGCGGTCGAAGTCCAGCCGGTCCGGGTCGGCGAAGACGGTACCGTCCCGATTCGCCGACGACAGCGAGCCGAGAACCGGCTCACCGGCCCGGACCAGCACCCCGCCGACCTCGACGTCCTCCTTGGCGTACCTGGCGAAGGAGGAGCCGACGCCGAGCGGCACGTACCGCAACAGTTCCTCGACCGCGGCCGGCACCAGCGACGGATCGGCCCGCAGCTGAGCGAGCTGGTCCGGATTGTGCAGCAGGACGTAGACGAAGTTGGGGATCTGGGTCACCGTGGTCTCGTGGCCGGCTGCGAGCAGCCCTCCGGCCAGCTCCACCAGCTCGGTCTCGCTGAGCCGATCCTCATTCTCGTCGCGGGCCCGCACCAACGCGCCGAGCAGGTCGTCGATCCCCGGGTCGCGGCGCCGCTCGGCGACCAGACCACCGATGTACCCCCAGAGATTGTTCAGGTACTCCTGGATCGTTTCCAGGGGCAGCGAGGTGGTCGAGACGATCGCCTCGGACCAGACGTGGAAGCGGTCGCGGTCGGCGTACGGGACCCCGAGCAGCTCGCAGATCACCTGGATCGGCAGCGGCGTGGCGACGTGCTCCACCAGGTCGGCCGGAGGACCGAGCCGGACCATGTCGTCGACCAGCGCGTCGGCGATCTCCTGGGTTCGGGGTCGCAGCGCCTCCACCCGACGTGCCGTGAACGCCTTCGCCACCAACCGGCGCAGCCGAGTGTGATCGGGCGGGTCCATGGTCAGCATGCCGCTGTACTGCTGGCGCGGGGTGAGCCTGGGCTCGTCGCGCTGGACGGACAGGGCGCGGCCGAACCGCACGTCACCGAGGACCGTACGGACGTCCTCGTACCGGGTGGCGAGCCACGCCTCCTCGCCGTAGGGGAGCTTTACCCGGGTCATCGGCTCGTTCTCGCGCAGCTCGCCATAGGTCGGATCGACGACGAGGCGGTCGGGCACACTGAACGGGTACGGCCGCGCGGGCGGAACCGTCCGACTCTCGGTGGTCTGCGCGCTCTCCGTCATCCGGATTCCCTTCGTCGAGGCGGCGTGATCCTCAGGCCGGCACCACGTTCGTAGCGGCGCCGGATTGCCAGCGTCCAGGGCTTGCGACCACCGCCGTATTGACGCTCAGTTATCTGTCGATATCGGATCGTAGCGGGATGGGTCGATGATCGCCATGGAGGCTGGTCCGCGTCCGGCGACGGTTGTGGTGCCGCTGCGAAGGAACCGCAGCGGCTCCTCGCCCGCGATCCACAGTGCTGGACGGCCTCGCTCTGGTGTGGTGCCCGGCCCAGTCCGGCGCGTACCCGCACTGACACCCGGCATGCCGATCGCTGTTGGCGGCGGCTATCAGGGGAACAGCTTCCAGTGCCCCTCGGAGACAACCTCGACGGCGCCGTCGACCACCTTGATGGCGGTGTCATCGTCGATGGCGTAGGTCGGGACCGGGATTCCGGACGCCCACTTCTGAATGGTGGACAGCTCGGTGCCCTCCATGTCCGGGTGATTGAGGTGTGGGTACAGCGTGAAATCCACCAGCCCCAGCGCCCGGTCAGCGCCCTCCGCCATGTCGCTGCCGTCGGGGACGAATTCGAGGTCGAACTCGGCATCGCAGTTGTACGGGGTGACCGCGATACTCCCGGCACTCACCCCCACGTAAACCGTATCGCTCAGCGACGGTAGGAGGTCGGCCAGACCCGACTGGCGCAGCCAGTAGGTCAGGTAGAGCACATCGCCGCCCCAGACGAGGAGGGCGTCGGCCTGCCGGACGGCCGGGACCCAGTTCTCTTCTCGGATGGTCGGCAGTGCGGTGAGCTCCAATATCCCCAGGGATTTCCAACCGAGCTGGGTCAGCGGGATGGTGGCCTGGCCGTGAATCGCCTTCCACGCCTTCTCACCTCCGCCGGGGAAGGGGTAGACACCGGTCGGAATGAACAGGGCCGTGGACTCGGCGATCGGCTTGCCCAGCAGGTCGACCAGCGCATTGCGAATGCTCGGGTTCTGGACGCCCCCGGACGTCAGAAGAAGCCTCACCCGTGCCTCCTGTACGTAGCGGTCATGACGCTCCCCTAGAGGGTCAGAGGTCGGGTGCATGGGACGACAGAATGGACACCATAGCGAAACTCAACGCCGTTGCAGCCCCTCAAGCCCTCGCACGCGCATCGGCATGAGCGGAGGGCATTCTTGTGAAGCAACTGTGTCACTGCGTGCCAGGGCGCGTGGCGGCCGTGGCATCCGCAGCGACGGTGAGTGGATCCCTGAGCGGTCGATCCAGCAGGCGCACGAGGTCGGGGCCGGTGTTGTCGAGGAACCCGTGGCGGACACCGGTGGCGATTGAGGCCAGCATCGGCGGCTGGAACGGCAGCAGGTTGGGGTCGCCGAGAAGGCGGGTGCGGTACTCACCCAGGCCGATTGTGTGGTGCGCGACGCCGAGACGGTCGGCGATGCCGCCAGCGGTAATCGGGTCCCCGACCAGGTCGTACACCTTGCCGACGTGCGCGGTGGGCTCGCTTGCGACGACGGCTGCGGCAGCTGCCAGGTCGGCCCGCGCTACCGCGGAGAGTGCACCGGCCCCGAATGCTGATTCCAGGCCGTCAGGAGTCCACGCGAGCAAGGCACCGAACAGTTCGGCGTACAGCCCGTTTCGCAGGATGGTCCACGCGAGCCCGCCGCTCTTGATCATTCGCTCGGTGGCCCTGTGGGCGAGCGCGAACCCGAGGTGGTCCCCGGCGCTGGTCAGGCTGGTGTAAACCACGTGGGCCACGCCGTCGCGGCCTGCGGCGTCGAGAAGAGACCGGTGACGCGCGATGACCTGGTCGTCCTCGGCATAGCCGGCCGAGACGAGGACCAGGGTCGAAACGCCTGTGAGATCGAGGGTTGCGGGGTCGTCGAAGTCAAGGTGGCGCTGTGCGCTGGTGGGAGTGCGACTTCCTGCCAGGGCGGGTACGTCTCGCTCGCCGAGCTCTGCGAGTGTGAGCGAAGCGAGCTGTCCGTTGGCGCCGGTCACCATGATCATTGCGATTCGGTCCCCTACCGTGGTTCTCTTCAGTAACTACAGTGAGAGCCTGGACCCGCGCCCGGTGGCTCACAAGGAGGCAGTCTCGTGTCACTAGCGCACACCGAAGTAACCGCGGGAGCCGCCGAGCTCGAACCATGCGGACAGCCGGATCACGCAGACTGCGGCATCCGAGACGTTCTTGACCGGGTGGGCGACAAGTGGTCGGTTCTCGTGATCGTCGAACTCGCCAACGGGCCGCGACGCTTCCGCCAACTCCAGCGCGCCATCGACGGGATCTCCCAGCGCATGCTGACCCTCACGGTGCGCCGCCTGGAACGAGACGGCCTCGTCCTTCGGACCGTGTACGCGACCGTGCCCGCCCAGGTCGACTACCGCCTCACCGAAACCGGCACAAGCCTCACCCACCTCGTCAAAGCACTCGCCGACTGGTCACTGGCACACCGCGCAGCCATCTCCGAAGCCCGTCAGGCCTACGACAGCGACCACCCCGACAACGAGATCCGGTGACGCGCAGCGCGTCCTGAGCCCCGACAGTTGGTCGACCTGAGCATCTCGCTCGTTATCCGACAGTGGATGGCAGTTGAGGCCGTGACCGGGATCGAACCGGCGTACGCGGTTTTGCAGACCGCTCCCTCACCACTCGGGCACACGACCAGGCAGAAGCGCCCGCGGAGGGAATCGAACCCCCGACACCCAGCTCCGGAAGCTGGTGCTCTGTCCCCTGAGCTACGCAGGCATGCGTGGGAGTGGAGAGATTCGAACTCCCTGAGCGCGAACGCACCGGGGTTACAGCCCGGCCCACCTCACCATCGGTGGCGCACTCCCTTGGGGTGACTGGCGGGTACTGACCTACCGCCCGCGAACCAGCCGATATACGTGCTCGCGTCGTACCCGAAATTCGTCGGCCAGCTCGACCGCGCGGCGTCCGCTTCGGAACCCAGCAATGATGGCGTCGCGCTCTGATTGCCGGAGACGCCGCCGCTTGGTGTCGTACCCAGCGATGGCCCGGCCGATCTGGTCCCGGCGGCGGGCACCCATCAGCGGGGCGATGCGCTCCATGAGGTCGACCGCCGGGTACCCCCGAATATCCGGCGGGTGTCGGTCACCGGTTCCTGCCAGCCACAACTGCGGCCCGAAGGCCAGTGCCCGTACCTGGACTCGAACCAGGGCGACCCGGTGTGTGGGACCGGTGCTCTGCCGCTGAGCTATACGGGCGTGGCTCCCCTGCCTGGACTCGAACCAAGATCAGCCGGTTAACAGCCGGCCGCTCTACCTTTGAGCTACAAGGGAATGGCAGCGCGGACGGGACTCGAACCCGCACATGTCCCGGGTGAAAGCCGGGCGACTCTTCCAATTCGTCCACCGCGCCAGGTGGTGTGCGTGCCCCGAGCTGGAATCGAACCAGCGGCCCCCGGTTTGTCGAACCGGTGCTCTCCCGCTGAGCTATCAGGGCTTGGTGGCGAGGGTGGGATTCGAACCCACGATCTCCGGCTTATGAGGCCGGCGAGGACGACCGAACTCCTCTACCCCGCAGTGGGCCGCCGGGGACTCGAACCCCGAACCCTCGGATTAAAAGTCCACAGCTCTACGCCATTGAGCTAACGGCCCGAAACGTCCCCCGAGCAGGAATCGAACCTGCGACGACCCGGTTTAGGAAACCAGCGCTCTATCCGCTGAGCTACCGGGGGATTTGGTACGCCGAGTGGGATTCGAACCCACGACCTACGGAGTAAGAGTCCGCAGCTCTGTCCACTGAGCTACCGGCGCATGGCGGAGGGAAGGAGGGTCGAACTCCTACGGGCTTGCACCCCAACCGTTTTCGAGACGGTGGCCGTCGCCATCTGTCGGCTGGCCCCTCCATGAGTCGGGTAGACAGGAATTGAACCTGCGACCTCTCGCTCCCGAAGCGAGCGCGCTACCAAGCTGCGCCACTACCCGTTGAGTCGGGATAGCCGGATTCGAACCGACGACTTCCGGTCCCCCAGACCGGAGCGCTACCTGACTGCGCCATATCCCGAAAGAGCCCCCGACTGGAATCGAACCAGCGACACCGAAATCCGTAATCTCGTGCTCTATCCACTGAGCTACGGGGGCAAGACTTGTTGCGTGCCGACGGGAGGACTCGAACCTCCGGCCCCCGACTTATCAGGTCGGTGCTCTAACCGCTGAGCTACGACGGCTTGGCGGAAGGTGCGGGAGTCGAACCCACAACGGCCGGAGCCGCAACGGATTAGCAGTCCGTCTGCCCTACCTATGGCAAACCCTCCTTGCGCGCTGACGACGGGACTCGAACCCGCGGCCTTCCGGCTAACAACCGGATGCTCTTGCCACTGAGCTACGTCAGCATGGTCCCGGCCGGCGGCCGGGAGAGTGGAGTCGGACGGAATTGAACCGACGGCCTTCGCGGTGCGAATGCGACGCTCTACCAACTGAGCTACGACCCCATGGTGGTGCTGCGTGCGCTCGGGGAGAGTCGAACTCCCACGCCTTTCGGCACCGGCTTCTGAGGCCGGCGTGTCTACCAGGTTCCACCACGAGCGCGTGGTTGCTGCGTGCCGACGCCCGGTGTCGAACCGGGGACCTTCCCGTTATGAGCGGGACGCTCTGACCACCTGAGCTACGTCGGCGAGAGAGCCAGCGACGGGAGTCGAACCCGCATCCTCGCCCTTACGAGGGGCGCGCTCTGCCCTGGTGAGCTTCGCTGGCGTGGTCCCGGTGGGTCTCTCGCGTGCCAGGGCGGCGCCGCCGTTTTCACCGACGGATCACCGTCAGGGGCGCTATCCCTGCCTTACGGGCGTCCCGGCCCGCGAGAGACCCACCGGGTGTGTGGAGCCGGCGACCGGGATCGAACCGGCCCACTCGCGCTTACAAGGCGCGTGCTCTGCCAACTGAGCTACGCCGGCCTGGTGCCCTCGGCGCGATTCGAACGCGCACTGTCCAGGCCCTCGACCTGGTGCCTCCTGCCGTTGGGCTACGAGGGCATCGAGCTGGGAGCAGGGGATTCGAACCTCTACGCACTGGGTCAGAGCCAGCGATGCTGCCGGTTACATCAGCTCCCATCGCGGCCGGCGGGGTGATGGCCCGCCAGCCGAGTCAGCGCTGCGCCAGCGACCCCCACGCCGGCACGACCGGGCTGATGCGAAGCACCATGCCGGCCTCGGCCGGGGTCCGGTCGCCCTTGCGCTGGTTGCAGGGCGCGCACGCGCTGACGGTGTTCCGCCAGGTGTTCTGCCCACCCCGGGCGGGGCAGGATGTGGTCGACCGTCACGGACGGACCCTCGCAGTAGCCGCACCGCCGTTCGTCGCGGGCCAGGACGCCGCCCTTGGACCAGGCGGGGCCCTTCGTGTACCGCCACCGGGTGACGACGTACCGGACGAGCCGGACCACCTTCGGCATGGGGAACACGCCGATGAGTTGGTCGGGTTCGGCTTCGTGGATCTCGGCGACCCGCCGGCAGAGCATCCGGATCGCGTGGGCGACCGTGACCCGGTGGAGCGGGCCGAGGTCGGCGTTGATGACGAGAACGGGGCCCACTGGCACTTCAACGATAGGTGTCAACTCGGTGATGTCGCATTGTCTCTATGTAAGAGACATCGAGCGGCTACCGGGACTTGAACCCGGGACCTCGACGTTGGCAACGTCGCGCTCTACCAACTGAGCTACAACCGCGTGGAGCCCCCGGCCGGAGTCGAACCATCCCCAAGAGGAAGTCGAATTCCGGATTCGCAGATCCGAGACGACTTTCTCCGCTGGTCAAGTGCGAGCTCCGGGAGCAGGAATCGAACCTGCGTTCGTACCGGGATCCAAAGTCCCGTCGCCCTTGCCAGCAGAGCATCCCGGAACGGTTGAGCGGTCGGCGGGCACCGACCCCGCTTCTTCGGTTTGGAAGACCGACGTGTCCGCCAAGTTCACCACGACCGCATGGCATCCTGCGTGCGTAGGCCGTACGGGGCTCGAACCCGTAACCTCCTGGCTGAGAACCAGGTGAGCTGCCAGCTTGCTCCAACGGCCCATGAAGCGTGGAGAAGAAGGGATTCGAACCCTCGACCTCCGGTCTGCCGAACCGGCGCTCTCCCAACTGAGCTACAACCCCATCGTCCGGGACCGGGGTGTCGAACCCCGTGTCTCTCGCTCCCAAAGCGAGCGGGTCAGCCGTCTCCCTCGTCCCGGAGGTAGTGCCCCCGGCCGGCCCATACGGGCGCCGGCCGGGGCCTTACCAATGCCATCCACTGTGGAGTTGAGAATCTACAACGCCGCCGGCCGAAGCCGGGACGAAAAGCAGGGGCGGCAGGACTCGAACCTGCATCCGTCGGTTTTGGAGACCGGTGCTCCACCAGTTGAGCTACGCCCCTATGAAGTTGTTCCAGTAACGAGAAAGCCGCCCTATCCCTGTCAGGGTGGGCGGCTTCGCAGCTTGCGCTGGCGCTATTCGCGCCGCCACCCCGGCTTCCAGTTCCGCTCACTCGCGCACAGATCGTGGGCTCGTCCAATCGAGGGCAGCACGACACCGCCGCGCGGCATGAGCCGCGTGGTTTCGGTGTAGGCGTACTGCAACACGGGGAACTCCTCAGGTTGGTCGGGACGACCTTGCTCATTCAAGGTAGGCGCTGCGCCGATCGGATGGCAATGGATATTCCGAGCTACCTCCACGTAGCTCGCAGCCAGCTGTAGCGGGTGACTGGAGGTGGACAGCCGCTAGAGCCACCTCGGCGTAGACGTCGGGCTGGAACAGGATCATCGTCCGCCGTCATGGATGTGGCTGAGGTCCTCGTCTCGGACCGCGGTGCGGCTGTGTGCCTATCCTGTTATGCGGTAACCGATGCCGTCCGCGCGGATCCGGTTGAGGTCGGCAGCGGTGATGCCCCGGCCGGTGAACCGTGCGACCGCGACCAGTCCCTTCTCACTGCGATCACCGAGCTCGGCGAAGTCGATCCCGGCGAGAGCTGCGGCAACCTCCGGCGGGTACTCGTCGCGCCCCCATGGCTCGAAGGCAGCGAGCAGTTGACCTGCCTCCGCGAAGGAGAGCCGGGTGACGGCGTTGACGTTCCAGAACATGCTGGCCGCCCGGCCACCGGCCGACGCGTTACGCAGCACTGCGGCGTCCGTGCCGCGGAAGCCGTTGTCCTCCACGACCAGGACCGCGTCACCGCCGTCCAGCACGGTGATCCAGGGGTCGATGGCACGACGCAGTGACAGGTCGCGCTGAATGTCATCGACCGATTCCGGCTGGTCCGGGTCGGCTCCGAACGCACGTAACGCCTGCTCGACCGTAGCGCCAGTGACGACGGTGACAGTCGCCGCCTGGGAGAGCGAGCTACGGCGAATCCATCGGTACGCGTGCTCGGGGGGCCGGGCCGGCTCGGGGTCGCCGCGCAGCCGGTGCCCAAGTTGGTCGGTGAGCTTGTAGGCGATTTCCGGTGCGGCGGGTGCGCCCCAGACGACGAGCTTGTAGCTCTCGAGCTCGGCGTCGAGGTCGTCGCGCCCGCGGGCGTGTACCCGGGTCCGGTATTCGCCGGGCCACGGCGGGGTCTGCCGGCGTAGGCCGCGGCTGCCCGTGCCGTCCGGCGCCATCACTGATGCGCGCCCCTCGGCGGCACGCCAGCTCACTTCGACGATCTCCTCCCAGCCGGACTCCAGCTCGTCCGGGGCTTCCGCGAGCACGGCCAATTCAACGCGGACCATGCCCGCCGCGACACCGGTGCGCACGACGATGCCGCCGTCGGCCACGGCGACCATCCCGTTGCCTGCGAAGTCGGCCTGCTCGGGCAACTCGTGCTCGGCAAGCCCGAACCGGTGCTCGGCCACGGTCACCGTGCCGGACATATGGCGCGGCAGCAGGTACTCCGCGCGGATCCTGGCGAGCAACGCCGCCGCATATGCCGGAGGCATGAGTGCGTCCCGCAGCAGTAGCACCGCGGCGCCGACTCCCAAGCCGACGGTGGCGGCGGCACGATCCACGATCACGGGTGGCGCCGCCTGGTGGACCACGGCACCAGCAACCGCCACCGCCAAGCCGAGATGAGCTGCACCGTGCTCGGCGGCGATCGATGGCTCATCCGTCGCCGCCGGCTTGACTGCCAGCAGCGGCGCGATCACAGGGTGCGCCGCAAGCTCGCGCACCAACGCAACCGTACGGTCGGCCAGTCCGGGACGCAGTCGGTGCAGCAAAGCCGTCGCGGACGTCGCCTCGCTATCGTGACCACCCGCGGCCATCCACACATACTGGGCATCCGGCGGCCGGAGCAGACCCGCCACCAGGTCCGGCGCACAACTCCAGTCATGGCCGCCGACAACCAACTCGAGCGCGCCGAGCAGGCGCTCCACCGGCAGCGGCCCCAGCGCTCGCAACGCCGTCACGCACTCGGGCTCACCACCGGCCGAGTGGTCGAACCGGTGAGCACCCACCGAATGCGAGCCCGCCTCCTCTGGCACGGCCAGGCGACCCAGCAGACGCGCGGGCATCGCAGGGATCCGTTCAACGAACGCCGGCATCGTCGCCGCGGCGAAGGCCGCCAGCCCCTCGCTTGCCTGAGCCGATACGTCAGTCATCGTCCGCTCCCCGTCAGCGCGATCACCTGGGCCGCGAGGATACCGGACGACGGTCAGGCGTCTCGCAACAGCGAAACAGGACCAGACCGCCCTGGCCTAACGGGTCGCCATGTCCGCGCATGACCCTGAGACGCGGCCGCAGCGAAGCCCGGATCGAGCATCGCTCCTGCGCACCACCCGCCATACACACGGGTGGGATCGAGGTCTCATCTGACGGAACAAGCTACTGGCCCGGCGCGGCGGGTCTGTGCGACCGACGTCGATGTGAGCAGACTTGTCAATGCGACAGTCGACGCCCGTGATCCCCTACCCAATTCCGGAGTCGGTCTTGCGGACCAGCATGTACCCGTATGGGGGCTCCGGTTCTTCAGGTGGCGTGCTGCCCTGAAAGATCAGTGCGAACCCGGCGGCGGCGAAGCGTTCCTCCATTTCTCGGGCAGAGAGCCAGTACCGGTCGAAGTCGATGCCGAAGCTCCCGACGCGGCTGCCGGGAGGGTTACGGTGCCCGGTGCCATCGCCGTGCTTGAAGGCGGTCACCAGGTATCCGCCCGGCTTAACTACCCGGGCGAGTTCGGCGAAGGCCGGAACCCTGGCTTCTGATGCCAGGTAGATCAGCGAGAACCAGCAGACCACCCCGGCCAGCGAGGCGTCCTCGAACGGCAGGTGACGCAGGTCGGCAACCTCGTATGTGAAGCCGGGGTTCTCCCGTCGTGCCACCTCGACCATCCTGGGCGAGAGATCCACGCCGCGCGGCGACAGGCCTCGGCTCGCAAGGTAGGGAAGAAGCCGTCCGGTGCCGCAGCCCACGTCCGCGATCTCCGCGCCCACCGCCAGGGTCATCTCGGCGAACAGGTCGAGCATCGCCCGCTCGACCGGCATGCTCTCGAGCACTCCGGACAGGTTCTTGGCGTACCACTCCGAGAGCACGTCATGGGCGTCTCGGAGTTCTTCGGTCCTGGCGTCCATCCCCGTTGGCCTTCCCGTCGAGACCCGTTGTGGCGGCGAATCTACCCCCGACTGGGCGAGGTGCCTCCTATGGGGACGGCTTCAGCGTTCGCGTGCGCGGGCAGAGCGACCAGATGGCCCGTCTGCCACTGCCGTAGGTGGTCTACTCGTGTTGCCAACCGAGGAGAACTACGCCGGGGAGGGCCGTCAGCTCGGCGGAGCATCCGTCTCCGCGCTTGCTGGTACGCCGCCGTCCAGCACGGTTGCTGTCAGCGTTGCTGTCAAGGCGGCAGCGCCTCCGCAATCGCGGAAATAGGCTGTCGATCATGCATGGGTTCACCGACGTCGACCGCCAGTCAGACCCGGACTCGTGGGTCGACGTACTGGACCGCCTCACCGAGGAACCCTTCTACCAGGCATACCAGCAGCGGGTCCGTCAGCTGCTCCATCCGGCGCCTGGCCGTCGCTACGCTGATGTTGGCGCTGGCACAGGGGCAAGCGCAGCCCAGTTGAAAGATGAATACGGTGTCAGCGTGGCAACCGTGGACTATGCACTGACCATGGCTGCTGCCATGCAAGCCCGCGGCTTGACCCAAAGCACCGTCGCCGACGCCCATCACCTGCCGTTCCTCAGCAACTCATTCGATGGGGCCTGGGCCGATCGCACGCTGCAACACCTCGCCGATCCCCACGCCGCGATCAAGGAACTCATCAGGGTTGTCCGGCCGGATGGCCGCATTGTCCTCGCAGACCCCGACTACGACACTCAGGTACTCGACATCGCCAACCAAAGCTTGGCCCGGCGCGTGCTGAGATTCCGGGCTGATGTCCTCCTCCGCAACGGCACCCTGGCGCATCAACATGCCGGCCTTCTCGCCGCACACGGCCTGGTCGACGTCACCATCGAACCCCGAACACTGCTGGTCCGGAACCCGACCGCCGTCGACAACGTCCTCGGCCTCCGCAGCTGGGCTGCCACAGCTGCTCAACGCGGCGCACTCGACCCGGCCGAAGCTCGTGCGTTCGAAGACCAGTTCGACGACGCCGTCGTTGCACACCGGTTCACATACGCAGTCACGTTCTTCCTCACCGCCGCCACGGTCACCTGAAACGCACGCACCCGCTGGGAGGCGTCAGACGTTGAAGGGAAACTCAGAGCCGCCGTCCTACCACCAGCGGAAACACTGGTCGGCGCCTGCTCACACGGCATCCTGGGCTGCCATCGTTGGTGGGTCGTTGACGACGTTTGACGGTGTCTTGTGCCTCCTGTGTGCCCCACCCGCCGGTACGGCGTGATTAGCTGCTGCCACTGGCATCCGGCGGCGATAGGATCGACGTGACGTTGACCAAGAAGGGCTCTCGACTCATCACGGTCGACGGCGTGGTCTTCAGGTGGCGGGTGCGTGGACGACCTACCTACGCGCAGGCGCTCGGTGAGCGGCCACTCTCCCTCGCCGTTGAGCAAGCCGACTGCAAGGGCGGCGTACTGCTGGTCAGCATGCCCCAGGACCACCCGAGCAATTGGATCGGCTGCCCGTCGGTCCCTTTTCTTCCATCGATGGTCGCGGCAGTCATCCGCAAGGCGCTGAGCGAGGGATGGCGTCCTGGCCAGCTGGCGGCGGCCTTCCGCACTACTGCGCCCGACGCATCGCAAGAGCCGCCTACTCCTTGACCCCCAGGCAACCAACACGGGGGTTGGCCCGCCGTTTTGCGGGCGTTGAACTGCTGGGAACGTCCATCAGCATTCCTGCTCGTCCGCTGGCGTCCGTCCCGATCGTCACCAGTTAGTCACTCCCAGGCGAGTTGCAAGATCGTTGCATCAATCGTCCTCGGTGACTGTGAAGGGCGCGTAGCCCTCCCTCACCTCCGTCACGTCAAGGTCGCTGAAGATGAGAGTGATGGCGTGAGCGTTCATCTTGAAGCGGACCTCGTGAAAGGGAATGCCGACCTTGTCAGCCCACGACCGGGCACGCTCGGAGTCTGCCACCACCTCCGCACCTGGGTAGAGCGGCTGCCAGCGCACCGCCCACACAAAGCCGTCCAGGTCCGGACCGATCTCCCGGTCGGTCAGTCGCTCGTCGAGCGAGCAACGCCAGGTCTCGGGACTCACCGCCGTCTGCACCTCGGCTGCGACGCAGTACTTGAAGAGGTAGCGGAGGTGGACGGGTGGGATGCCGGTACGCGGGTCTGCGGTGAGGTAGACGATGACTTCGTAGTCGCGGACGTAGTCGGTGTACCCGTGATGCACGATCGCGCCGTCGAAGATGTCATCCAACGCCTGGCTGAGCTGCGCGATCTCCATGCCCCGTTCTACCACCCGCCGGAACACTGCCCTGGCGGGGACGGTCGAGCACTGTCAGCTCGGGAATCGGGTTAAGTAGGGCTCCTTGGGCCTAGTGCCAGCTGGTCGTGGGAGTACGGACGATCCGAGCAGGCTTCCCCATGGGCCTCTACTAGCCGGTGTTGACCGCTGCATCGGGCACGGATCGGGCACGGGAGCCGGGTGGCTGAGGCTTGAACCCCTAACACCTACGCCGCCGCTACCAAGCCCGCGTCAAACAAGCCCACTTCCAGCGAAGACAGCAGCAACACAAGGAAGCGAGGTGTCCGACCGGCCGACCGTGGGCGGAGTGCGTCAACGGTGCGCGAGCCTCGGGTCGGCCGGCAGCCTGTGGGGCGGCGCGGCAACGCCTAGCGCAAGCGCCAGCATGAGACAGCCGCCGAGGAACGGCAGCGACATCACGGGCTGGCCGAGCCATTCCCACAGGGGATGCCAGCGAAGGTGCGGCTCGCTCAGGTGATGCGACAGCATCAGCGACGTACTCAACAGGATCGGTGCTCACCACAGCAACATCGCGAAGCCGAACAGGAATTTCGCCGATCCTTGGGTCAGCGGATGGCGCCCCTCCGTACGTCGACTGGCCCAGCCGAACAGCCACCATCCACTGAGCGTGCCCAGAACGAAGGCGACAACGCCGACAGGATAGGCGCTCCACGGGGTTGATCGGGTCATGGCCAAGCTCATCTTCGGCGTCGTGTTGTCGTCGTTGATGGTTACTTCGAGATTGTTGTCACCACGGTGCGCGTACACCGTGATGGTTGAGGGTATGGCCGCGGGGTCGCATCGCGGGTCGTCGGGAATGCAGGCGTACGCGTCGGAGTAGACCGGTTCGGTGTAGTCCCATCCGGAGCCCTGCAGCCGCTGTCGAAGCTCGGCGAGGACTCGCGGACGGCTGTCGGCCGGGAGTTGCTCGAAGGACGCGCCAAGACCGGCCAGCGAATATTCGCCGCCGTCACCCAACAGCAGGTCGGAAGCGGAGCTCCAACTCAGCGATCTGCCGTAGATGATGAAGACGGAGGGCGGGTCAACCGTGTCGATGTCGCTGACCCGCTTGTCCGGATACAGCTGGCTGACTGCGACGGCAAGCTCGTTGTGGTCGAGCGGACGGGAGCCGAGCCAGGTGAGCCAGGTGCCGAAGGACGCGGCGAACAGACCGCAGGCCAACGTGAAGATCGATGCCCAGAGGACCACGGTACGGCTCGCGGGTCGGCCAAGGCGGGCGCGCAGACGGTGACGTACGAGATTTGCCGCCACACGCGCACCCCGGCTGGTGGATGCGGTGTCGTGGACCGTCTCGAGGATTTCGGCACCGCGCTTCCGACGGTAGTCGCGCGGGTAGGACAGCAGTAACCAGCGGTGCATGAGGTCTCCCAGGACCCGGCGTCAGTCCGGATCAGGCGAGATTGGGCCGCAGGATGCGCAGCCGGGATTCGGCGGCGGCCGCCAGTTGGCGCAGCCGTTCCGTCTGACGCGCGAGCTCGGCACGGCCATCGGCGCGCAGCCGATAGAGCCGGCGCAGCCGGCCGTCGACGATTTGCTCGTGGCTGAGCTCGACCATGCCCTGTGCCGTCAGTCGGTCCAAGGCGGCGTAGAGGGTTCCCGGCAGCAGGGTGACGCGGCCATCCGACAAGACGGCGACCTCCTGGATGATCCCGTAACCATGGCGCGGCTCGTCGGCCAACGCGGTCAGGATCAGAAAAGTGGCCTCGCGCATCTCAGTCACCGAGGCAACATATATTGCTGATCAATCTATCGTCAATGCCAATGGGCCAGGACGGCACACTGGACATCCCGCTCGCCTAGCGGTAGGCGTCGAGTACCGCGCGCAGGGGCTGGTACGAGTCGTCTGGGTAGTGGACGCCACGGATGCTGCGATGGATCGCCGAGGTCAACTCAGTGCGCGGCCCGATGCGCCGGGCTATGTGGGCCACGGCGAGCAGGTCAAGCCGGTCGCCGGTGACGTCCAGGTTCGCTCGCATAGGCAGCCAACGCGCCTGGTGGTTGCGGCAGATTGTCTCGCCGAGGTACCAGACAGCGCAGTTGAAGACCGGGTCGTCGTAGAGAGTGCCGGTGCCGGCCTGGGGGGCGAGCGCCTCGCGCAGTACTTCCTCCAGGGCGCCGAGAGAGGCGGGCGTGAAGTCGAAGTCTGCGGGGCGTCCGGTGGCCTCGGCCCAGCGGGGGAAGACTTCTTCCTGCACGGCCAGCCATTCGGCAAGGCTCTCACCGAGCGGCCCGGGGTCCAGCGGGCCCGGGGCGTCCGGGAGAGGGTGGCCTTTCGGGCTCTGCGAGGGCTGGTTGCGGGCTCGCGTGAGCGCCCGATCGACAGCCGTCTGCCAGGGCGCATACTGATGTAGGAACGAGGACAAATGGCCGGTGTACTCCGGGCGGGCCGCAGAGACGACGGCCTCGGACGGGTTGCAGTAGGGAAAGTCGTCCTCGTACAACTCTTCTTTCTCCTGAAGTTCTGCCAGCTCCCAGTGCTCCAGCACCTCTTTCGGGAGCCTGACGACGGGTTCGGTGCGTGCGTGGACACCGAGGCCGGGCTGCGGAGCGCACCGCCAAACGGCACCGTAGTTGCGTACGTGGACCTCACCTACATACCAGGCGGATACGGTCATGAACGCGTCGTCCCGGGCGGCCTGCGCGTCGTCGTAGGACGGGTAGCGGCGCTTGATCTCCTGTTCAAGGCGGTCGAGGGAGCCGGTGCTGAAGTCCCATCGTCCTTCGGTTTGTTCGACCCACCCGGAAAAGAGGGCTGCTTGAGTGTGGAGCCATCCGTTCAGGCGTGGGTTGTCGGCCCACTCCGGGTCGTCAATGTTGCTCATGGGCGGTGAGCCTAGGTGTTCTATGGACGTTGCTGACAGGGCTGGGATCTTGAAACAGGTGCGGACGTCCGGGGAGGGTGGGGCCTGTCGAAGATTCCGTTTCACCCAGGAGGTCCTCGTGCGCCTGGCTAACTGCGTGGCCGATGCGGCCGCCGTTCGCCGCAGCGGCATCTACAGAGGAACTTGCGGCACCCAAGGTTCCCAAAGTGACCCCGGAGGTGGTCCCCAGCCGGACCACCGACCGGCCCAGCCAGCCCGAAGGGGGCCAGGTGCCAGAGGGCACACCCGCGATCATCGCGGCGGCCGCCGCTCAACCACGCGACGCACCGCTGCTCCCAATGTAAGCGGCGCATACGGCGAAGCCCGTTACCGGCTACTCCGGTAACGGGCTTCGGACCGTACAAACTGAGAGTGGGCGATGCTGGTATCGAACCAGCGACCCCTTCGGTGTGAATGTTGGTCGTGACCGCCAACGAGCATCGGTAGGTGTCGTCTGATGCGCCCCTCTGCGAGCCGGATGCCGTTGGTAGGCGCTTGCTCAGCATCAACGCGTGGTGTTTTGCTGACTTCTCGCTGACGTCACGCCGAGGCCTCCACTCTCTCGTGCGACGACGTTGAGCCACCAGCTTGGCCGATCCGCCAAGCAGGCCACTAGGTGGGTCAGCGGCCCGTGCCAACTCTAGTCCGTCTTCGTCGTTTGACAGTGGCGCTGGCCTACTGAACACGGCTAGCTCCAGGCTGTCGCCAACCAAGCGGATCTAGCTCTTGCAAGAGGTCTATCATCTGTTGATCTGATTTGACTTTCGGATGCCTAACGAAACAGACGTTGCGATTTACGTATCCACCTCTTGACTGGCTAAAGGTGAAGGTTTCGCCATGCATGGACGTGACGAGCCCCGGTAGGACTCGTCGCCCAACAGGAAGGTCGGGAACGAAACGCGTCATCGTAAACACGGGCCGCTCGCGCCTCAAGTAGTCATCCCTAGCGTTTACGACCTCGTAGACTCCGGAGCCCGGCACGGTTTCCAAAACCGATCCAACGGAATGCGAAAAAAACCGGCGCTTGAAATCCTGATCCAGCCCAAATGCCTGTACGCGGATCTCGGTCGGCGTCTGCGTAAATCGCCATACGCCAAGAAACTGTTGACCGTCTCGCTCTGATGTGTAGTGCCAATAGCCGTGGAAGTATCGCTCCCGGCCCCAGTGCAATTTAAGAAGCGGACCCATACGGGATAGAAGCGCGAAGCAGAGCGACGTCAACAGCCGATACACCGCGGCGGAGGATAGAAGAACCAGGATCAGCCGGTAAAAGCCGGAGATGCTGGACTTGGCCAAGACACCGTTGATCGCGATACCGTATGTCACCACAACCACAAGGGTTGCGGTGCCTATACGCTGGATGGCGAGGCCCTTATCCAAGTCCTCTCCCGACCGAGTCTTGCTAGATCATGTCAGCCCGGACAGCGCCGCGAAGAAGATAGGATTGCGCCGGATCCGCCCACTCGGTTGACAGGGCATCATATAGCGAGTCAAAAGAGTGCTTGAGCGTGTGCACGGCGTTCAACATCTCGTCCATCGCTACAGCAGGTATCCCGCTCGGGAATTCAGCAGCGATAACGGCCGGCCCCACGCTTGCATGCCCAGCAAGCATATCCTCTCTGCTATGGCGGGCAAATGCTTGGGCAACGGCAACCGGAACGTCGTTCTTGGTTGCTAGGCTCGTGAATGCGTCGTGTGCCTTCTCGGCCACACCTGGGTCGGCTTCCAGGAACTGAAGGCAAGCTGCATATGCGGGTACATGGTTCCGCGCGAGATGCTCCAGGTATGAGCATATGAGAGTAGTTGCGATAGCCGGTTGACTGCTAAGAATGTCGCGCCCATCAACCGAAAGCGCCTTGCCGACGGCACGAGTCAAGTCGATATAGTGGTCCTGCTCGTCGGCGGCATGTAGGAGAAGTCTGCGGCGGCCGTCGGAGGAGGAGGCGTAGGCAGCCGCGACACATCCGATTCTTGGGGTTTGGGCGGTGAAGTGACAAACTTCAACCATCAAGGAGATCAGCAAGCTTGATCGTCTTTGTTCGTCTTCTAGTAGCCGGAATATCGGATGGATGACTGAATGCCGCTTCCACATCGTTACTGCCGCATTTAGCGTTTCCAACGCTGAAACAACCGAGACAACTTCCCGATCAGCCCCCACCTCTATCCAGAGCCCGACGTCCCTTAGGGCTGCGACAAAGGATTCGATAGCGCCGACGTCACACCCAATGGTTACGGCTACCTCGCCTGATGACGCTCCCTGCTTCAGCAGAGCCCAGGCGCGGGATAGATCAAAGGACCCGTCAGTGGCAACGGTGAAGGACTCGTCTCGACTAAGGACAATGGCTGAGTTGCGATCAGTTTGCACCAGCACCGCATGGCGTATGCGTTCCATGCGACTAGTCACAAAGAACTACTGCACCGGCTTGTGATGACCCGACTGTCTTCAACGCATCCTCGAATGGAATTCGAGCTACCTTGACTCTCGGCGGAGTTGGTGCTGATTGGCCTGAGTTGGCTTGCCTGCTCTCGGAGGTCTGGCTGGAATCAGCTGGCATTGCCTCTCCAATCAACTGTCGTGCAACCCTGCTAGCAGGGTCTCACAGTCTTTGCCATAGGTCTATGGTCTCTAAATCAGTCGGCTCCCGGCATGTTGTCGGCTGTCTGACAGAGGCAGGTAGGCAAGATCCTTTTGGCCGAGGATCTCCGGCGACAGGACGCAGCCATGGGCGCGTCCCTCTCCCTGACCTTCTGATCCGTAGCTCCGGGCGATGGAGTCCGGTTGGGCTGCCCGTGCCGTCGACCGGTGCGTGGCGGTCGCTCGCGCGGTGCTGCGGGTCGGTCGGTTGCTGTACTTCGCTGCTGTACTTCGGTCGGCGTCACCCCGGCTTTGCAAAGATCAGGACTGCTGTCTGCCGGCGTCGGTGACTGCCGCTGGCCTGCTCGCCGTGTCGCCCACCGTCGACCCGAGACCATGTGCGTCGGCGGGCTTGGCTGTACGGATGGCTGTACAGCCTGACCGCCTCGTCCCGTGCGCTGGCACGGCACACCATCTGCTGCTGTTCCGTGCTGTTAGGCCCTGGCGGCTCCAACAGCCGAACTTTTGGCATCGGCGCAGGCGGGTGCCAGTAGGAGTTGATATCTGACACTATATATCTATGCCGAATTCGGGAGCCGACGAGATGCGGCCAGACCTTCCAGGCATTGCCGGCGAAACGGCCCTGTCTGAGCTCGCTGCGACCACAGATTTGTTCGTAGATTACGGCAAAATAAGACCGGAACAAGCTCGTAAAGATGCCGAGACTTATTTCAAGGCATGGAAGGTCGTGCTAGAGCGGAACCCTGCGGCGATAGAACAGCTCGACCCAGATGACAAGTCGGACCTAGATGCGCGGTGGAGAAAAGCAAGTCTCGGCGTCGGAAGGGGATTCGTTTCCGCACTATCTCGCGCCGACTCTCTCATGGTTCATCGAAGCGGGGACGGATGGTTTCCATTCACCGTGAACTTCATACAGGGATTGAATTCGGCAGAATACGGATACGATGCCGCCGTAGAGCGTCGCCTTCTGTCCGAATACCTCCAGTGCACCTGGAATTGCAATTTCATGGAAGTGATCGGTTCTCCAGCTCTCGGTGGCACCCCCCAAGGATGGGACGCCTTCATTTTCTGGTCCATTCAGGCGATTTCCGAGGTAGCTGCCGCGAGCGCAAAAGCCGAGCACATGCAACTCGCCGCTATAATGACCGCTTTTCTCGCTAGACGGGCAAGAAAGGCAGCTGAGCAGCGAGATCGCCGAGACTTCACGGTCCGAGACCGGGTCCTAGGATCATTCGTGGTCGTCCGAGAGCTTCATTTGCTGGCCGCCCGCAACGAGTCCATGATCGAGCGATACGGCGAGAAGCATGTCGAAAAGCGCTTCGAGCAGCAGCTAAGCCTACTCCTGCAATCGCTAGGGTTCGTCGTAGTGACGGCAGATACGGGCGAGAAAAGGGTCGACCTTATCTGCTTTGCGCCCGGCAGTTCTAGTGCTGGCTACTCCATGCTCGTCGAGGCCAAGAGCACCAAGAACAAGTACAGTCTCCCCACAAAGGACGCGCGCGCAATCGAAGAGTACGTCGCAGATGCGCGCGGCAAGCTGACCACACTGCCGCCACTAAAGATCGTGCTTATTGTTGGACCCGATACAACAGACACGATTGCAAGCAAGATTCGATCGCTAGAAGGTGAAACTGGCGTGCCGGTGCGCTACCTACATGCGCGAACCCTGGCATGGATGCGCGACAGACTGCCGGGGCCTCTACCTCTGGAAGCTTTCCTGCGGGCAGTGCTAAATTGCGGCCCTTTTGTCACGTTGGAGGCAATCAAGGCGATCGTTGAAGCGGACGGCATATCGCGGTCGGCACACGCCGATTTCGTAAAAGCCCTTCTTCATGGAAAGCCTGCAGGGGAAAGGGCGTTGCCAAGCATCGAGTAGCACCTCTTCACTGAGCCCTTTTCATCCTGCGTAGCGGTTGGCTTCGACGCGGTGGAGAACGAGGATGGCCTGCACGATCGTGGTCGCTCGGCGTGGGCAGCAGCGC
>NZ_JBEXIA010000045.1:0-46692 GCF_040608335.1 Micromonospora sp. NPDC005194 | reverse complement strand
TCTGGGTGGAGCGGTAGTTCTGCTCCAGCAGGATCGTCCGCGCGTCGGTGAAGTCCCGCTCGAACTCCAGGATGTTGCGGATCGTCGCGCCCCGGAACGCGTAGATCGACTGGTCGGCGTCACCGACCACGCACAGCTCGGCCGGCTCCAGCCCGTCGGTGCCGGAGACCAGCTCCTTGATCAGGACGTACTGGGCGTGGTTGGTGTCCTGGTACTCGTCCACCAGCACGTGCCGGAACCGCCGCCGATAGCTCTCCGCGACGTGCGGGTGGGACTGGAGCAGGTGCACCGTCGTCATGATCAGGTCGTCGAAGTCCAGCGCGTGCGCCTCGCGCAGCCGGCGCTGGTACAGCGTGTACGCCTCGGCGAGCGCCCGCTCGTTGGGCCCGCTGGCCCGCGCGGCGAACTGCTCCGGGTCGACCAGCTCGTTCTTGAGGTTGGAGACCTGGGCGGCCAGACCACGCGCCGGGTAGCGCTTCGGGTCGAGATCCAGCTCGCGGGTGACCAGCTGCATCAGTCGGCGGGAGTCGTCCGCGTCGTAGATCGAGAACGTCGATTTGAGGCCGACGTGCTCGTGTTCGGCGCGCAGGATGCGGACGCACGCCGAGTGGAACGTCGACACCCACATCAGTCGGGCCCGTGGGCCGACCAGCGCGGCGACCCGCTCCTTCATCTCGCCGGCCGCCTTGTTGGTGAAGGTGATGGCGATGATCTCACCGGGATGCACGTCCCGTGCGGCGAGCAGGTAGGCGATCCGGTGGGTGAGCACCCGGGTCTTGCCCGACCCCGCGCCGGCCACGATCAGCAACGGGGAACCGGCGTGGCTGACGGCGTCGCGCTGCGGCCCGTTCAGCCCGGCGAGGAGCTGTTGCGGATCGAGGCGGACGGAGGCCGACCCGGGCCGGTGCGGACGGGCCGGCGCGGACTCCGGCGCGGGCGGGGACGCGGGAATGTCGAAGAGAGGATGCATCGCGCACCAAGTCTATGCCGCCAGCCGGACACTTCCCGACCGCGCCGTCCGCCAGGCCGGGTCGCCGTGCCTGCGCCTGGAGCACACGGCCGGGCCGCCCTTTTGCGCCGGAATCCTTGCGCGCCGGCCACCGGCGTGGGCATACTCGACGGCGTGATCGCTGCGCGCTACTACTTTTACTACGGCACCGGGAGTCCGGCTGCCGTAGGTCGCGCCTGATCGACAGACCTGCGAAAAGCCCCGGGCTCCTGGAGTCCGGGGCTTTTTCGTCCCGGGTTCCGGGCACCGGGCACCACAGCGCGAGAGGTACCCGATGATGACAGACGTGGTGGAGCAGAACGGTGGCCCGGCCGGACCGGAGGCGGGACAGCCGTCGGCGAGCGGGAGCGTGCCGGAGGTGGTGCCTTCGGTGCGGACCGGCGACCCGTCCGAGGCACGGACCGGCACCGTGGAGCCGACCGCCGCTGCGCGGATCGTGCAGATCAGAGAACGGATCGACGAGATCGACCACGCGTTGATCGCGCTCTGGCAGGAGCGGGCCGCGCTGTCACAGGAGGTCGGGGCGACCCGGATGGCCTCCGGTGGAACCCGCCTGGTGCTCTCCCGCGAACGGGACATCCTGGAGCGCTTCCGGCTCGCGCTCGGCGCCGACGGCACCCAACTGGCGCTGCTGCTGCTGCGCGCGGGCCGCGGGCCGCTCTGAGGCGCCTCGGTGGGCCGCCGGTGCGGTCGTCACCGACCGGCGGTGCGGGAGCGTGGCGAACCGCTCAGAGGGCTCCGGACAGACGAAACCGCCTGCCGTCCGTCGTGGTGACGTCGGCAGGCGGTTCCGGTGACTCACACCTCGTGGGTGGCGACGATCTCGCGCCGCTCCGCGAAGTGGCAGGCGCTCGGGTGGTCCGAGTCGCGCCGGATCTCCAGCAGCGGGACCTGCTCGGCGCAGACCTCCTGCGCCTTCCAGCAGCGGGTCCGGAACCGGCAGCCCGAGGGCGGGCTGATCGGCGACGGCACGTCACCCGTGAGCCGGATGATCGTCTTGTTGTTCCGCTGGGTCGGGTCCGGAACCGGCACCGCCGAGAGCAGCGCCTGGGTGTACGGGTGGGTCGGCCGCTCGTAGATCTCGTCCTCGGTGCCGATCTCAACGATCTTGCCGAGGTACATCACCGCCACCCGGTCCGACAGGTGGCGGACCACCGACAGGTCGTGGGCGATGAAGATGTACGACAGCCCCAGCTCGGTCTGCAGCTTCTCCAGCAGGTTCATCACCTGGGCCTGGATGGAGACGTCCAACGCCGAGACCGGCTCGTCGCAGACGATCACCTCGGGCCGCAGCGCGAGCGCGCGGGCGATGCCGATGCGCTGACGCTGACCGCCGGAGAACTGGTGCGGGTACCGGTTGATGTGCTCCGGGTTGAGCCCGACCAGGTCGAGCAGCTCGCGGACCTTGGCCCGACGGCTGCCCCGGGGCGCCACCTCCGGGTGGATCTCGAACGGCTCCCCGATCAGGTCACCGACCGTCATCCGCGGGTTCAGCGAGGTGTACGGGTCCTGCATGACCAGCTGGATCTGCCGACGCAGTCGACGCAGCGCCCCACCGGAGAGCTTGGAGATGTCCTGGCCCTTGTAGACCACGCTGCCGGCGGTCGGCTTCTCCAGGTTCATCAGAACCCGGGCGAGGGTCGACTTGCCGCAGCCGGACTCGCCGACGACACCGAGCGTCTCGCCGGCCCGCAGACCGAACGAGACCCCGTCGACGGCCTTGACCTGACCGACGGTCTTCTTGAACACCACACCCTGAGTGACGGGGTAGTGCTTGACCAGGTCACGGACCTCGAGGATGTTCTCAGACACGGTTCACCAGCTCCTCGGCGAAGTGGCAGGCGCTGGCCCGGGCGGGGCCCACCTGGAGCAGCGGGGGGACCTTCTCCCGGCACACCGGCTGCGCCATCGGGCAGCGCGGGTTGAACGGGCAGCCCGGCGGGATGTTCATCAGGTTCGGCGGGAGGCCCTTGATCGTCCGGAGCTGCTGCCCCTTCTCGTCCAGACGCGGGATCGAGTCGATCAGACCCAGCGTGTACGGGTGCGCCGGCTTGGCGTACAGGTCGTACACGTCGGCTTCCTCGACGATCCGGCCCGCGTACATGACGGCGATCCGATCGGCGACGTCGGCGACCACGCCGAGGTCGTGGGTGATCAGGATCATGCCCATCTGCCGCTCACGCTGGAGCTCCGCGAGCAGGTCCATGATCTGGGCCTGCACGGTCACGTCGAGCGCGGTGGTCGGCTCGTCCGCGATCAGCACCTCGGGGTCGAGCGCCAGCGACATCGCGATCATCGCGCGCTGCCGCATACCGCCGGAGAACTGGTGCGGATAGTTGTTGAACCGGCCCTTGGCGTTCGGGATCTTGACCTGGTCGAGCATCTCGATCGCGCGCTTCTTGGCCTCCGCGCGACCCAGACCCCGCCGAACCCGGAACTGTTCGGCGATCTGGAACCCGACGGTGAAGACCGGGTTCAGGGCGGAGAGCGCGTCCTGGAAGATCATCGCGATGCCCTCACCGCGGATACGGCGGCGCTCCTCGGCGGACATGCGGAGCATGTCCTTTCCGTGGAAGCGGACCCGCCCACCGGTGACGAAGCCGGGGGGCGTGTCGAGGATGCCCATGATCGTCTGCGCCGTGACGCTCTTACCGGAGCCGGACTCGCCGAGCACGGCGAGGGTCTCCCCCGCGTCGACGTGGTACGTGACCCCGTTGATGACCTTTGCGACGCCGTCCCGGGTACGGAACTCCACCCGCAGGTCGTCGACCTCGAGCAGCCGGCCGGAGGGGCGCCCGGACCCGCCGGATCCCGGCGCGGACTGCTCAGACACGAGAATGTCGGACACTGGATCTCCCCTAGCGGAGTTTCGGATCGAGAGCCTCGCGGACCGCTTCACCGAGCATCACGAAGCTCAGCACCGCGGCGACGAGGAATGCGGCGGGGAAGAACACGAGCCCCGGCGCGACCCGGATGAAATCCTTACCCTCGCTGATCATGATGCCCCAGGACACCACCGGCGACTTCAGGCCGACACCCAGGAACGACAGGGTTGCCTCGGCGCCGATGAACGAGCCGACCATGATCGTGCCGTAGACCAGCAGTGGGGCCAGGCAGTTCGGCAGCAGGTGCTTGAGGATGATCCGGCCGCTGCCGGCACCCAGCGCACGCGCCGCCACGATGTAGTCGGCCTCCTTGGTGGAGAGCACCGAGGAACGCATCAACCGCATCACGACCGGCCAGCTCAGCACGATCAGCGAGATGATCACCAGGCCCATGATCTCGGCCTTGCTGTTGCTGCTGCCCGAACCGTTGAACGTGGTCAGGATGACGATCGCGCCGAGCACGAACGGCACTCCGAAGAACACGTCCGCGACCCGGCTGAGAATCGTGTCGACCCAGCCACCGAGGTATCCGGAGATGATGCCCATGGCACCACCGATCAGCAGGGTGCCGACCACGGAGAGCACGGCGACCACGATGGAGGCACGCGCGCCGTAGATGACCCGGGCGTAGACGTCCCGGCCCTGCAGGTCGTACCCGAACCACGCGTTGCCGGACGCCTTGTTGAGGCTGCGCGACAGCGATCCGTTGACCGCGTCGCCCGGGGCGAACAGCGACGGGAAGGCCGCCATCAACAGGAAGATGACGATGATCGTCGTCGAGATCCAGAACAGCGGCTTACGGCGCAGGTCCCGCCAGGCGTCACCGAGCAGACCACGCGGCTTCTCGTTGCCCTGCGGCCCGGAGGTGGCCGGGGTGTCCGTCACCTGTGCGGGAGGGGTGCTGACAATCGATGCGGTGCTTGGGTCACTCATAACGGATCCTCGGGTCCAGGGCGGCGTAGAGCAGGTCGACCAACAGGTTCATCAGCAGATAGACGACCACCAGTACGACCACGATGCCAACCACGGTAGCGCTTTCCTTGGTGACGATCGCGCGGTAGACCTCGCGGCCGATTCCGTTGATGCCGAAGATGCCCTCGGTGACGATCGCGCCGCCCATCAGGGCGCCGAGGTCGGTGCCGAGCAGGGTGACGACCGGAATGAGCGAGTTGCGCAGCAGGTGCACACCCACGACCCGGCGCATCGGCAGGCCCTTGGCGATGGCGGTGCGCACGTAGTCGGCACGGCGGTTCTCCGCGATGCTCGTTCGGGCCACCCGGGCGATGTACGCCACCGACGCGCTACCGAGCACGAAGCCCGGCACGATCAGCTCGGAGAATCGCATCTCGGACGAGACGGTCGGCTTGACGATGCCCCACTGCACACCCAGCAGCCACTGCAGCACGAAGCCGACGACGAACACCGGCAGCGCGAGCAGGAAGAGGGTCGAGACGAGGACCAGGTTGTCCAGGAAGCCGTTGCGGCGCAGACCGGTCAGGATGCCGGCGCCGAGGCCGATCACGGCCTCGATGGCGAGCGCGACCAGGGCCAGCTTGAGCGTGTTCGGGTACGCCGTGGCGATGATGCCGCCGATGTCGCGCTGCGAGAACGTCTGGCCGAAGTCGCCCTGGAGCAGGTTCTTCATGTAGTTGCCGTACTGCACGAAGACGTTCTGGTCCAGGTGGTACTTCTCGGTCATGTACGCGACGTACTGGTCCGGGCAGCGGCGCTCGCCGCACTTGCCGGCGAACGGGTCGCCCGGGACGGACCAGACGAGCCAGTAGATCAGGAAGGTCGAGCCGATGAAGACCGGCACGAGTTGGAGCAGCCGTCTCAACAGATAACGGCCCATGGGGTGGTCCTCCAGACAGGGGGCGCGTCGGACGGCCGACACGGTGGTGACAACGTGGCGAGTGGAGTGCTGTGGCACCCACTCGCGGAACGGCCCCGGGTCGGGCTCACCGGATGTGGCGAGCCCGACCCGGGGTCAGACCGTTCGGATCAGAGCTCGACCGAGGTGATGTCGAGTTCGCCGACGTTGTTCAGCTCGAGCTTCTTGATCTTCTCCGAGTGGCCGGACTGCTGGCCGTAGAAGTAGACCGGGATGCTCGGGACGTCCTGGTCGACAACCTCGACGGCCTTGGCGAACGCCTCGTGCGAGGCCTCCAGGCTCGGCGCGGCGCTGGCCTGCTTGGCCAGGGTGTCGACCTGGGGGTTGCTGTACAGGCCGTCGTTGGACGAGCCACCCTTGACGTAGAGCGGGTTGACCCAGTTCTCCACGTCCGGGTAGTCCTGCTGCCAGGCGGCACGGTACGGGCCGGTCATCTTGTGGGCGTTGATGTTCTGGCGGAACACCGCGAAGGTCGGGATGCCCTCGGCCCGCGCGTCGATGCCGAGGTTGGTCTTGACCTGCTGCGCAACCGCGTCCATCCAGTCCTTGTGGCTGGAGTCCGAGTTGTAGTAGAAGACCATCTCACCGGTGAAGCCGCCGGCCTCGGTCAGCAGCTGCTTGGCCGTGGTCGGGTCGAACTTGCAGGCGGTGCAGTTACCCGGCTTGGCGCCCGGGGTCAGCGGGTTCGCCCAGCTGTCGGCCGGCTTGCGGGTACCGAAGAAGATCTTGTCCGAGATCTCCTGCCGGTTGATCGACAGCGACACCGCGCGACGCAGCTTCGGGTTCTGGAAGCGCTTGTCGTAGATCGGGAACGCGATGAACGCGGTCGACGGCGTGACGGTGTTCAGGCCGCGGTCGCCGAGGTCGGTCTTCCACTTGTCGCCGGCGAGCGCCGAGGTGGGGACAACCTCCATGAAGTCAAGGTTGTTGGCCAGCAGATCGGCGTAGGCCGCCGTCTCGTCCTGGTACAGCTTGACGTCGACGTCCTTGATCTTCATCTTGTCGCGCAGGCTGTAGTCGTCGAAACGAGTCAGCTTGATGAGGACGTTGTCCTGCCACGACACGAACTTCACCGGGCCGTTGCCGATCGGCTTCTTGCCGAACTCCTCGGGCTTCATGGTGAAGAACACGTCCGGCAGCGGCATGAACGCGCTGTAGCCGAGCTTGGTCGGGAAGACCGCGGTCGGGGCGGCGAGGGTGACCTCGAAGGTCTGCTCGTCGATGACCTTCAGGCCGGAGAGCTTGTCGGCCGTCGGGGTCGGGGCCTTCTGCGGGCCGTCCGGGCCGTCCGGGTCCTCGGTGTAGGTCTTGTCGAAGCCCGCGATGTCCGAGAAGAAGGAGCCGTTCTGCGCGCCGTTCGGCGAGTACGCCGCCCAGTTCCAGGCGTCGACGAAGTTCTTCGCCTTCACCTCGGTACCGTCGTGGAACTTGGTACCCTTCTTGATCTTGATCGTGAAGACCTTGGAGTCCTTGGTGTCGATGGACTCGGCCAGCGCGTTGCGCGGGGCCCCACCGTCGTTGGGGTACTCGACCAGGCCGGTCCACAGCCAGTCGATGACCTTGCCACCGCCGGTCTCCGTGGTGTTCGACGGAACCAGCGGGTTCTCCGGCTGGACGCCGTGGATGACGATCGCGCCATCCTTGCTGGCGGCGGCGTCGCCGTCGCCGTCACCGCTCGAGCAACCGCTCGCGACAAGCGCGGCAGCCGCGCTGAGCGCGATCGCGCTCGTCGCCCGCTTCGAGACTCTCATTCCGAGGGGCCTCCTCTTTCTAACCTGGTTCCGTCGTGGGTTTCACGCACGTTTTGGGGGTGACACCGCCCGACCACCCCGGGGCGGGGGTCGCCGGGACCACAGGGAAGTTGGGGACACCCCTGATGTTCCGATCCGCCGGGCTCCCTCACCCGACGAGGCGCGACTCTGCGCAGGCGGCACAGCCACGAACCCGCCGGGAAAACAGCGGAGGCCGTGGTCGTGGGCCGTGCGGAGTGCCACACACCGAGGGTGAGGTGCTGCCACTGTGACACCCACTGGCCGCTTTCGTGAAGGTGCCGTTATCAAGCCGTTAGTTGTCCGCCACGTTGCCGATACTTGAAAAATGATCACAAAACGGTCAGTCCAGGTGTCTCCGACCTGGAAGTACCTGACCTGCTGGGACGCTCGCGCCCCGCTCAGGCTCGGCTTATGTGAGCTTTTTCGCTTGACGACCACGCGGTCCGACGTCTAACGCGGGCTCGACTTTCTTTACCCGTCCGGACGAGGTCAACGTCGGCTGCACGGGCACCATGGCCGGCTGGGTGGACGAGGGTGCCGCGGACGGTTTTCTGATCACCGAAGAGCGACCGCGGCGGCTGCGACGACACCGGCCCCGGCGCCGCCTGGAGGCGGGGCCGGGGCCGGTGGTGTGGCGGGGATGGATCAGGCGGTGAAGCGGACCTTGCGACGACGCACCAGGAGGACGGCCACCGCACCCGCGGCGAGCAGCAGCAGACCGGCGGTCGCCGCCGCCGCGATCGGCGAACCGGTCAGCGGCAGGCCGCCACCGTTGCTCGCCGGCGAGGTGGACGGGGCCGGGCTGGCCGGCTGCGCCGAGTCCGACGGCGTGGCCGACGGGGTGGTCGGCGAGGCCGACGCGCTCGGGGTCGCCGTCGGGGTGGTCGGCGGCGTCGTGGGGACGGCGGTGAAGGTGGCCGCCGCCTGGGTGGTGACGGTGGCGCCGGTGCTGCCGCCGAGGATCAGCTTCTGCGCCTTCTTGGCGCCGGTGAACAGGAACACCCGGCCGAAGGAGACCGAGTCCTGCGCGGTCAGGGTCACGTTGACCGCGCCAGCGGCCTCAGCGGCCAGCCAGAACTGCCCGCCGTTGGTGGTCGTGGTGACCGGCTTGCCCTCGGCGTCGACGGCGGTGCCGCCGGTGGCCGCCACGGTGATGGCGCCCGCCGGGCCCTTCACCGTGAACGGACCGGCCTTGCCGCCGACCGTCGCGGTGGCGCTGGCCGGGTCGACGGACAGCTCGGCACGCGGCTCCGGCTGGTCGGTGGCGTTCTTGATGAGGTAGTCACGGACCTTCGTGATCACCTCGTACTGGTTGCGGGCCTGCAGGTCCTTCTCCCAGGCGCCCAGCTCGATGCCGTCGCTGAAGTGCCAGACGGCGGTCTGGGTGCCGAAGTAGAGCAGCGTCTCCAGCTGCTTCTTACCGACCTTCGTCTCCACGCCGGCGGCGGCGAGAAGCGCGGTGGAGTCGGCGTTCGGGTAGCCGTGGGTGAGCACCCACTGGACCTTGCCGAGGTTCCGCACCTCGGACTCGTCCCAGCTGCCCTCCTCGTACTTGCCGTCGAGCTTCACGCTGGTGTGGTAGTCGATGCAGAACGCCGGCACCAGCTTGCCGTCGATCTTCAGAGCGAGCGCAGACGTGGTGCGCGTCTTGCCGTCGAGCTTCAGGGTGACCTCGGTGCCATCGACCACCTTGGCCACACCGGTGGCCGGAGCAGCGGCTGCGGCACCCGCCACGCCGAGCGCCAGCGCGCCGCCGGCGACGGCCGCCAACGCGACCCGCGCCCAGTGTCGTCCTCGTTGTCCCAACATCAAGATTGTGTACCTCTCCCCCAGGGGTGACCCGCTACCGCGGGCACGCGTAAGCCGCCGCCTCCGCGGGATGCCAACACCCACGCGCGGAAACGGGACCGGGGCAGTATGGGACGACGGGTGATCGTTTGTCAGCCCCGCCCGGCGGCATCCGTGGCATCTGCCCGAAATGCCGGGGCGGAGGAATAGATCACACGAGCCGGCGGTCCGCCGCCCAGCGGGACAGTTCGTAGCGGTTGGACATCTGGAGCTTGCGCAGCACGTTCGACACGTGCGTCTCCACCGTCTTGATGGAGATGAACAGCTCCTTGGCGATCTCCTTGTACGCGTACCCCCGGGCGAGCAGGCGCAGCACCTCCCGCTCCCGGTTGGTGAGCTGGTCCAACTCGGGGTCGGCCACCGGGGCGTCCGGCCGGGCCGCGAAGGCGTCCAGCACGAACCCGGCGAGCCGGGGGCTGAACACCGCGTCACCGTCGGCGACCCGACGGATCGCCGCGGTCAGCTCGTCCGGGGAGATGGTCTTGGTGACATACCCCCGGGCGCCGGCCCGGATCAACCCGATCACGTCCTCCGCCGCGTCGGAGACGCTCAGCGCCAGGAACTTGACCTGCGGATGGCTGCGCCGCATCGCCTCCAGCACGGCGCGGCCACCGCCGTCGGGCATGTGTACGTCGAGCAGCACCACGTCCGGGACGGTGGCGGCGATCCGGGTGACCGCCTCGGCCACCGTGCTCGCCTCACCCACCACCTCGACATGGGCGCCCAGCTCGGCACGCACCCCGGCACGGAACATCGCGTGGTCGTCGACCAGGAAAACCCGCAGGCGTTCCGGGCGGCTGGTCGCCGGGTCGAGGTGCTCCATCGGCTGCTCGGCCATGGTCATTTGTTCCTCTCCGCTGCGGACGAGTCCCGGGAGATCGGCAGGATCAACCGGACCTCGGTCCCCTCCCCCGGGCCGGACCGGATCTCGGCCCGTCCGCCGTGCCGCTTCATCCGTCCGATGATCGAACCGCGTACGCCGTGCCGGTGGTCCTCCACCGTATCCGGATCGAAGCCCTTGCCCCGGTCCCGGACGAAGACGCTGACCTGATCGGGCTCCACCTCGGCGTAGAGCGACACGGTCTGCACGCCGGCGTGCCGGGCCGCGTTCACCAGCGCCTCCCGCGCGGCGGCGACCAGCGCGCCGACCTTCTCGTCAGTCTCCCGGTCGCCCACCACCACGGTCTCCACCGTGATCGCGAAGGTGTCCTCGACCTCGGCGGCGGCCTGCTCCAGGGCGGCCGCGAAGCGCTCGCTCGGTGACGCCGTGGGCTTGTAGAGCCAGTTGCGCAGCGAACGCTCCTGCCCCCGGGCCAGCCGCTGCACCGTCTTGACGTCGCTGGCGTTGCGCTGGATCAGCGCCAGCGTGTGCAGCACCTGGTCGTGCACCATCGCGGCCAGCTCGGCCCGCTCCTGCTCGCGGATGCGCCCCTCGCGCTCCGCGCGGAGCTGGCTGTACGTCCGCCAGAGCACCGGCGCGGTGACCACCCCGACCCCGGCCAACCCGACCAGCGCGAAGATCACCCCGTTGATCACCGCGTCGAAGTTCTGTGCCGGCGAGTAGACCGCCGCGACACCGATGATGCCGACCGCGACCAGCACCCCGCCGCCGATGAACCGGAGGACGAAGGCCCGCCGGTCGCTCTCCTCCACGACCGCCCCGAGCCACGGGACCGGCATCGTGTCGCCCCAGCGCCGTCGCCGCTCGGGCGCCGACTGGTGCCAGATGACCCCGGCGCCGACCGCGATGATGGCCACCAGCCAACCGGCGGTGCCCGCCGCGCCGACCGAGTCGAAGACCATCACCTGGATCAGCAGGACACCGAGCCCGATCCCGACGAACGGCAGGAGCTGGGCCACGTCGCGCCGGGGCGGCACCGCGGTGTCACCGGGGCGCAGCGGCACCACCGCCCAGAAGGCCGCGTAGAGCAGCAGTCCGAGCCCGCTCAGCCCGAGCAGCACCATGAACGCCACCCGCACGCGCAGCACCGAGATGCCGAGATGGTCGGCGATACCGGCGGCGACGCCAGCGGCCATCCGATGCTCGGGGGCGCGGTACAGGCGCGGAGGCGGGGTCACGGTGCTGATCGCAGGCTCCCTGGTCACGGTGGTGGGCTGTCCGGAGGTCGGTGAGTCCGATCGTCACACGCTGCGGCGTCCGCCGACCACGGGGACGCCCCCGACATTCCGGCCGCCCGGATCTCAGGGTGGGGTCAGGGTCGGGTCCTGAGGCCGTTCGGGCGACGCGGGCAGCAGGATCGAGGCATGACCGAGGAAGCTGCCCCGCCGCCCCGCCCCGGGTCGGCACAGCCGGGCGGTTCAGCACCGCCCGCACCAGCCGGGACGCCCGCCGGCTGGACCGAGCCCACCACGTTCGGCCCGCCCGCCGACACCGGCCCGACCGCCGAACCGACACCGGGCGCGTACGAGCCTCCGAGCGCGAGCTACACGCCCGGCGCCGGCTACACGCCCGGCACGGGCCAGGGACCCGCCGCGGGCTACGCGCCCGGCGCCGGCTTCGCGCCGGGCGCAGGCTACGGGCCCGCCGGTACGCCCGGCGCGGGCTACGGGCCCGGTGGCGGTACGACCGGTGCGGGCTACGGGCCCGGCGGGGGCGCGGGTACGCCTGGAGGGCCCGGTGGGCCGGGGCCGTCCGTGGGGCCGCTGGGCGGCACCGGCTTCACCTCGCGGTACGGGCTGGTCCGACCGCGCGACGGCCGTTACCTGGCCGGGGTCTGCGCGGCGATCGGACGAGCCACCAACACCGATCCGGTGCTCTGGCGGGTGCTGCTCGCGGTGCTCGGGTTCTTCGGCGGCATCGGCATCCTGGTGTACGTCGCCGCCTGGCTGATCATCCCGAACGAGGGCGACACGGCATCCCCGGTGGAGTCGATGCTGGGGCGCGGCCGTTCCAGCATGTCCCCGGTGACCGTGATCGTGCTGGGCATCCTGGTGGCGGCCAGCTTCGGCTACATCGTCACCGACGCCTTCCGCGCGGTGCTGCTCGGCGCGGCCATCCTGATCGGCGGCGCGTTGCTGCTCAACCGGGACAGTCGTGGACCACAGCCCGGCGCCCCGGGTGGACCGGTGCCGCCCAACCCGACCGGTACGCCACCCGGGCCGGTCCCGCCGGTCGCCTGGCCCGCTCCGACGTACGGCGCGGCGCCGTCCACCGGGCCGCTGGCGACCGCGCCGTTGGCCGGTGGCGCTCCGGCGTACGCCGCCGCGGCGCCGGGTGAGACGCCGAGCGCACCCGCGCCCGTCCACGGCACCCAGCCGGCCACCGCCACGCAGCCGTTCGTCGGCGCGCAGCCGGTGTCCGGGGCGGCGCTGTCGTCCGGGGCGGGGCCGGTGTCCGGGCAGCCGGCCGGCGCCACGACGGGGCCGCAGGAGGCCACCTGGCCGGCACCCGAGCAGGGCTGGCCGGGCAGCGGCACGGCCACCGAGGTCACCCCCACCGCCGGCTGGCCGTCGGCGCCGGTGACCGCAGTGCCCGCCGGTCCGTCCGGTTACCCGACCGCGGCGACGCCGGGCGGGTACCGCCCACCGTTCGCGCCACACGGCCCGTACGCCGCGCCGGCCCCGGCCGCGTATCCGCCGCCCAAACCACCGAAGCCGCCGAAGCGGCCCCGGGAGCGTTCACCGCTCGGCGCGGTGACCTTCTCGCTGATCTTCCTGGCCCTCGGCGTGGTCGCCCTGCTCGACCTGCTGGACGTCTTCGCCGTCGGCGCCTCGGCGTACTTCGCGGCCGCGTTGGCCACGATCGGGCTGGGGCTGCTGGTCGGCACCTGGTTCGGGCGGGCCCGCTGGCTGATCGCGCTCGGCCTGGTGACCGCCGCGGCTCTGGGAACCGCCACGGTCGCCGAGTCCTACGACCGCATCCGTGGCGTGGACGGCGCGGTCACCTGGGCGCCCACCGACTACCGCGACCTCGCCAACCGGTACGAGAACAGCTTCGGTGACGCCGTGCTCGACCTGCGGGGCATCGACTTCACGAAGCAGGACAGCGAGGTGACCGTCGCGATCAACTTCGGGCAGGCGACGGTTGTCGTACCGCCGAACGTGGACGTGACCACCGTGGCCGACGTCAACGCCGGCGACGCCACCATCTTCGGCAACCGTTCCGGCGGGATCGACGGCCGCCTGCGGGAGTCCACCGACCTGGGCGCGGACGGTCCCGGCGGCGGGAAGCTGCGCCTGTACATCCACGTCAATGCCGGCAACCTGGAGGTGACCCGGTGAAGGCTCACCGTACGGACCTGCTCTCGTTCGCCTTCGGGCTGGTGTTCCTGGCGTTGTCGGCCTGGTGGCTGCTCGCCCAACTGCTCGGGCTCGCGCTGCCGCCGGTCGGCTGGTTCCTGGCCGGCGCGCTGATCCTGATCGGGATCTTCGGTCTGGTCGGCGCGTTGCGCTCCGGCCGCTCCGGCCGCCCGGAGCCGAACGACGTCGCCGACCCGGCCACCATCGCGGCCCAGCAGCCCGGCACGCCGACCTCGGCGTCCGGGCCGGTCACGGGCGCCGCCGAGCCCGGCGTGCCGACCTCCGGGGTGCCCGCCCCGACCTCCGGCGCGGGCCTTCCGGCCTGGACCGCCGAACACTCCACCTGGGACGCTCCCCTGCCGGGACCGGCGCCAGAGGCACCCACCGTGGCTCTGCGGGCACCGGAGGCGCCGACCGCCGAGATGCGTCTGCCGGAGGCGTCGACCGCCGAGATCCGGGCACCGGAGGCGTCGGCGGACGCCATCCACCCCGCCTGGCTGGCGCACGTCGCGTCGGAGTCGCAGGCGGCGCCGGTCTCCGACCGGCCCGGCGACGGGGCCGACGAGCAGCCCCGGCCCGACCACCCGAGCACGGCGACCGGCGACGATCCGGCGGACGAGCGGGAGGGCCGACGGCGGGAATCCTGACCCGGCCACCTGCCCGCGGCGGCCCGCACCACCTCCACGGCGGTGCGGCCGGCGCGGGCAGGCGCATATGCTGACCGGTGGAGATCTCGCCTCCGCCGGCCGGCCCGTCCCCGCCATGGCGGCCCCGCCGCGATTCCCGTCTCTACCCCGTCAGGAGCCCGCCCGACATGACGCAGTCCCCCGCCGTGCGTACCACCGGCCGGTCCGGTCCGGTCCGCATCGGCGAGCGAGCCGCCCGTACCCTCGTCACCGAGCTGGCCCGGATGAACGACCCGAAGGCCGCCCTGCTGGTCGGCGCGAGCCCGGAGTCCGCGGTGCTGGCCGCGGCCATCGAGGCGTTGCTCCCCGGTGACCAGCTCACCGTGGTGCCCGCCGACTCGTCCGGCGCCCCCGTGCTCCGCGAGCACGTCACCGCCCAGGGCCGGTGGGTCGCCGACCGCGTACGCGTGGTCGACTCGCTCGCCGACGCCGAGGCCGCCGCCGTGGTCATCGCCGGCGAGGCGTTCATCGGCACCGCCGAGGAGACCCGGAGCGGCATCGACGGGTTGTCCAAGTACCTGACCGAGGGCGGGGTGCTGAGCGTGGCGACCACCGCGACGCCGGGCCGGACGACCGGCGCGGCCAGCGAGCTGGCCCGCCAGGACGCCCTCTACGGCGTCGGTGGGGACCTGGTGCTGCGGAACACACCGCCGGTACGGGTCTACCGGCTCCGGTTCACCCCGGCCAGCCCGGCCACGGCCGACCGGTTGGCCCCGGCGTACCGGCCGTCGAGCGTGCCGCTGACCCGGGGAATGCACATCGACTCCAACGGGGTGGCCGCGGCGGGCATCACACTGGGTCTGGCGGCGCTGGCCCGGGTGGCGCGTCCGTCGTCCAAGTTGTGGCTGCTGCCGGCGCTGGCCGCCGGGCCGGTCGCCGCGTTCTTCCGCGATCCCCAGCGGGACGTCCCGGAGGACCCGAACGCCGTGGTGGCCAGCGCGGACGGCAAGGTCCTGTCGGTGCAGCGCCTGCACGACGAGCGTTTCGGCGACGGTGAGTGGCTGCGCGTCGCGGTCTTCCTCTCCGTGCTGGACGTGCACGTCAACCGGGCTCCGGTCGCCGGCAAGGTCGTGGACTACTTCGTCGCCGACGGCGGCTTCGTCAACGCGATGAAGCCGGACGCCGAGCACAACGTCGCCGCGTACACCGTCCTGGACACCAGCCGTGGCACGGTGGTGGTCGCGCAGCGGACCGGCCTGATCGCCCGCCGCATCGTGCAGCGCGCGCCGATCGGCGCGCTGCTGGCGAAGGGGGAGCGCTTCGGGCTCATCCGGTTCGGCTCGCGGACCGACGTCTACCTGCCGGCCGAGGCCGCGGACCCGCTGGTGGGGCCGGGCGACAAGGTGGTCGGCGGCTCCACAGTCATCGCCCGCTGGCGCTGACGCCAAGACGCGAAAAAGGGGCGCCGCTGTCCGCGGCGCCCCTTTTCGTGTGTCGTGTGTCGGATCAGGCGGTACGACGTTGGCGCAGCCAGAGCACCGGCCCGCTGACCAGGTAGCCCACCACGATCAGGGCGAACGTGAGCCGGATGTCGACGAGTGCGCCGAGCACCGGGGCCAGCCAGAGCCACGGCGGCAGCTTCACCAGGCGCGCGAGCTTGGCGTACGGGAAGCTGGACACCATCGCGAAGGCGAGCAGTGCCACCCCGGCGACCAGCACCAGGCCGGGCACCGGCAGGCCGATCGCCACGGTCACGGCGAGCACGGCCGCGGCCATGGTGGTGGGGACACCGCAGAAGAAGCGGCCGTCCTTCGGCGAGACGTTGAAGCGGGCCAGCCGGATCGCCGCACACGCCGCGACCAGGGCGCAGGCCACCGCGGCCGCAGCCGTCGACACGGAGCCGGCGAGCGAGGCGTAGACCACCACCGGCGCGGCGAGGCCGAACGAGCACATGTCGGCCAGCGAGTCCATCTGAGCGCCGAACGGGCTGGCGACGCCGAGCCGGCGCGCCAACGCGCCGTCGAGGCCGTCGAAGCCGACGCAGGCGATCAGGCAGAGGGCGGCGATGCGCACCTCGCCCTGCATGGCGAGGAAGATGGCCAGCATGCCGAGCATGAGGCTGGCCAGGGTGCAGGCGTTGACCAGGCCGAACTTCATCCGGCGGGCGACGGTGCGCTCGCCGGGCAGCAGTGGGATCGACCGGGACGACGCCTCGTCGGCGTGCGCCATCGGCGGCAGCGCCGGGCTGACCGGCATGACCGCCTCGACCTCGGCCCGGTTGACGCCGAGCGACGGACGGCCGAGCCGGTCCAGGCCGTAACGGCGGCGCTGGCGGTCGGCGTACCGGTGCTCGGGCAGTGTCACGTCGGTGGTCCGCAGGTCGCCGTCACGGCGACCCACCCGGACCAGCAGCACCTGGCGGGCGAACGTGCTGCTGCGGCGCAACGGGCCCGCCCAGCGACGCCCTGCGGGGCGCGGACTGTCAGTCGTACGACGCCGGCGCCATGGGGCTCTCGGCACGTTTCCTCCATCACCGGATCGGCTTGCCGCCGTTTGGGGCGGATGTCCGGCTGTCTCGTGCCGGACCTTGCGTGGCCCGGCAGCCGTTTTGCGGAGTACACCATCGCATAGGGGAACGTGGCTTGGCGATAGCTGCCGGCGGTACTTATATCTGGTGCAAACCGCGCGAACCGCCTTGTTATTCCCATCCCGGGCCTCATCGCCCGTTTCCTCCACCATTCCCGTCTCTGACTGTACCGGAGGGTCACCATCTCGGCTCGCCGAGCCGGGTGCTATCGACCCAGCTGTCCGATTGCCGAGGCAGCGATGCCGGTCAGCAGCAGGTCAGCGGTCTCGGCGATGGTGAACCAGCCCGCCCGGGCGGTCGAGCCACCGGCGGACTCGGTCACCACCGCGTCAGTGGGTACGTCCACGAGCACCCGATAGATCACCCGAACGCCGTGCCAGTCCAGCGGACGGCCCTCCGGGCCGAGCGCGGCCGGGTTGTGCAGGTTGTCCACGCCGAGCAGCTCCACGACCCGGCCCACCTGACCGCCCTCCTCGACCAGCTCACGGAGCAGCCCGGTGGTCGGCTGCTCACCGTGATCGGTGCCACCGCCGGGCAGGTGCCACTTGCCGGCCCCGGGATAGCCGTCGGCGATCTGGGTGAGCAGGACCCGCCCGGCCGGGTCGGTGACCAGCCCGTACGCCCCGAAGCGCAGCCGGCGATCCGGGTGCGGCGGCGGGAGCGGCTCGGCGGACGGGTGCGCGTCGGCCGGGAGCGGGGTGACCGGCAGTCCGAGCAGTTCGGCGCTGAACGGCGTCAACGGCAGCCGGGCCGCGTCCTCTGGGCTGACCCAGCGGGCCTCGATCGTGCCGTCTCCGGTGTCGCCCGGCGCATCGCCGTCAACGGTCATCTCGAACAGCAACCGGTCGGTGTGCAGCGAGACGCCGTCCTGCGCGAGGGTGCTGACGTCAGCGACCACGGCCCGCAACCGGCCCACCGACACGGTCAGCCCGGTCTGCTCGCCCACCGCGCGCACGGCCGCACGCTCAGGATGCTCGGCGTGCGCGACCGGCCCCCCAGGCAGCGACCACACCGCCCCCACAGCCCCCCGAACAACCAGAACTCGCCCCGAGGCCGACAACAGACCATAAGCCGCAACCCGCCGCACCAGCTCCACAACCAGGCCCCCGCTCCCCCGCACCCGCCTTCAGGCCGGTGATCATGAAGTTATCGCCGTCCATCCCGGCGTGTCCCGACAATAACTTCATGATCGCCGCGACGAGGGAGGCCGGGGGCGGGGTGGGGTGGGGTGGGGGTTAGGTCAGTTGGGCTGCTTGGACTGCTTCTGCGGTCACCTCGGTCAGGCGGTCGGTCGGGAGGGCGCCCAGTTCCTCGCGGGCGAACCAACGGGCCTCGCAGGTGGAGCCACCGACGTCGGTGATCGTCGGCGCGTTGGGCTCGTCGACGACGACCCGGTAGAAGGCGCGGACGCCGTGCCAGTCGATCGGGTAGCCCTCCGGGCCGAGCGAGGCGGCGTCGCGGTGGCTCGCCACACCCAGCAGCTCGACGAGGCGGCCGGACTGGCCGGTCTCCTCCACCAGCTCCCGGATGAGCGCCGCGCCGGGCTGCTCGCCGTAGTCGGTGCCGCCGCCGGGCAGGTGCCAGCAGCCGGCGCCCGGGTAGCCGTCGGAGATCCGGGTGAGCAGCACCCGACCGGCCGGGTCGGTGCACACGGCGTACGCGGCGAAGCGCTGCGCACGGTGCAGCCCGTCCGGGCCGGGCACCGCGTAGAAGGAGGGGAACTCGGGCACCTCGTCGGGCACCACGTCGGCCGAGGAGGCGGGCAGGCCGAGGGCGCGGGCCGTGAACGAGCGCAGCGGCAACTCGCGGGCCTCGTCGAGCGTGTACCACCGGGCCAGGTCGGTGGGGCGTTCGCCGACCCGGTCGGCGAGGGTGCCGCCCCGCACCGCCACCCGGTAGATCAGCCGGTCGGTGTGGATGGTGATGCCGCGCTCGGGCAGCGCCCGCATGTCGGCGAGCACGTCGGCCAGGCCCGAGACGGCGACCGAGAGGCCCGTCTCGGCGGCGGTCTCGCGGACGACTGTGTGGTTCGGGTCCTCACCGTGGTCGACCGCTCCGCCCGGCAGCGACCAGGTGCCGGGGGTGCCGGAGCGCTCCGATGCGCGGACCAGCAACACTCGGCCGTCTGAATCAGCACAAACTGCGTATGCCGCGATCCTGCGAAGCGGCTCCAGCAAGGTGGTCACGGGACCAAATTCTCCCCGGGACGGGTTACCGGGACGGAAAAGAGTCGGATTCCTGACTCTTTGCTACCCGCTCAGGGATCGGTCAGGGTAAGGATCCGGGCGGTCACCGAGGGCGGGCCGGGCACCGGCGCGGACCGTGGAGACATGACATCCACCGCCGCACCGCACGCCCCGTACAAGCAGCTCCGGCGACCCACCACCGACCGCATGGTGGCGGGGGTCGCCAGCGGCCTCGGCCGCTACTTCGACGTCGACCCCACACTGGTCCGCGTGGCCTTCGCGGTCACCGGCCTGCTCACCGGCGGGCTCGCGCTGTTCGCGTACCCCATCATGTGGTTCCTGATGCCCGAGGAGCCCACCGGCGCGCCGGCCTGGCCGCACCCGGCGGGCGCCGCGCCGCAGCCCACCGCCGGGCCCGCGCCCGGCGGACCGCAGCCGGGGTACGCGCCGACGCCGCCCTACCCGCCGACGACCCCGTCCCACACGCCGCCGGCCGCGTGAGCCGCGGTCACTCCCACTCGATGGTGCCCGGCGGCTTGCTGGTCACGTCCAGCACCACACGGTTGACCTCGGCGACCTCGTTGGTGATCCGGGTGGAGATCCGGGCCACCACGTCGTAGGGCAGCCGGGACCAGTCGGCGGTCATCGCGTCCTCGCTGGAGACCGGGCGCAGCACCACGGGATGCCCGTAGCTGCGCCCGTCACCCTGCACGCCGACGCTGCGCACGTCGGCGAGCAGGACCACGGGGAACTGCCAGACACCCCGGTCCAGGCCCGCGGCGGTCAGCTCCTCGCGGGCGATCAGATCGGCGCGGCGCAGCAGGTCGAGGCGCTCGCGGTCGACGGCGCCGATGATCCGGATGGCCAGGCCGGGGCCGGGGAACGGGTGCCGCCAGACCATCGCCTCGGGCAGGCCCAGCTGGAGGCCGAGCGCCCGGACCTCGTCCTTGAACAGGGTGCGCAGCGGCTCGACCAGGGCGAACTTCAGGTCCTCCGGCAGGCCGCCGACGTTGTGGTGACTCTTGATGTTGGCGGTGCCGGTGCCGCCGCCGGACTCCACCACGTCCGGGTAGAGGGTGCCCTGGACCAGGAACTCCACGTCGCCGTGCGAGGCGATCTCGCGGGCGGCGGCCTCGAAGACCCGGATGAACTCCCGGCCAATGATCTTGCGCTTCTGCTCCGGATCGGTCACCCCGGCCAGCGCGCCGAGGAACCGGTCGGCGGCGTCGACCACCTTCAGCTTGATGCCGGTGGCCGCCACGTAGTCCTTCTCGACCTGCTCGGCCTCGCCCGCGCGCAGCAGACCGTGGTCGACGAACACGCAGGTGAGCTGGTCACCGACCGCCCTGTGCACCAGCGCGGCGGCGACCGCCGAGTCCACCCCGCCGGAGAGGCCGCAGATGACCTCCTTGTCACCGACCTGGGCGCGGATCCGGGCGACCTGCTCGTCGATGATGTTCTCGGGCGTCCAGGTCGGCTCGATGCCGGCGATGTCGTACAGGAAGCGGGTCAGCATCTCCTGACCGTGCGCGGTGTGCCCGACCTCCGGGTGGAACTGCACGCCGGCCCGGCGCCCGGCCACGTCCTCGAAGGCCGCCACCGGCGCGCCCGCCGACTCGGCGGTGACCGTGAAGCCCTCGGGGGCCTCGGTGACGCAGTCTCCGTGGCTCATCCAGACCGGCAGGTCCGCCGGCAGGTCGCGCAGCAGCACACCCGGCTCGAGGAGGCGGGGGCGCAGCGGCGTGCCGCCGTACTCGCGGTTGCCCGTCCGCGCGACGGTGCCGCCGAGCGCCTGGGCCATCGCCTGGAAGCCGTAGCAGATGCCGAAGACCGGCACGTCGGCCGTGAACACGCCGGCGTCGATCTGCGGGGCGTCCGGCGCGTACACGCTGGCCGGACCGCCGGAGAGGATGATCGCGGCCGGGTTCTTCGCCAGCATCTCGGCGACCGGCATCGAGTGCGGCACGATCTCGGAGTAGACCTTCGCCTCGCGGACCCGGCGCGCGATGAGCTGGGCGTACTGGGCTCCGAAGTCCACCACGAGGACAGGGCGAGGCAGGCTCATGTGCACAAAGCCTACCGGCCGTCAAGGCTGATCCGCCGTCGGGTGAGAGCGGCGAGAAAGGTACGCATCGGTCAACGTTGACGACGGCACCATCGAGGGTTGAAAGCGACCACTACCCTCGCCACCGTGGATGCCTGGGTGATAGACGAACACAGCAAGGGCCTTGTCGACCGGCAGTTGAAGACGATCACCGTCAACGCCGAGCGGGTGCGGGCGGCACTCGAGGAGTTGCAGGTTCTCCTGCCGGACGACCCCGACCCCACCGACGGCAGTCGACGTCGCTGGCGGATGGACGAGGTCGAACTGACCGTCGAGTTGACCGGCGAAGGCGGTGTGAAGCTGCTCGGCAGCGCCACCGTCGGCATTACCGGGGGCGTCCGGGTGCTCTTCAAGCGAGCCGAGTGACGGAATGCGTCGGGCGCTCCTTGTCGGTATTGCTCACTACACGGGCGGTTACAGCGATGCCATCAGTCCAGCCGTCAAAGCGGACGTGCAGAGGCTCAAACGCGGTCTTGGCGACAGCGGGGTAACCGTGTCGAAGGTGATCCTGGCCGAAGACGCCGAGGTCGGCTCCGACACCATCCGCACAGCGATCGCTGAGTTTCTGATCGACTGCGACGTCGATGATGACCTGATCATCTATTTCAGCGGGCACGGCCGCTACTTCGACGGGATCAGCTATCTGGTGCCCTCGTCTGCTAACCCGCGTCTTCCGGATCAACGCAGCTATCTGGTGCCGGTCCGGTTCGACGAGGAGATCAAGGTCAGCCCGGCCCGCTCGGTCACCTTCCTGATCGACGCATGCCGGGACGGCGAGCCGGTCGAGGGCACGCACCAGCCACCCTTGCCGTCCAGCACCGCGACCACCTTCGTCTTCGCGACCCAGGCCACAGACCTGGCCTACAGCGTCGCGGGGGCCGACGGGTGCAGCGTGTTCACCCGAGGGCTCGTGGAACTGCTGCCCAGCCTCCCACCGGAGGTGCGCCTCGCCCGGGCCGCTGCCCTCGTGCAGGACCGGATGACGCTGATCTGCGGCCAGGAGGGCCTACCCGTTCAGCGCCTAGAGGTGGTCAGCAACGTCAACCCGGACACTGCCGCGTTCCCACTGTTCGCGTTCAGCCCTGCCCTGCTCGCCGAGGACCGCTGGAGCCGGCTGCTTCGTAACGAGCTTCCTGACATCCTGGGCGAGGCGCCGCCCGGCCGTCCGGAGCCGTCGCCCGCGCAGGTCGAGCGTCTACTGAAGATTGCCGACGGGCTGGAGGCGGAGGCGTCAGCCGAGTCAGTCTTGGCCGGCCGTCCGACGAGTCCTTGGCTGCAACCCGGCCTCGTCGATCGACTCGCCCGCACCCTGCGGGAACTCGCCCCCGCGATCCTCGCCACCCCGTTCGAACGGCTGGTGCTGGTCGGGATGGTCGCGGTCGTCGACGCGGCCGTTCGCAACGCCGAGCTGAGCCTGCTGGCCCGGTCGGACTCGTGTTGGTCGGTGGAGTGCGTACTCTCCGCCGAGCCTGGGTTGCGCAGGGCCATCGATCAGGGCGACGACCCTGCGTCGTCACTCCGACAGTGGGCCGCTCACCTCGCCGCAGTACGGGAGTGCGCCCTCGACACCACCGGCAGGCTCCGGGGAGGCACCGCAGACATCGTCCGGGGGATCAAGCCCGATCTGCCGGCGGCCGGTGTTGGCCGGACGGTGGACTACCTCATCGACGCGGTGCGCTACGCCCTCGACCCGTCCCGCAGCCTGACGGACCTGGACCCGACCGAGCTGGAGATCGACCTGGAACCGGTCCGGTCCAGCGTCAACGGCCGACGGCTGGCCGCCGCCCTGCAACTGCTATGGCGTCTGAGCCTTGACACCCGGTTCTTCGAGCCGGCCAGCGGCATACATCTGGCGCACGACGGTCTGCCCATCGCCGATGCCCTGGCGGGGCTTCAGGAGGCGCGCTGGCACCGGGTGCAAAACCTCCTGGATCTGAGCCTCTGGACCCGGAGCGCGCCGATCGACCTGGCGATCCGGCAGCTCGTGGTGGAAACGAACGAGATCCTGCTGACGCACCGCCAGCCGGGTGGTCCACTGCACCAGACCAAGACGCCGCATCTGATCGCCGCGAGCCGGCTGCAACCCGAGCGCGCCTCGTTCCGTCTGCCGCACGTGACCTTCCGGGTCTCCACCTCGGAGACGCGGCACCTCCTGATGGGCACCAACCTCTACCAGGACCCGTCGCTCGCCGTCCGTGAGCTGTACCAGAACGCCGTCGACGCCTGCCGTTACCGGGAGCGTCGGCTCCAGCATCTCCAGGGCGACGAGCACGACTGGAGTCCGGTGATCAAGTTTCGGATGGGTGTCGACGGTGGACGCCGATATCTCGAATGCCGTGACAACGGCATCGGTATGTCGCACCACGAGATGCGGGAGGCATTCGCGAAGGCGGGGCGTCGGTTCCGGGACCTCCCGGAGTTCATCCAGGAGTCCGCCGAGTGGGCCACCGACGGCGGCGCGGAGTTCCAGCCGATCTCGCAGTTCGGCATCGGAGTGCTCAGCTATTTCATGATCGCCGATGAGTTGGAGGTCCGGACGACCCGGGTCGATCGTCGGTTGGGTCTTCAGGCGCCGATCCGGGTCCGGATCCGTGGTGGGTCGGACCTGTTCCACATCAGCGACGGCGGCCAGGTCGAGCCCACCGGGGGTGGAACGGTCATTCGCCTGTTCCTCAATCCCGAGTTTCAGGACTTCGACCTGGCGGAGGCGCTGAACCGGACCGTCCGGGCGCCGACCATCCCGGTGCTCTTCGAGGATCGCAGGTGGCACGCGGACCGGCTGTACGACCGGAACGGCGATGAGGTGACGCCCTGTTTCCGGGCCCCGGATCTCGCCGTCTTCTTCCACGAGGGTCCGGGTGAGATCCTGGTCAGCGGTATCCCTATCGACGACGGGCGATCCATCCGCTTGCCGGGCTGCACGGTCTCGCTCGGCGGGTGGGCTCAGCCGAACCTGAGCGTGGACCGTCGGACACTGCTGGGCTACGACCGACGGGCGGTGAGCGTGCGCGTTCAGGAGGCCGCCACCCGGGTGGGCGGCTGGGCGGACGTGTCGGGCAACTGGCTGTTGAGCCTGTTCAGCACCGACATTCCCGCAGCACGGCTGGCCTGGCAGGCGCTGCGCGACCGGCCGCTGATCGTGCGCCCAGTGCTCGGCTACCGGGAGGTTCCCGACTCCGTGGCATCTCGCACCAAGGCCCTGTCACTGGTGCCGGCGCGCGACGGCCTGCATGTACGGGACCCAGCCCTGCTGCATCAACATGGCGACGCACGCAACGTCCTGGACGTGGCCCGCGCCAACATGAACGTGGACGGTGAACGAACCAGCCCGCCTCCGGGGATACCGCCATTCGACGATCGGCTGGCTGCTCTCCTCAGTGTAACCCGCCGCCGCCCGGCCGACTTCGAACCCGAGTTGCGACGGAGAGGTCACGATCGCTCCATGAAGTGGCCGGAAGCAGTCCTTGGTGACCTGCAGGCCCTGGCCGAGGATCTGCAGGTCACGCTGGGTGCGGTCGCGGTCTATGGATGGGCCGTGGCACTGCTTGAGCAGCCGGTGTCGCTCAGCCTCACCACGGCGGCGGCCGCCTTGTCTCCCAAGCGTCACGCGGAGAGCTGGCAAGCGTTGGCCAACTCGCCACTTCGGAACCTGCCGATCCTCCTCCGCGATTTGACCTTGGCTGTGATCAGCACACAAGCGGCAGAGGACGAGGTGCCCGGCTGGCCAGCCACTCGCATCGCCCCTGCGGTTAGCTGGCTCCCGGTTCCGGTGCTCGACCGGGCGGCCGTGACAAAAACTCTCGCCTCGCTGAGGGCCGCACCCTCCCTCAGGGAACTGAATCAAGGAGCGCGTCGCATCCTTTACGGCGACCAGAAGCCGACAATCCTGCCGGGCTACACCTTTATCCCTCCGCCACTGAGTCGCTTCGCGATGCTGGCGGCGTCCCACGACTTCGACAGCATCAGCCCGTTCCATTCCACCACCGTTCCGGCCGCCAATATCGCCTTTGCCGCCTATCGGGCATTGGGAGAGCATGGACCAGACTGCGAGCGACTTGTGGCAGAACTCGCCGCGGCCGGCCTCCGAGTGGAGCCTCCCGTCGAGGACTGGTCGCCGGTCATGGCGGCCGTCGCGGCCTGCCCGGCGCTGGCGCAGAACTATCACGGGCGCTCTATCGACCACACGGTCAACAATCTAAAAGCGCTGTTGGCAATACTGGACGAATCCGAATGGGACGACTTGTCTCGCGCCCTCAACCTCTTCGTCGAGGCGGGCGTCGCGGGCGAGCGGCTGACCGCGACAGCTCACCTTAGGCCGGAGTCCAGAGGCCAGCTCAGACGACATGCCGACCTGCTGGAGCAGCAGCTTTCCGATGCCCTCGTCACCATCGACATGGTAGTCGCACTCGCCCTCGTGGAGGGTTGCACGCTCGGGCAGGCGCTCACTGCCCTGCGCCGGTATGAGGGCCTGACGCGGAGCTTCCATCTGCCGGTACAACTTCCCGCCGATCTCGCGGACCTGATGCCGAGCGCCCTCCTCCAGCGATTCTTCGAGATGTCTCCCTGGGATGACTACCCCCGCAATGGTCTCAACTGGGCCGTGCGGGCGCTCCGCATGTCCGCCCTCACCGGCAGGTCGATGCAGGACGTCACCGCCGAGGTCCGCGCGCTGCTCGTCGCGGCGGGCGAGGACGTTACGTTGCTCGACGAGCTGGCGTCGACCCTCAGCCGACCGATCGCCTTCGACGACCTGCTTGTGCTCGGCACCCAGCAGCTGGAACCACCGCCCACCGAGCCGGCGGAGATTGCCGCCCTGTGCCGTCCGTTCGCCGTCGACCCGGACGATCTTGCCGACCGCGCGACGCAGTGGCTCGCCGCACCCCGCGTCAAGATCGACGAGCGCGGCTGGCTGGAGGTGCGGCGGCTCCTCAGTGCCGACATAAATTAGCTCGGGATCAGGGGCGTAGCGCGGCGGGGGCGTCCGGCGGCACCGCCGGCCGTCTGGGCGGCACCGCGTCGAGTCGCCGGTACGGATCCCCGAGCGCCGGGCGGGGGTCCTCCTCGCCCCGGTTGGGCCAGAAGGACATCGACCGTTCCGCCTGTGCGGTGATCGTCAGGGACGGGTTCACGCCCAGGTTCGCCGACACGGCCGCGCCGTCCACCACGTGCAGCCCCGGGTGGCCGTACACCCGGTGCCAGGGGTCGATCACCCCGTCGGCCTCGGTGGCGCCGATCACCGCGCCGCCCAGGATGTGCGCGGTGATCGGGATGTCGAACGGCTCGGTGAGCGAGCCGCCCGGCGTACCGCCGATCTCCTCGGCGAGCAGCCGGGTCGCGGTGTTGCCGGCCGGAATCCAGGTCGGGCTCGGGGTGCCGTGGCCGGGCCCGGTGACCAGCCGGCGACCGAACACGCCGCGCCGCCAGCGGGTGGTCAGCGAGTTGTCCACCGACTGCATCACCAGGGCGATCACCGTCCGCTCCGACCAGCCGCGCACGGACAGCATCCGGGCGGCCAGCCCCGGCTGCCGGACGATGCTGCCCAGCCAGCGCCGAACGCGGTGCGGGCCGCCGTCGACCAGCAGCGACTGGAGCAGCCCCATGGCGTTGGAGCCGCGCCCGTAGCGGACCGGCTCGATGTGGGTCTGCGGGTCCGGGTGGAACGAGCTGGTGATCGCCACCCCCTCGGTGAAGTCCAGCCGCTCGGACCGGGCCCGCCGGTGGTCCACCGAGGCGCCCAGGATCGCCTCCGAGTTGGTCCGGGTCAGCTCACCGAGGCGGGGTGAGAGCCGGGGCAGGGCGCCGTCGGTCTTCATGCCGTGCAGCAGCCGTTGGGTGCCGAGCGCCCCGGCGGCGAAGACCACCTGGTCGGCGTGGATCACCTGCCGCCGTCGGCGCAGCCAGGCACCGGTGCGCTCGGTGTGCACCTCGTACCCTCCGTCGGCGGCCGGCCGGACGGCCGTCACCGTGGTCAGCGGGTGCACGGTGGCGCCCAGCCGCTCGGCGAGCCACAGGTAGTTCTTGACCAACGTGTTCTTGGCCCCGTGCCGGCAGCCGGTCATGCACGAGCCGCAGTGCAGGCAGCCGGTGCGCTCCGGGCCGACGCCACCGAAGTACGGGTCGGCGACGCGCTGGCCGGGGCGGCCGATGTGCACGCCGACGGGGGTGGCGTGGAAGGTGTGGCCCACCCCCATCCGGTCGGCCACCGCCCGCATGGCGCGGTCCGCGCCGGTGTCCATCGGGTACGTGGTGACGCCGAGCATCCGCTTCGCCTGGTCGAAGTGGCGGGCCAGCTCGTCGCGCCAGTCGGTGATGTCGCGCCACTGCGGGTCGGTGTAGAACGCCGGCAGCGGCTCGTAGAGGGTGTTCGCGTAGACGAGCGAGCCACCGCCCACTCCCGCGCCGGAGAGCACGAGTACGCCGCCGCCAGATCGCCGCTCGGCGGGGCGGAGCAGGGTGAGCCGCTGGATGCCGTAGCAGCCCAGCTTCGGCGCCCACAGGAACCGGCGGGCCCGCCAGGACGTCTGCGGGAACTCGTCGTCGGCGAAGCGGCGGCCGGCCTCCAGGACGCCTACCGAGTAACCCTTCTCGGCCAGGCGGAGCGCCGTGACGCTGCCGCCGAAGCCGGACCCGATGACGACCACGTCGTACCGCATGGACGCATCATTACCCGTCAGTAGCGCTCGCGCCAGCGGCAGTTTTCGCGCGATCATGCACCGGCCGACCGACCCGGCGCCTCCCGGCCGCAACCCGGAGCACCCGTCGGAGCGTTGTGCCGGATACGGGTGGAAGGAAACGAAGATGATCTTGGGGTCGATGGAGCCGCGCCGGCGGTGGCTGGTGCTCGGGCTGGCCGCCCTCGCCGTCGTCGCGCTGATCGCCGGCGGCACTGTGGTGATCACCCGCCTGACCGGCGGCGACTCGCCCGCCGGCACTCCGGTGGCCGGCTCGCCGAGCCCGTCGTCGGTCGGCACGCCCACCCCCACGCCCAGCCCGAGCGGCCCGCCTCCGGGCGCGAAAATCACTGGCCCGCTGACGCTGCTGCTCGTCGGGGTGGACACCCGGGTCAGCGTTCCCGGCTGGGAGCCGCACTCCGATGCCGTGCTGGTGCTGCACGTGCCGAAGGGGCTGGGCCGGGCGTACCTCTTCTCGCTCCCCCGCGACCTGCTGGTGGACATTCCGGCGTTCCCGAAGGCCGGCTACAAGGGTGGCAAGACCAAGCTCACCCACTCGATGAGCTTCGGCAGCCGGGTGCCCGGCAAGCCCAAGCAGCCGAGCACCGCCCAGGGGTACGAGCTGCTGCGCAGCACGGTGAGCGGATACACCGGGCTGCGGATCGACGCCGGGGCGGTGCTCACCTTCGCCGGTTTCGACCGGCTCGTGAACGCCCTCGGCGGGGTGGACATCTACGTCGACCAGCGGGTCGCCTCCCTGCACCGCAAGCCGGACGGCAAGTACCGGGACAGCGCCCCCGGCGGGTACACCGGGCCGCAGCAGGTCTACGAGAAGGGCGAGCAGCACCTCAACGGGTGGCAGGCCCTGGACTACGCGCGGCAGCGCTACATCACCGGCGGCGACTACGCCCGCCAGCGCCACCAGCAGCAGCTCGTCCGAGCGCTGACCCGCAAGATCCTCGATGAGGGCCTGGCCCGGCAGCCGGAGCGCGTCGACCAGGTGGTCGCCGCGCTGGGCGACACCCTGATCTACGTGGGCGGCAACCGGATCGTCGACCTGGCGTACGCGCTCAGCGGGGTGCCGGAGAACAAGTTCGTCCTGGTCGGCCTGCCCGGCTCAGGTGTCGGCAAGGGCAGCGCCTACCAGGGCGAACAACTCACCAGCGAGGGCCGGAAGTTCATCACCGAACTCCGGGCCGGCCGCGCGGACGCGTACCTCGCGGCCCACCCCAAGCTGGTCGTCAAGACCTGACCCGCGCCCCGGGGCCCTCGGCTCGACCGAGGCCCCCGGGGCACCTTCCTAGAGCTTCTTGGGTTGGGCGGGCTTCTTGGTGCCGTTGAGCCACGCCTCGAAGAGAGCGTCGAGCTGCTTGCCGGAGATCCGCTCGGCGAGGGCCACGAACTCGGCGGTGGTGGCGGTCCCGTTGCGCTTCTCCGCCGCCCAGGTCTTGACGATCTGGAAGAACGCCTTGTCGCCGACGGCCACCCGCAGCGCGTGCAGGGTCATCCCGCCACGCTGATAGACCGACTCGCTGAACAGGTCCTTCACCCCCGGCTTGCCCGGCGGGGTCTTCCACACCGCGGCCGGCACCCGCTCGTAGCGGATGTCGAACGCCTGCTTCGCGGTGTACTGCTTGGTGTGCTCGGCCCACAGCCACTCCGCGTACGTCGCGAAGCCCTCGTTGAGCCAGATGTCCTCCCACTTGGCCAGCGCCACGCTGTCGCCGAACCACTGGTGGGCCAGCTCGTGGGCGACCACCTCGGTGTTCTCGCCACGCCGGAAGAAGCCGGCGGAGTAGACCGGGCGGCTCTGCGTCTCCAGCGCGTACCCGATCCGGCTGTCCGAGACGACCACGCCGCCGTACGCGTCGAACGGATACGGCCCGAAGACGCTCTCCAGGTAGTCGGCCACCTTGACGGTCTGCGCGATCGACGCGTCCGACGCGCCCTTGGCCACCTTGGTGGTGACGGCGCTGTAGACCGGCTTCCCCTTGTGCTGGCCGGTGGTGATCCGGAACTTGCCGATCACCACGGTGCTCAGGTAGCTGGCCATGGGCGACTTCTCCGACCACTTCCAGGTGGTCCAGCCGTCCGTGGTGGTGTTGCCGCCCGGCACGCCGTTGCTGACGGCGGTCAGGCCCTGCGGGACGGTGACCTCGAAGTCGTACGCCGCCTTGTCGGAGGGGTGGTCGTTGACCGGGAACCAGGTGCTCGCCGACTCCGGCTGGCCCAGCGCGATCGCGCCGTCGGCGGTGTGCAGGAACCCGCCCTCGCCGAGCACCTCGTTCTTCAGCGGCTTCGGCACCCCCTCGTACACGATCTCCGCGACGAAACCGTTGCCCGTGATCAGGCCGGCCGCCGGCTTGATCACCAGCTCGTTCTTGTCCCGGGTGTAGGTGGCCGGCGCGCCGTCCACGGTGACCGTCTTGACGGTCAGACCGGCCAGGTCGAGGTTGAACGTCGACAGGTCCGCCGTCGCCGTGGCCTGCACGGTTGCCGTACCGGTCAGCCGGTCCTTCGCCGGGTCGTAGCGCACCTTCACGGTGTACTTCCCGACGTCGTACCCGCCGTTGCCGTACGTCGGGAAGTACGCGTCCCCGAGCCCGGCCGCCCCGGCGGTGAAGGTCCGCGACGGCGTCGGGGACGCGCTCGGCGTCGGGGCCGCAGCCTCCTTCGTGGACGAGTCGCATCCGGACAGCACGAGCGCCCCGGTCACCAGCAGACCGGCACCCACCCGCAGCCTGCGCCGCGTTCCCCGCATCACGAACCCTCCCCGTACACCCGGTGCGGGGGGCCTGGCCACCCCGCGCGACCGGCGCTCCTGCCTGATCGCAGGCGGCAGCCTATCGACAGATGATCACGAGGCCGTCACGGCAGGGTCGGTGCCGCTCCGCCCACCAGCCACGCGTCGAGGAGCGGCCGTAGCTGCCGGTCGGCCACCCGCTCGGCCAGCGCCACGAAGTCCGAGGTGGTGGCGGTGCCGCCCGCCCGCTCGGTGGTCCAGGTACGCAGGATGCGGAAGAAGGTGTCGTCACCGACAGTCCGGCGCAGCGCGTGCACGGCGAGCGCGCCGCGCTTGTAGACGGCGGTGCCGAACATCCGCTCCCGTCCCGGCTCGACCGACGGCTGGGACCAGTCGGTCGACGCGTACTGCAGCTCGAAGTTGCGCTGCGCGGTCCGACCGCCGTCGTGCTCCTCCCACAGCCACTCGGCGTAGCTGGCGAAGCCCTCGTTGAGCCAGATGTCGCTCCACCGGTGCAGGGAAACGCTGTCGCCGAACCACTGGTGGGCCAGCTCGTGTGCCACCACGCCGGGGTTGGGATGGTCGTCGGTGAAGAAGGCGGGCCCGTAGACCGGCCGGGACTGGGTCTCCAACGCGTACCCGATCCGGTCGTCGGCGACCACGATCCCGCCGTACGAGTCGAACGGGTACGGGCCGAAGCGGCTGGCCAGGAAGTCCACGATCTCGCCGGTGCGGGCCAGGGAGCCGGCCGCCCCACCGTTCGCCGGCAGGCTCGCCGCGACCGCGGTGACCAGCGGTCGTCCGGCGTGCTCGCCATTGACCACCCGATAGTTTCCGATTACGAGGGTGCTCAGGTAGCTCGCCATCGGGGTGCGCTCCGACCAGCGCCAGGTGGTCCACCCGTCGGCGCTGCTCTTCGGCCCGGGCACCCCGTTGCTCAGCGCGGACAGTCCGTCCGGGACGGTCACCGCGATGTCGTAGCTGGCCTTGTCCGACGGGTGGTCGTTGACCGGGAACCAGGTGGCCGCGGAGTCGGGCTGACCGAGAGCGATCGCCCCGTCGTCGGTGTGCAGGAAGCCGCCGCTGCCCAGCTCGCCGTCGGTCACGGCGGTGGGCACTCCCGCGTAGTCGACCGCCACGGTGAAGGTCCGGCCGCGCGGAAGCCGGTCGCGCGGGGTGACCACCAGCTCGCCGTCATCGCGGCGGTGCTTGGCGCGCTCGTCGGCGACGGTGACCGCGCCGACGTCCAGGCCGACCAGGTCCAGGTTGAACCGGGACAGATCCTGGGTGGCCGTCGCCGTGATGGTCGCCCGACCGGTGAGCCGGTCGGTCTTCGGGTCGTAGCGGACGTCCAGCCCGTAGTGCGTGACGTCGTAACCGCCGTTGCCATGGCCCGGCACGTACGGGTCGCCGACGTCCGCGGCGCCGGGTCGGAACCCGCCGTCGTCGTCGCCCGTGCACCCGGCGGCGGTCAGCGTGACGGCGCAGCTCAGCACCGTGAGGGCGGCGGCCAGCCGGCGGGACGGTGTGCGTCCGGTCAGGACCATGCACGACTCCTTCGTCCCTCGGTCACGACGAGCGTAGCCAGCGTCATCGGACCCGACGCGCATATTGACGATCATCGGTTACTTTCGCTTAAACAAACAAAAGTTCGTGCGGATCGATGCTTTCTTTTGGCTTCGACCGACGTTAGTGTCTGTCTCCAAGATGTAACGCGCTCGGAACATTCAAGCCGATCGTGTCCATGGACGGGACCGGCGTCCCGCACCACCACGCCGCAGCGACGGCGTGGAAACTGCCCCTTCGACTCGCGGTACCCGGGCACGCCCTCGGCTTCACCGGGACGCGGATCGGGCGCTCGGCGGCGCCCGCGACCTGACCCCTCGTCGCACCTCTGCTGATCGTCATCGACGGCCACCACCGTCGCGAAAGGTGGAACAATGCCAGATCACACCGCACCCAACGCCTCATCTGCCGGTCGGCTCAGCCGCCGCTCCCTGCTTGCCGCGTCGGCCGGAGCCGCCGCCGCGCTCGGCGCCGCCGGCCTGCCGGTCCTCGCCACCGGCACCCCCGCGCTCGCCCACCCCAAGGACAAGGGCAAGAGCAAGCTGCGGGTCGAGCCGCTGATTCCGTCGAAGAACCGCGGCATCATCCTCTACAGCGTCCGGGACCGGATCACCGCCGCCCCCGACGACAGCGGCGTGCCGTACGGCTTCGAGCGTGTCCTCGCCCGGCTCGCCGAGATCGGGTACAAGGAGATCGAGTTCGCCGGCTACACCCAGAACACCGAGATCCTGGGCCGGCAGATCACCCCGACCGAGATTCGCAAGATCCTCGACGACAACGGCCTGGTCGCCAACGGCACGCACGCCTCGATCCAGGCGGCCACGTTCCAGCAGCAGCTGGACATCGCCGAGGAACTCGGCATGAAGAACATCGGCACCGGAAGCGACCCGACCAACAGCGCGTACAAGGCCGACTGGGACGCCGCCGCCGACACCTGGAACGAGCTGGGCCGGCAGGCGCACGCCCGGGGCATGCGCCTCTACACGCACAACCACGACGTCGCGTACAGCTTCCTGCTCGACTCCGGGCCGCTGGACGCGCAGGGCCGCCCGACCCGCTCGTCGGGCATCCGGCGGCTGGAGTACTTCTTCGGCAGGACCGACCCCCGGTACGTCTTCTTCGAGTTCGACATCTACTGGGGCTACGTGGCCCGCTACAAGCACCAGAAGTACGTCGACCCGGCCGGACGCGAGGTGACCGATCTGTTCGACCCGATCCTCAACGTGGCCGACCGGACCACCCGGTTCCCGCTCTTCCACGCCAAGGACGGCGACCGGGACACCAGCGTGCCCAACGGTCACCAGATGACCCCGCTCGGCGAGGGCGACATCAACTTCCAGCAGTTCTTCCAGACCATCGGCGAGCGGGACTTCCACCACGCCAACTGGGAGATGGACACCGCCCCCGGCGGCACCGCCAACCGGGCCCAGTCGCTGGACTTCGCGGCGCTCAGCTACCGCAACATGTCGGACCTGACCATCTACCTCAAGAAGTGACCTCCGGCGCGGCCGGCGTCCGTCCGACGCCGGCCGCGTCCCACCCCGCCGGCCCAGCCGCCGGCAGGTGGTGACGGGCCGGTCGAGCACCGGCCCTGCGCACCCGCGCCTCCCGTACGGCGACGGGACGCGCCCGGTCCATCCCCCACCGCAGTCGCGCTGCCGGCCCGAACAGGCCGGGGATGCCACGCGCCTGCCGACCACCGGAGGAACGATGACCCGACCGACCGGACGACGATGGTTCGCCGTCGCCGCTGGACTCATCCTGACCATCCCCCTCACCTCCGCCGTTCCCGCCACCGCCGCACCAGCCGACGACGCGCCCCCGATCGCGCCGTCCGTGGTCGAGAACGGGCCGGCCGCGCTCCGCGCCGCCGTGCGCGCTCCGCAGACCTACCGGGTGCTGGTGTTCACCAAGACCGCCGGTGAGCGCCGGGCGTCCATTACCGACGGTGTCGACACCATCCAGCAGTTGGCCAAGGCGAACCACTTCACCGTCACGGTGAGCCGCGACGCCGCCGTGTTCACCGCCGCCGAGCTGGCGAAGTACCGTGCGGTGGTCTTCCTCAACACCACCGGCGACGTACTCAACGCCAGCCAGGAGGCGGCCTTCGAGGCGTACGTCAAGGCGGGCGGCGGCTACGTGGGCGTCCACGCGGCGGCGGAGACCGAGCCGGACTGGGCCTTCTACCAGAACCTCGTCGGCGCGAAGGCGGCCGCCGCCTCGCCGGTCGGCCGCGGCGTGGTGGACGTGGCCGACCGCGCCCACCCGGCGTCCGAGACGCTGCCCCGCACGCTCACCCTCACCGAGGAGTGGTACAACTTCGACCGCAACGTCCGGGGCGCCGCGCACGTGCTGGCCACCGTGGACGAGAAGACCTACACCGGCGGCACGATGGGGTACGACCACCCGGTCACCTGGTGCAAGGACTATCAGGGCGGCCGCTCCTTCTACACGGGCCTCGGGCACAGCATCGAGACGTACCGCTCGGCGAAGTTCCGTGAGCACCTGCTCGGCGGCATCCGGTGGTCCGCCGGTGTGGTCGAGGGCGACTGCGGCGCCACCGTGCTCGGCAACTACGAGAAGGTCACCCTCAACGACGACCCAGGCGAGCCGATGTCGCTGGCCGTGCTGCCGGACGGCCGGGTGCTGCACAACACCCGCGGCGGCGAGGTCCGGTTCTACGACCCGGCCACCGGCGCCAGCCCGGTGATCACCACCGTCGACGTGTACCAACACGACGAGGACGGCCTCCAGTCGGTGGCGATCGACCCGGACTTCGCGACCAACAGGTGGGTCTACATCTACTACGCGCCGAAGCTGAACACCCCGGTCGACAACCCGGCCACCCCCGGCGTCAACGAGGGCGACGCGCCGGTCACCTCCACCGACCCGACCGTGTGGGACAGGTTCAAGGGCTACAACCAGCTCTCCCGGGTCAAGCTGGTGGACTCCCCCACCCCGCACCTGGACATGAGCACCGAGCAGCAGATCCTCCGGGTCGACACCGACCGTGGCATCTGCTGCCACGTGGCCGGTGAGGTCAAGTTCGACGGCAAGGGGCTGCTCTACCTGATCACCGGGGACGACACCAACGCCGGCGGCTCCGACGGCTACACCCCGATCAACGAGTCGCCGACCCAGGGCCCCGGCTACGACGCGCAGCGCTCCGCCGCCAACACCAACGACCTGCGCGGCAAGCTGCTGCGGATCAAGGTGCGGGCCAACGGCACGTACACCGTTCCCAAGGGCAACCTCTTCCCCGAGGAGCAGGACACCGCCGGGAAGACGCGGCCGGAGATCTTCCTGATGGGGCTGCGCAACCCGTTCCGGTACGACGTGGACGCCAAGGGCATGGTCTACGTGGGCGACTACTCGCCGGACTCCCGCGTACCCAGCGCCACCCGCGGCCCGGACGGCACCGGCCGCTGGTTCGCCACCAACAAGGCCGGCAACTACGGCTGGCCGTACTGCTACTCGCCCAGCCTGCCGTACATCGACTACGACTTCGTCACCCGGACCTCCGGCGCCCCGTTCAACTGCGGCGCCCCGGTCAACGACTCACCCCGCAACACCGGCCTGCGGGTGCTGCCGAAGGTCCAGCAGCCGCAGTTCTGGTACACCTTCGACGGGCGCACCCGTGTGCCGGGTCGTACCTGGAGACCCCGCCGGTCGGCTGCGACTTCACATGGCCGGTCATCGGCACCGGCGGCGTCGGCCCGATGGGCGGCCCGATCTACTCGTACGACCCGGCGTCGACCTCCGAGGTGAAGTTCCCCGAGTACTACCAGAACGCGGTGGTCTTCGGTGAGTTCACCCGCGACAAGATCTTCATGATGCGCACCGACGGCAAGGGCACCCTGACCGGCGTGGAGCAGTTCCTGCCGGGCGTCGTGTTCGACAACCCGATGGACATGGAGTTCGGCCCCGACGGCTCGCTCTACCTGCTGGAGTACGGCGACGGCTTCTTCCGGGCCAACCCCGACGCCCAGCTCTCGGTGATCCGCTACGTCAAGGGCAAGCGGTCGCCGGTGGCGAAGCTCGACGCCACCCCGACCTCCGGGACGGCACCGTTGACGGTGCGGTTCTCCTCGGCCGGCAGCTACGACCCGGACCCGGGCGACTCCATCTCGTACGCCTGGGACTTCACCAGCGACGGCACTGTCGACTCGGCCGACCCGAGCCCGTCGTTCACCTACACCGCGAACGGGACGTACACCGCGAAGCTGACGGTGACCGACTCCAGCGGGAAGACCGCGGTGCTCACCAAGGAGATCGTGGTCGGCAACACCGCGCCCACGGTGACCGTCACCTCCCCGGTGAGCGGCAGCTTCTTCACCTGGGGCGAGAGCGTGCCGTTCACCGTCACGGTGACCGACCCGGAGGACGGGCCGGTGGACTGCGCACGGGTCACCGTGACCTTCGTCCTCGGCCACGACAGCCACGGCCACCCGGACAGCTCCACCACCGGCTGCACCGGCACCCTCGCCACCCCGGCCGACGGCGGTGACCACGCCGGCGGGTACCTGTACGGCGGGATCAGCGCCTCGTACACCGACCTCGGTGGCGGCGGCCAGGCCCCCCTCACCACGGTCGGCCAGGCGATCATCCAGACACCCCGGCAGCAGGCCGCGTACGCCCAGGTGAAGCAGGGCGTCGAGGTCGCCACCACGGGTGACACCGGCGGCGGGCAGCACGTCAGCGGGATCGACCCGGGCGACCACATCGCCTTCGACCCGATCAACCTGGGTGGGGTGTCCAGCGTGACCCTGCGGCACTCCGGCGGCTCGGCGGCCACCGCCGGCACTCCCCGGGCGGCGGTGGAGCTGCGGCTCGACTCGCCCACCGGCCCGCTCGTCGCCACGGCGACGCTGAACGCGACCACCGGCAACGCGGCCTTCACCAGCACGACGGTGCCGGTGGACCAGCCGGCCGGGGCGCACCGGCTCTACCTGGTCTACGCCGCCGTACCGGGCGGTCCGACCAGCGGCCTGGGCAACCTGAACTGGGTCGAGTTCACCGAGGGCTGACGCGCCGGCCCACCCCCGGCACGCCCCCGGTACGACGGAGGCCGGCCCCGCAACGTGGCGGGGCCGGCCTTCCGGCGTCTGAACGGCAGGTCAGCGGTCGAGGACCAGGCCGACCTTCTGGAACTCCTTGAGGTCGCGGTAGCCGCACTTGGCCATCGCCCGGCGCAGCCCACCGAACAGGTTGAGCTGACCGTCGGCCTCGTCCGCCGGGCCGAAGAGCAGCTGCTCCATCGACCCGAGCGGCTCACCGGCGACCTCGAACGCGCCGCGGGGCAGCGACGGGTGGCTGGCCGCCGAGTGCCACCAGGCGCCGCCGGCGGGCGCCTCGTCGCAGAGCGACAACGGCTCGCCGAGCATCACCGCGTCCGCGCCACAGCCGAGGGCCTTGGCGATGTCACCGGAGGTCTGGATGTCGCCGTCGGCGATCAGGTGCACGTACCGGCCGCCGGTCTCGTCGAGGTAGTCCCGACGGGCCGCCGCGGCGTCGGCGATCGCGGTGGCCATCGGCACCCGGATGCCCAGCACCGACTCGGTCGTCGACCACTCGTCGCCGCCGATGCCGACGATCACGCCGGCCGCGCCGGTACGCATCAGGTGCAGGGCCGTCTTGTAGTCGGTGCAGCCGCCGACGATGACCGGCAGGTCGAGGTCGGCGATGAACTCCTTGAGGTTCAGCGGCTCGTCGGTCGTCGACACGTGCTCGGCCGACACGATGGTGCCCTGGATGACCAGGATGTCCACTCCGGCGTCCAGGATGACCGGGGCCAGCGCCAGGGTGTGCTGCGGGGAGACCCGCACCGCCACCGTGCCGCCTCCGGCGCGCAGCTCGCGGACCCGCTCGGCGATCAGGTCCGGGCGGATCGGCTCGGCGTACACCTCCTGGAGCCGCTTGGTGGCGCGGGCGTCCTCGTCGAGGCCGGCCAGCTCCTCCAGCACCTTCGTCGGGTTCTCGTAGCGGGTCCACAGCCCCTCGACGTTGAGCACGCCGAGACCGCCGAGCTGACCGAGCCGGACCGCCGAGGACGGGCTCATCGTGGCGTCCGAGGGGTGCCCGACACAGGGGATGCCGAACGGGTACGCGTCGAGCTGCCACGCGGTCGAGACGTCGTCGACGTCCCGGGTCCGGCGGCTCGGCACGATGGCGATGTCGTCCAGGTGGTAACCGCGCTGCGCGGTCTTGCCCAGCCCGATCTCGACCACGTCACGCATGGGGGACTCCAGGTTGTTGGGGGATGGTCAGCGGGAGTGGTAGTTGGGCGCCTCGACGGTCATCTGGATGTCGTGCGGGTGGCTCTCCTTGAGCCCCGCCGCCGTGATCCGGATCAGCTGGCCACGCCGGTGCAGCTCGGGGATGCTCTCCGCGCCGACGTACCCCATCGCGGCCCGCAGCCCGCCGGTGAGCTGGTGGGCGACCGCGGACAGCGGGCCCCGGTAGGGCACCTGCCCCTCGACACCCTCGGGGACCAGCTTGTCCTCGGCGAGCACGTCCTGCTGGAAGTACCGGTCCTTCGAGTACGACTTGGCCTGCCCCCGGGACTGCATCGCGCCGAGCGAGCCCATCCCGCGGTACGCCTTGTACTGCTTGCCGTTGATGAAGATCAGCTCGCCGGGGCTCTCCTCGCAGCCGGCCAGCAGGCTGCCGAGCATCACCGTGTCGGCGCCGGCGACCAGGGCCTTGGCGATGTCGCCCGAATACTGGATGCCGCCGTCGCCGATCACCGGGACGCCGGCCGGGCGGGCGGCACGGGCCGCCTCCATGATCGCGGTGATCTGCGGGACGCCGACTCCGGCCACGATCCGGGTCGTGCAGATCGCGCCCGGGCCGACACCCACCTTGATGCCGTCGGCGCCGGCCTCGACCAGCGCGCGCGCACCGGCGTACGTGGCCACGTTGCCGCCCACGATGTCGATCGTGACGTCCTTCTTGAGCTGGCGGACCATGTCCAGCACGGCCCGCTGGTGCCCGTGCGCCGTGTCCACGATCAGCACGTCGACGCCGGCGTCGACGAGCGTGCGGGCCCGCTTGTACGAGTCCTCGCCGACACCGACGGCGGCGGCCACCCGCAGCCGGCCCGCGTCGTCCTTGGTGGCGTTCGGGTACTGCTCGCTCTTGGTGAAGTCCTTCACGGTGATCAGCCCGCGCAGCCGACCCGAGTCGTCCACGATCGGCAGCTTCTCGACCTTGTGGCGACGCAGCAGCGCCAGCGCGTCGTCCTTGCTCACCCCGACCGTGGCGGTGACCAGCGGCGTCCGGGTCATGATCTCGCGGACCGGGGTGCTCGGTTCGGAGACGAAACGCATGTCGCGGTTGGTGACGATGCCGACCAGCTGGCCATCGCCGTCCACCACCGGGACACCCGAGATGCGGTAGCGCCCGCACAGCTCGTCGACCTCGCGCAGGGTGTCGTCCGGGCTGGCGGTCACCGGGTTGGTGATCATGCCGGACTCGGAGCGCTTGACCAGGTCGACCTGGAGGGCCTGGTCCTCCACGGAGAGGTTGCGGTGCAGCACGCCGATGCCACCCTGGCGGGCCATGGCGATCGCCATGCGCGCCTCGGTGACCGTGTCCATGGCGCTGGAGAGCAGCGGAACGGTCAGTTCGATGCCGCGGGTGAGCTTCGTCCGGGTGTTGACCCGGCTGGGGACGACGTCCGACTCGCCCGGCTGGAGCAGCACGTCATCGAAGGTGAGCCCGAGCGGAACGACCCGGGCCGAGCCGGCGGGCAGCTCGGGCAGGTGGCCGCCCAGATCGGCGTGCTCGACGCCGGCCGGAAGATCGGTGCTGGGCGAATTTTCCACGATTGCTCTCCTGAGCTGCTCGGATGGGCTTCAGCGAGGTGGCGCGGGCGGGCACCGGAGCACGCCACGGTGCCGGCACGTCGTCCTATCGTACCCAGTGACCTGGGCGACCTCCGTCGGCGGCGGCCGCGTGGGCGCGGTGCCGGGGGGCGGACGTTCGCGCCGCGTTGGGTCTACGGTGAGGGGGTGCACGACGAGCCCATCGACCCGTTCAACGGCGACCCGGCCGACCCGACCGCAGGCCTGGACGACCCGGGCGACGACGCGACGCCGGATCCGCTGACCGACGTCGAGCGGCAGGATGTGCTGGAGGACCTCGCCGACCTGGAGATCTACCAGGCCCTGCTGGCGCCAATCGGGGTGCGCGGGCTGGTCATCGAATGCGAGGACTGCCGGGAACCGCACTACTTCGACTGGGACCTGCTGCGGGGCAACCTGCGGCACCTGCTCAACTCGGGGCGGCCCCGGGTGCACGAGCCGGCGTACGACCCGGACCCGGACCACTACGTGACCTGGGACTACGCCCGTGGTTACGCCGACGGGGTGCACGACACCCTGACCGAGGGCACCGAGGACGAACCGGGCACCGCCACCACCGGCGAGTGACCGCTGGCTGACCCCGCCGGGGGCGGGGCCGCGTGGGTCAGGAGACCAGGCCGGCACGAAAGCCGGCGGCGACCGCGTGGGCGCGGTCCCGGGCGCCGAGCTTGCGGAACAGCCGTCGCGCATGGGTCTTGACGGTGTCCTCGGACACGAACAGTTCCCGGCCGATCTCCGCGTTGCTCTTGCCCTCGGCCATGCCCAGCAGCACCTGGAGTTCCCGTTCGGTGAGCCCGATCGACGCCCGGTTGGGGCGGGCGCTCGGGGCGGGCCGGGTCGGATCGGTCTGGCCGGCTGCCGACCCGTCGGTCGCCGACTCGACCTCGTCGTCACCCCGCTGCACCGGCACCGACGGCATGCCCGGCGACCCGTCGCCGGGCGCGGCCGTCCAGCCGGGTTCGGCGGAGCCGCGTACCGATGGCGCGGAGCGGCCCGACCCACCGACCGCCGCGGTGTCCCGGGCCGGGTCGGTGACCCGCTGCCGGGAGGCTCGGCCGGGTGCGGTGAGCAGCAGCAGGGCCTTGGCGACCGCGCTGGTCAGGTCGTGGTCGGCGTTCTGGATGAGACCCCGGGCGCCGGCGCTGATGGTGGCGGCGGCGGCCTCGGACTCCTCGGCGCCGAGCAGCAGGACCGCGGCCTGCGGCGCGCGGGCCAGCACCCGGCGGACGAAACCCGCGCTGTCCGGCCGGGTGAGAGCCGTGTCGGCCAGGACCACGTCGGCCGGGCGCTCGGCGAGTCGCAGCATCACCTCGGGATCGGAGACGGCGGTACGGACGATCGCGGACAACCCCAGCCGCGCGGCAGCAGAAGTGAGGTGCTGAGCCGCGAGCGGTGTCCGAACGCACACAAGAACGGTACGCACTGTGGTGGTCTCCTCTCCGCACACGAGCAGACCATGACGGCGTCGGCTGGGGAGGGGGTTCCCGGCAATCATCTGAACTTTTCCGACAGATAGGGCAAAAGCCGCGAGTTGCCAGACGTTTTGGATCACATACGTGTGAGCCGGCGGCAGCCCGGGTACCGGGAGGTCCAGGCCGGGAACGGTGCGCCTGCGCGGCCCGCCGCCCGGAAGCCGGCCACAAGAGTCTCGCGGTGCCGCGCGGGAGGAGGGGTGCTGATGTCGAACGTACGTAGACTGCCCGGACCCATCGTCGATCTCTGGGACTGGCAGCGGCTCGGTGCCTGCCGGGGCCGGGACAGCGCCCAGTTCTTCCACCCGGACGGGGAGCGGGGCTCCTCCCGGCTGCGCAGGGAGTCCGCCGCCAAGTCGGTCTGCCGGGCCTGCCCGGTCCGCGCCGAGTGCGCCGCGCACGCCCTGTCGGTCCGCGAGCCGTACGGCGTCTGGGGCGGCTTCAGCGAGTCGGAGCGGCTGCGCCTGCTCGCCGTCGGCTGGGAGGACCTGGCCGACCGCCGGCAGATCCGGGTCGACGTCGCCCGCCTGGAGGCGCGACTGGGCCGCCCGCACAAGTCGACGGTCCCGGCCCAGCGCAACGTCGCCTGACCCGGCACCCACCCCGAACACCGCGAACCGCGCCCCCGCCCAGCGGGAGCGCGGTTCCGCGCGCCTGCCCCCTCCCCCGTCGATCATGAAGTTATTGCCCCGACACGCCGTCGATCGGGGCAATAACTTCATGATCACCAGGGGTCAGGCGGATGGGGGCGGGGCAGGGTGGGGGTTAGTGGACGTTGACTGGGACGGTGTGCCAGCCGGTGGCGCCGTCCGGGGCGACGCTCTGCGTACGCTCGGTCTGGGTTTCGCCTGTCGCGTCCGTTGCCCGGACCTGGAGCCGGTGCTCGCCCGGCGTGGCGTCCCAGCGCCAGGACCACTGCACCCAGGTGTCCACCGACACCGTCGGGGCCAGCTGCGCCTCCTGCCAGGGGCCGTCGTCGACGCGTACCTCGACCCGGCGAACGCCCCGGTGCTGCGCCCAGGCCACACCGGCCACCGTCACCGGACCGGCGGTCAACCGGTTGCGCCGTCGCGGCGCGTCGATGCGCGACTGGGTCTTGATCGGGCCCTGGGCGGACCAACCACGCGGCACCCAGTACGCGTCGAAGTCGGCGAACCGGGTCAGCTCCAGCTCGGTCACCCACTTGCAGGCCGACACGTAGCCGTAGAGGCCCGGCACCACCATCCGGACCGGGAACCCGTGCTCGACCGGCAGCGGCTCGCCGTTCATGCCGATCGCCAGCAGCGCGTCGCGTCCGTCGCGGAGCGCGGCGGTGGGGGTGCCACAGGTCCAACCGTCGACCGACCGGCCGACGACCTGGTCGGCGTCCTCCTCCGGCTGCACCTCGTCCAGCAGCTCCCGCAGGGGTACGCCCAGCCAGCGGGCGTTGCCGATCAGGTCCCCACCGACCTCGTTCGAGACGCAGGCCAGCGTGACGTACCGCTCGACCAACGGCCGGGCCAGCAGATCGGCGTAGCTGTAGGTGCGCTCGGTGCCCACCCGGCCATGGATGCGCAGCCGCCAGGTCTCCGGGTCCACCTGCGGCACCACCAGGGCGGTGTCGATCCGGTAGAACCCGAGATTCGGGGTGACGTACGGCGCGAGCTGGGCCAGCGACAGGTCCGCGCCCGCCGGCACGGCCGGTGCGGGGGCGACCGGCGCGGGCAGCCGGATCGCGTCCCGGGCGGCGGACACGCCGCGCCGCCCGGCCAGCCAGCGCCCGCCGAGTCCGGCCACGGCGGCCGTGCCGAGTAGCACGCCGGTGCCGGTCAGGAACCGTCGGCGCGACTCCGGATCGACAGTCGCGGCCGGCGCGGCCGGGGTCACCGGCACCGGCGGGGCGGCGGGGGTCACCGGGACCGGCAGGCCCTCCGGCGGCCCGGCGGGCGACACCGGCCATTCACCAGGACCGGCAGCCGGCGGGGTTGCCGGGCGGGAGGTGGCGGGTGAGGTCCAGGGCCAGGGGTCCAGCTCGAACGGGCCGGCGATGAACAGCCAGAGCACCAGGGCGCCGAGTCCCCCACCGACCAGCGACGGCAGCGCGTCGAAGACGTCCGCGCCGGGGCGGGTCAGCGCAGCGGCCACACCGACGACGCCGAACGCCGCGATCCCCGCCAGGCCCAGGGCCAGCCGGCGGACCGCCACCATTCCGAGCAGCGCGGCGAAGGCGCCCAGCAGCAGGGCCGTTCCGATCAGCAGGGCGATCTTGTCGGCGGTGCCGAAGACGTCGATGGCGAACTGCTTGAGCGGCTCGGGGACGGCGTCGACGACCACCCCACCCACCGCGACCAGTGGCGCCGACCGGGGGCCCGTCAGCACCGCCACCGGCTCCGCGATCCCGATCGCGACGGCGGCGGCGGTCACTCCGGCCAGCGCGGCGTACCGCCGCGACGTGGTGCTCATCGGCCCAGTGTGCGCGATCAATCCGCCGGGTCGCCAACCATGTCAGCGCTTGGTAATGATCGCGGAGACGAACCGGGGCACACCGCCGTACGACGGTGTGCCCCGGGGCGGGTGTCGCTACCGGGTCAGAAGCCCGGGCCGTGCTGGTGACCGTGGCCGTGGCCGTGCCCACCGGCGGCGGCCGGCTCGGCCTGCTCCGGCTTCTCCACCACGAGGCTCTCGGTGGTGAGCAGCAGACCGGCGATCGAGGCGGCGTTGGTGACCGCGTTGCGGGTCACCTTCACCGGGTCGATGATGCCGGCCTTGACCAGGTCGCCGTACTCGCCGGTGGCGGCGTCGAGGCCGTGGCCCCACTGCATGTCGGCGACCTTCTGCGTCACGACGTAGCCGTCGTGGCCGGCGTTCTGCGCGATCCAGCGCAGCGGCTCGACCAGCGCCTTGCGCACGATCGAGACGCCGACCTTCTCCTCGCCGGTGAAGCCCAGGTCGTCGTCGAGCACGGGAAGGATCTGCACCAGGGCGGCGCCGCCGCCGGGCACGGTGCCCTCCTCGACCGCGGCCTTGGTCGCCGCGATGGCGTCCTCGATGCGGTGCTTGCGCTCCTTCATCTCGACCTCGGTCGCCGCACCCACCTTGATCACGGCGATGCCGCCGGAGAGCTTCGCCAGCCGCTCGGCCAGCTTCTCCCGGTCCCAGTCGGAGTCGGAGGCCTCGATCTCCTTGCGGATCTGGGAGACCCGGTCGTCGACGTCGGCCTTCTGGCCGCCGCCGTCGACGATCGTGGTGTTCTCCTTGTCGACCACGACGCGCCGGGCGCTGCCGAGCACCTCCAGGCCGACCTGGTCGAGCTTGTAGCCCAGCTCCGGAGCGACCAGCTCGGCGCCGGTGGAGATCGCGATGTCCTGGAGCATGGCCTTGCGCCGGTCGCCGAAGCCCGGGGCCTTGACCGCGCAGACCTTGAGGGTCTTGCGCAGCGAGTTGACCACCAGGGTGGAGAGCGCCTGACCGTCCACGTCCTCGGCGATGATCAGCAGCGGCTTGCTGTTCTGCAGGACCTTCTCCAGCAGCGGCAGCAGCTCCTCGATCGCCGAGATCTTCTGGGTGGTGACCAGGATGTACGCGTCCTCCAGGACGGACTCCTGACCCTCCAGGTCGGTGACGAAGTTCGGCGAGATGAAGCCCTTGTCGAACTGGAGACCCTCGGTCACGTCCAGCTCGGTGGTGAGCATCGAGCCCTCCTCGACGGTGATGACACCGTCGCGGCCGACCCGCTCCATCGCCTCGGCGATCAGCTCGCCGATGGTGGCGTCCTGCGCCGAGATCGTCGCCACGTTCGCGATCGACTTCTTGTCAGCGACCTCGACGGCGCGGCCGAGCAGCGCCTCGGAGATCTTGGTGGCCGCCGCGTCGATGCCCCGCTTGAGGCCGGCCGGGTTGGTCCCGGCGGTCACGTTGCGCAGGCCCTCACGGACCATCGCCTGCGCCAGCACGGTCGCGGTGGTGGTCCCGTCGCCGGCGACGTCGTTGGTCTTGGTCGCCACCTCCTTGACCAGCTGCGCGCCGAGGTTCTCGTAGGGGTTGGTGAGCTCGATCTCCTTGGCGATGGTCACACCATCGTTGGTGATCGTCGGCGCACCGAATTTCTTGTCCAGGACGACGTTGCGCCCGCGCGGGCCGAGGGTGACCTTGACCGCGTCTGCGAGGGCGTTGACACCGTGCTCCAGCAGGTGCCGGGCGTCGTCCGAGAAGCTCAGGATCTTCGCCATGTATGTCCCTTCGAAGCGAAGCTGCCCCGGCCCGGCGAGCCGGACCGGGGCAGCGACACTGATCGGTTGCTTACTTCTCGATGACCGCGAGGACGTCGCGGGCGGAGAGCACCAGGTACTCCTCGCCGGCGTACTTGACCTCGGTGCCGCCGTACTTCGAGTAGAGGACGGTGTCGCCGACCTGCACGTCAACCGGAACCCGGTTGCCGTTGTCGTCGACGCGCCCCGGACCCACAGCGAGGACGGTGCCCTCCTGCGGCTTCTCCTTGGCGGTGTCGGGGATCACGATGCCCGACGCCGTGGTGGTCTCAGCCTCGTTCGCCTGGACCACGATGCGGTCCTCGAGCGGCTTGATCGCAACCTTGGTCGCGGTAGTCACGGGCATACCCTCCTGGGGTACTACTGGTTTCGTTGCCGGCCAGCGGGGCTGACCAGCGTCAATCTGCCTCATGCCACCGGGCGGGGCCGTCGTCGCGGGTGCCGGTCCGCCTGGCGTGCGCACCCGGGTCGCGAGACCCGGAAGCTGGCACCCTCAGGGTGAGAGTGCTAATCGCAGGTTATTCCGTGGCTAGCACTCCGTCAAGGAGAGTGCCAGCGCGTCGCGCCCCGCCAGCCGGTATTTCCGCCTCGGCCGGGAGAATGGTGGGGTGGATCTCGATCAGCTGGCGGCGCTGCGTACCCCCGAGGGGTCGGCCGCGCTCACGGCGGCGGCCGGGCTGGCCGGCGGTGATCCACTGGCGGCGGCGTCGGCGTTACGCGCCGGCGGGGTGCCGCCCGCGCTGGCCGCGGCGGCGCTCACCCAGGCCGAGCTGCGCCACCGGGCGGTCGGCAAGTTCGGCCCGGCTGCCGCCGGGATGTTCCTCACCCGCGCCGGGCTGGAGCAGGCCACCCGCCGGGTCGTCGCCGACCGCCGCGCCGAGCGGCTGCGCGCGGCCGGCGTGCGCACGCTGGCCGACCTCGGCTGCGGCCTCGGCGCCGACGCGCTCGCCGCCGCCCGCG
>NZ_JBEXIA010000044.1:0-47559 GCF_040608335.1 Micromonospora sp. NPDC005194 | reverse complement strand
GCCCAGGACGACACCCGCGTCCTCGGCCAGGGCGCCAACCTCGGCTTCTCGCTGCTCTGCGTGCTGCTCCGGGCGGTCAGGCTTGATCCCTGCGCAGCTCGGGCTCCGGCGAAAACCTGACCTGGTCCAGCCATGCGGCGGACCGCGCAGCCATCGGTGGTTTGCCTGACATGCCCGTTTCGTTGGGCGACAATTCCCCTGAACCAGTCACGTCAGGGGGTCAGGGGTATGCCGCACTTTCCGGTGAACCATCCGGCACGGCCGCTCTACCGGGTCCTCTCCGGCCTGATCGGCGTCTACATCCTGGTCTTCGGCGTCTGGGGTGTCGCCGAGACGATCGGCGACCCGCTCTTTGACCGGGGCAACCACTGGGCCCTCGGGCTCCGCACCAACCTGGCCTTCTCGCTCGCCTCGGTGGTCTTCGGAGTCGTCCTGATCATCGGGGCGTCCCGGCGCAGCAACCTCGGCCACTACATGAACCTCACCGCCGGGGCGGTGTTCCTGGTGACCAGCATCCTCATGATGTCCGTGCTGCAGACCGACGCGAACTTCCTCAACTTCTCGATGTCGACCGTGATCGTATCGATGCTGTTCGGCCTGATCCTGCTGGGCACCGGCCTGTACGACAAAACCGGCCCGTCGGAGCACGCCGAGGCGGAGCTGGAACGCCGCAAACATCCGGTGGCCGACGTGCACCGCCGCTGAACGGTCAGCGGCGGCGGGCGGTGATCAACGTGGGCTTCGCCTCCAGGTGCGACAACCCGTTCCAGGCCATGTTGACCAGGTGCGCCGCCACCGTCTCCTTGCGCGGCTTGCGCACCTCCAGCCACCAGCGGCCGGTCAACGCGACCATGCCCACCAGGGCCTGCGAGTAGAGCTCGGCCAGCTTCGGGTCGTACCCGCGGCTCTTGAACTCGGCGCCCAGGATGTGCTCGACCTGGTGGGCCACGTCGTTCATCACGCTGCTGAAGGTGGCCGTGCCGGACAACAGCGGCGACTCGCGGACCAGCACCCGGAACCCGCTGGTCTCCTCCTCGATGTAGCCCAGCAGGGCCATCGCCGCCTGCTCCAGCAACTCACGCGGATGCCCCGCCGTCAGCGCCGTGGTGATCCGGTCCAGCAGGGCCCGGACCTCCCGGTCGACCACGACCGCGTACAGCCCCTCCTTGCCACCGAAGTGCTCGTACACCACGGGCTTGGAGACCTTGGCGCGGGCCGCCACCTCCTCGATGGAGGTGGCGTCGAAACCTCGCTCGGCAAACAGCTGCCGGCCGATCGCGATCAACTGCTCCCGCCGCTGCGCAGCCGACATGCGTACCCGTGAGGGGGGCTTGGTTTTCGCCGCCGCGGCCGGCACTGCACGCCGACCGCCGGCTTCGTCACTGACCTCGGGCATGTCGCCGCCTCGCTGGCGCTCGGTGACGCCCTGCCGTGGAATGGTGCCTCCGCTGTGCCCGCTCACGTCGTCGCCTCACTGGCGGGCGGCCCGACCGGCCTGCCGTGCCGTCCGACCGTACCCGGATCGGGCTCGGCCCCCCGTCCGCCGAGCCGTCCGGCCCCCCGCTCCGCTCGGCCACCCGGCCATCCTGCCAGGTGGCACCCCGCGGCACCGCCCGGTTTACCGGGGTGCGACCGGTTTCACGAGCTTGGCCGCGAGACGTTCGGGCTTCGGCCAGCGCACCTGCGACGCCGCGCCGACCTTCTCGAACAGCCAGATCACCCGGGCCGAGATGTCCACCTGACCACGCAGCACACCGTGCCGCGCGCTGGTCGGGTCCGCGTGGTGCAGGTTGTGCCAGCTCTCACCGAACGACAGGATCGCCAGCGGCCAGAAGTTCGACGCGCGGTCGCCCTGGCGCATCGCGAACGGGCGCTCGCCGTACACGTGGCAGACCGAGTTGATCGCCCAGGTGACGTGGTGCAGGAGGCCGATCCGGACCAGCCCGGCCCAGAAGAACGCGGTGAGCGCGCCCTGCCACGACCAGGTCACCAGGCCCCCGATCAGCGCCGGGCCGAGCAGTGAGACGGCCACCAGCGCGGGGAACAGTCGGTCCACCCGGCTGATGTCGCGGTCGGCGATCAGATCCGGTGCGAACCGCTCCCGGTTGGACAGCTCGCGGCGGAACAGCCAGCCCACGTGTGCGTGGAACAGACCCCGCGTCAGCGCCCAGAAACTGGTGCCGAAACGCCACGGCGAGTGCGGGTCACCCTCCAGGTCGGAGAAGGCGTGGTGCCGCCGGTGGTCGGCCACCCACTGGATGATCTCGCCCTGTACCGCCAGCGAACCCGCGACCGCCAGGGTCACCCGCAGCCAACGCTTGGCCTTGAACGAGCCGTGCGTGAAATAGCGGTGGAAGCCCACCGTGATGCCGAGCCCGGAAACCACGTACCAGACCAGGCCGATGATCACGTCGCTCCAGCCCAGCCAGCCGCCCCAGGCGATCGGCACGGCGACCAGCAGGGCCACGAAGGGGATCACGACGAAGGCCCACAGGGCGGCCAGGATCCCGTTGGACTGGCTGCCGTCGGTGAGCGGTTTCGGGCCGGGGCCGGCGGTGTTGGGTTCGAGCATGGTAGTGGACATGGCACCTCGCAGAGGGGACGGAAACGATCACGAACCTACGCCTACGTCACCGTAACTTACGGCTCGGTAGATCGCACGGGGAAGTTTGAAAAAGCTGTCGTACGTAGGTCCTAAAGCCCTGCTCAGGGCCCACCCTCCATTCGCTGTGGGGTGCCGCCCGAGCGGTTTCCCGCGCGGGGTGTCACCGCCGCCTCGGTCACGAGCCACGTGCGATGGTCGGCAAGGCCGAGGGGATCATGAAGGGCAGGAGTGCTGGCGTCGCGGCCGTCGGGCGTTAAGGTGTACCGGCAGGATGCTCGTTCTGAGGCGACGGTGTTCTTGACGTTGCAATCGGCCGTGGTGTAATTGGCAACACCCGGGTCTTTGGTACCCGTATTTCAGGTTCGAACCCTGGCGGCCGAGCTGTCCCGACAAGTCCGTTTTGGGTTCTGCTGGGGGTAAGAGGACGCGCTGGCGGGCCGCGTGGTTAGCATGGCCGCGAGAGTGTCCGCCGTCCCGACGGGAGCCACGTCGTGCCCCAGCCCCACCTTCGTACCGTCGTCGTGCTCGCCGCCGGTGAGGGCAAGCGGATGAAGTCGACACTGCCCAAGGTGTTGCACCCCCTGCTCGGCCGTACGCTGCTCGGCCACGTGCTGAGCGCGGCCGGGCCGCTGGCCGCCGACCGCACCGTCGTCGTGGTGGGCCACGGCGCCGACCAGGTCCGGGCCCACCTGACCGAGATCGCCCCCGACGCCACGCCCGTGCTCCAGGCCGAGCAGCTCGGCACCGGGCATGCCGTGCGGATCGCGTTGGACGCCGTACCGGAGGGCGCCGGCACGGTCGTGGTGATCAACGGCGACGTGCCGCTGCTGCGCCCGGAGACGGTGGGCGCGTTGGTGACCGCGCACGAGGAGGCCGCCGCCGCGGCCACCGTGCTGGCCGCCGAGGTGCCCGATCCGACCGGGCTCGGGCGGATCGTCCGGGACGCCGACGGCCGGCTGGAGCAGATCGTCGAGGAGCGCGACGCCGACGCGACCCAGCGCGCGATCCGGGAGATCAACGCCGGCATCTACGCGTTCGACGCGGTGCGGCTGCGCGACGCGCTGGGCAAGCTCTCCACCGACAATGACCAGGGCGAGGAGTATCTGACCGACGTGTTCGGCCTGCTCCGGTCCGTCGGCGAGCCGGTCGCGGTGCACGTGGCCGTCGACCACGTCGAGACGCTGGGCTGCAACGACCGGGTGGAGTTGGCGTCGCTGCGGCGGCTGCTGCGCGACCGGGTCAACGAGGCGTGGATGCGCACCGGGGTGAGCCTGCTCGACCCGGCGACCACCTGGATCGACGTGACGGTGGCGCTGGACCGCGACGCGGTCATCGACCAGAACACCCAGCTGCGCGGGGCCACGGTGGTCGGCGCGGGCGCGCTGGTCGGGCCGGACGTGACGCTGATCGACACGATCGTCGGCCCGGCGGCGTCGGTGGTGCGCAGCCACGCGGTGGGCGCCGAGGTGGGCGCGGGCGCCAGCGTGGGGCCGTACGCGTACCTGCGGCCGGAGGCCCGGCTGGGCGAGAAGGCGAAGGTCGGCACGTTCGTCGAGGTGAAGAAGTCCGAGATCGGGCCCGGCTCGAAGGTGCCGCACCTGACGTACGTGGGTGACGCGACGATCGGCGAGCAGACCAACATCGGCGCCGCGTCGGTCTTCGTCAACTACGACGGGGTCAACAAGCACCGCACGGTGATCGGCAGCCACGCCCGGACCGGGGCGGACAACATGTTCGTCGCGCCGGTCGAGGTGGGTGACGGCGCGTACACGGCGGCCGGCTCGGTGATCGTGGACGACGTGCCGCCGGGCGCGATGGGTGTCGCCCGCGCGCGCCAGCGCAACATCGAGGGCTGGGTGGTGAAGCGGCGGGCCGGTACGGCGGCGGCCGAGGCCGCGCAGCGCGCCGGCGACGCGGAGGGTGCGTCGGAGGTGGCCGGCACCGCAAGCGACAGTGAGGCAATGCACGGGCGGGCCGAGACGGTGGGCGGTGCGTCCGGCGCGGGAGATACTGCAACCGAATAGTCCCCGACCCACCACCACCGGGCCGGGTACCGCCGACAAACGGGAGCAGACGGGCCCATGGGCAGCATCGTCGCCGAAAACCGCAAGAGCCTGATGCTCTTCTCCGGACGGGGTTTCCCGGAACTGGCCAAGGAGATCGGCGAGGTGCTCGGTGTGGCACCGACGCCGGCCGACGCGTACGAGTTCGCCAACGGCGAGATTTTCGTACGGTTCAAGGACTCGGTGCGTGGTTCGGACGCCTTCGTGGTGCAGTCCGTGACGCACGGGGTGAACACCTGGGTCATGGAGACCCTGATCATGGTGGACGCGTTGAAGCGGGGGTCGGCGAAGCGGATCACCGTCGTGCTGCCGTTCTACCCGTACGCGCGCCAGGACAAGAAGCACCGGGGTCGGGAGCCGATCTCGGCCCGCCTGGTGGCGGACCTGCTGAAGACCGCCGGCGCGAACCGCATCCTCACGGTCGACCTGCACACCGCGCAGATCCAGGGCTTCTTCGACGGCCCGGTGGACCACCTCTTCGCGATGGACATCCTCGCCGAGTACGTGGAGCACAAGTACGCCGGGCGGCCGATGACCGTGGTGGCACCGGACTCCGGCCGGGTGCGGGTGGCCGAGCGGTGGACCGACCGGTTGGGTGGCTGCCCGCTGGCGTTCATCCACAAGACCCGTGACCCGATGAAGCCGAATCAGGTCGTGGCGAACCGGGTGGTCGGCGAGGTCGAGGGTCGGGTCTGCCTGATCGTCGACGACATGATCGACACCGGTGGCACCATCGCCAAGGCCGCGGACATCCTCAAGGAGTCGGGCGCGGCGGAGATCGTGGTCGCTTCCACCCACGCGCTCCTGTCGGACCCGGCGACCGAGCGGCTGAAGAACAGCTCGATCAGCGAGATCGTGGTGACCAACACGCTGCCGTTGCCGCCGGAGAAGCAGCTGGACAAGCTGACCGTGCTGTCGATCGCGCCGCTGCTGGCGCGGGCGATCCGGGAGGTCTTCGACGATGGCTCGGTGACCACTCTCTTCGGTGGCCTGAGCTGAAGATGGCCGAGTCGGCCGGCCGGAGCTGACAAACTGGTCGAAACGGGCTGGCACGCTGGCGGGGAACACCGTCGGCGGGCCAGCCTGGAGCCGTGACCGGGGACTGCCGGAAACCCGGGAAACAGCTCGGGTAGACTGGTGCGGTTGCCACGGCGAGGGTGCCCGGCGGGCCGCTGAAGAGCGCCGCACGGAGGCACCGTCATCGACGCGGTGCTCCGGGCAGTCGTTCATGACGCATGAGCCCCAGCGAGCCCCTCGCCCCAGCACCGCAAGACGACAAGCAAGCCGCAGCGAAAAGCATCAGGAGTTTCCCCGTGTCCGAGGTAAAGATCAGCGCCGAGCCCCGCACCGAGTTCGGCAAGGGTGGTGCCCGTCGTACCCGCCGGGCCGGCAAGGTGCCCGCCGTGCTGTACGGCCACGGCGAGAAGCCCAAGCACATCGCGCTGCCGTCGCGGGAGTTCGCCGCCGCGATCCGCAAGGGCGGTGCCAACCAGCTCTTCGCGATCGACATCACCGACGGCACCCAGGTGCTGGCGCTGCCGAAGGCGATCCAGCGGGACCCGATCCGCGACACCTTCGAGCACGTCGACCTCATCCTGGTGCGCCGGGGCGAGCAGGTCACCGTCGACGTTCCGGTCCAGCTGACCGGGGAGGCCGCCCGCGACACCCTGATCGTGCACGACCACGACACCCTCTCGGTGACTGCGGACGCCACCAAGGTGCCGGACCACCTCGAGGCGTCGATCGAGGGCCTGGAGGCGGGCTCCTCGGTGACCGCCGGCGACGTCGAGCTGCCCAGCGGTGTCGAGCTGGCCGTCGACCCGACGCTGCCGATCGCCGCGGTGACCGCCGCGCCGACCGCCGAGCAGCTCGAGGCGACGCTGCCCGAGGTCGAGGAGGCCACCGAGGAGGCCGAGGCCGAGACCGGCGAGGTCACCGAGGGCTCCGAGGGTGCCGACGCCGCCCCGGCCGCCGAGGGCGCGGAGAACACCGAGGCGCGTACCGAGGCCTGATCGGTTCGTATCGTGCGGCAGGCGTCCCCGAGTTTCGGGGGCGCCTGCCGGCGTATCGGGAGTCGGTGAAGACGGCGGGAGGGGCGGGTCGTGACGGACGAGGCGGGGCCGTGGCTGGTGGTCGGCCTGGGCAATCCGGGCCGGGAGTACGCCGGGAACCGGCACAACGTCGGGTTCATGGTGGTGGAGCTGCTGGCGGGGCGGTTGGGCGCGCGGTTCGGTCGGCACAAGCGGGCGGTGGCCGAGGTCGCGGAAGGGCGGCTGGGGTTCGGCGGTCCGAAGCTGGTGCTGGTGAAGCCACTGACGTACATGAACCTGTCCGGCGGGCCGGTAGCGGCGCTGTCGCAGTTCTACAAGGTGCCCCCGGCGCGGGTGATTGCGGTGCACGACGAGCTGGACATCGGCTTCGGCCAGGTGCGGATCAAGTGTGGCGGCGGCGAGGGCGGGCACAACGGCCTGCGTTCGATGTCCAAGTCGTTGGGCACCAAGGACTACGTCCGGGTGCGGTTCGGCGTGGGTCGGCCGCCGGGGCGGCAGGATCCGGCGGATTACGTGCTGTCGGATTTCGGCGCGGCGGAGCGTAAGGAACTCGATTTCCTGGTGGACCGGGCCGCCGATGTGGTGGAGTCGGTGATCGTCAAGGGCGTGGAGCCGACCCAGAACCTGTATCACGGCGGTTGAGCCGGGCGGGGCGTACCGGATCGGAAACGGTTGGCCGGTAGTCTGCGCCTTTCGGCGTGCCGTGACCGGCGACGCGGGTCGCGGCCGATCGGTGCGTGCGGGCACGGGCCGCGGCGAGGCGACGGGAGCGGGCAGATGGGCAGTCCTCCGATGATCGACGGGGCGTTCGCCCGGTGGTTGGCCTCCCGGGCCGGTCAGGCGCTGCTCGACCTGCGTGCAGAGTTGGGCTTCGCGGACACGGGCGCGCTGAAGTCGGCCGGGGACAAGGTGTCGCACGACCTGATCCGCACGGAGTTGGCGCGGTGGCGGCCGGGCGACGCGGTGCTCTCCGAGGAGGACGAGGGCTCGCGGTTGGCCTGGGCGGCCGAGGTGAACACCGGCGCGGTGTCCCGGCTGACCGCGGACCGCGTGTGGATCATCGATCCGTTGGACGGCACCCGGGAGTTCGCCGAGGAGGGCCGCTCGGACTGGGCCGTGCACGTCGCCCTCTGGGCGCGGAGCGCGCCGAGCCCGCACGGGCTGGTCGCCGGAGCGGTGGGATTGCCGGCGCAGCACCGGGTGCTGGGCACCGACTACCCGCCCGCGTACCCGCCGATGACGGTGGAGGCGGCGACGGCCGGTGAGCGGAAGATCCGCCTGGCGGCGAGCCGGAGCCGACCGCCGGTGTTCCTCACCGACCTGGCCGAGGACGTCGGCGCGCACCTGGTGCCGATGGGTTCGGCCGGTGCGAAGATCGCCGCGGTGGTGACCGGCGAGGTGGACGCGTACATCCACGCGGGTGGGCAGTACGAGTGGGATTCGGCGGCCCCGGTGGCTGTGGCGACGGCCACCGGACTACACGCTTCCCGGATCGACGGTTCTGCGCTTCGATACAACGAGGCGGATCCGCGCCTGCCGGACCTGCTGGTCTGTCGCAAGGATCTCGCCAACCGGTTGCTTGCAGCGCTGCAGAGGCATTCCGGGTAGCCTGAGCGCACTTCTTGACATGTCCGACCGGAAAGGTCTGGAAATCGGATGAGCGAGCGAGTGTCATGACGTCCCCCGCGGCCTACCGGGTCTCCCACCTGGACGCCCTTGAGGCGGAGAGCATCTTCGTGATGCGCGAGGTTGTCGCCGAGATGGAACGCCCGGTGCTGCTCTTCTCCGGCGGCAAGGACTCGATCGTCATGCTGCGGTTGGCGCAGAAGGCGTTCGCTCCGGCCAACATTCCCTTTCCCGTCATGCACGTCGACACCGGGCACAACTTCCCCGAGGTGCTCGAATACCGCGACCAGCGGGTCGCCGAGTTGGGGTTGCACCTCGTGGTGGCGAGCGTGCCGGAGGCCCTGGCCAGCGGGTTGGTCCGCGAGTCCGGTGACGGGATGCGCAACCGGATCCAGACGCCGGTGCTGCTGGACGCGGTCGAGAAGCACCACTTCGACGCGCTGTTCGGTGGCGCCCGCCGCGACGAGGAGAAGGCGCGGGCCAAGGAGCGGGTGTTCAGCTTCCGCGACGAGTTCGGCCAGTGGGATCCGAAGAATCAGCGCCCGGAGCTGTGGTCGCTCTACAACGGCCGGCACCACCCGGGCGAGTCGATCCGGGTCTTCCCGCTGTCCAACTGGACCGAGCTGGACGTGTGGCACTACATCGCCCGGGAGCGCATCCCGCTACCGTCGATCTACTACGCGCACGAGCGCGAGGTGATCGAGCGGGACGGAATGTTCTACGCGGTCAACGAGTTCTTCCGTCCCCGCGCGGGTGAGGAACGGTTCAAGGCGCAGGTGCGCTACCGCACCGTCGGCGACGCCTCCTGCACCGCGGCGGTCCGCTCGGACGCGGACACCGTGGAGAAGGTCATCGAGGAGGTGGCGGCCACGCGGATCACCGAGCGGGGCGCCACCCGTGGTGACGACCGGGTCAGCGAGGCCGCCATGGAGGACCGCAAGCGGGAGGGGTACTTCTGATGACCACCGAGATCGTGGCCCCGGCCGTTGCCGGCACCGAGGCCACCGGTGAGGCGCGGCCGATGGACCTGCTGCGGTTCGCCACCGCCGGCAGCGTGGACGACGGCAAGTCGACCCTGATCGGCCGGCTGCTCTACGACACCAAGTCGCTCTTCACCGACCAGCTGGAGGCGGTGGAGGCGGTCAGCGCGGCCCGTGGCGACGAGTACACCAACCTGGCGCTGCTCACCGACGGCCTGCGCGCCGAGCGGGAGCAGGGCATCACCATCGACGTGGCGTACCGGTACTTCGCCACGCCCCGACGCAAGTTCATCATCGCGGACACCCCCGGGCACATCCAGTACACCCGCAACATGGTCACCGGCGCCTCGACGGCCGACCTGGCGCTGATCCTGGTGGACGCGCGCAAGGGCCTGGTCGAGCAGTCCCGTCGGCACGCGTTCCTCTGCTCGCTGCTGCGGGTGCCGCACCTGGTTCTGTGCGTCAACAAGATGGACCTGGTCGACTGGTCGCAGGAGGTCTACGAGCGGATCGCCGACGAGTTCACCGCGTTCGCCGCGAAGCTCGACGTACCGGATCTGACCGTGGTGCCGATCTCGGCGCTGCGCGGCGACAACATCGTCACCCGGTCGGAGAACATGCCGTGGTACGAGGGCCCGTCGCTGCTGCACCACCTGGAGCGGGTGCACATCGCGAGCGACCGCAACCTGGTCGACGTCCGGTTCCCCGTGCAGTACGTGATCCGCCCCCAGTCCACGACGGTCACCGACTACCGGGGTTACGCCGGTCAGGTCGCCTCCGGTGTGCTGAAGCCGGGCGACGAGGTGATGGTGCTGCCGTCCGGCTTCACCAGCCGGATCGCCGCCGTGGAGACCGCCGACGGGCCGGTCGCGGAGGCGTTCCCGCCGATGTCGGTGACGGTACGGCTGGCCGACGAGATCGACATCTCCCGGGGCGACATGATCTGCCGGCCGAACAACGCGCCGGCGGTCGCCCAGGACATCGAGGCGATGGTCTGCTGGATGGACGAGACCAGCCCGCTGCGGGTCGGCGGCCGGTACGCGATCAAGCACACCACCCGGTCGGCACGGGCAATCGTGCGGGGGCTGCACTATCGGTTGGACATCAACTCGCTGCACCGCGACGAGTCGGCCGACGAGCTGCGACTCAACGAGATCGGCCGGGTGCGGCTGCGCACGACGGTGCCGCTCCTCGCCGACGAGTACCGCCGCAACCGCACCACCGGCGGCTTCGTCATCATCGATGAGGCCACCAACCGCACGGTAGGCGCCGCCATGATCGTCGAAGCGAGCTAAACCCAGCGCCCCCGGCCCTCGCGGGCTCGGCGCCGGCATGATCGCACTCGATCCATGAAGTAGTGACCTCGCCCACCGGGCGAGGCCACTACTTCCATGAACGAGCACGATCTCCCCCCTGCCCCTGCCCCTGCCCCCGCCCCCGCGACTCGTGATCAAGAGATTTGCGTCAAAATCCGGGCTCGGACTGACGCAAACCTCTTGATCAACCAGCGAGTGGGGGGCCGGGGGGTGGGGGGCCGGGGTGGGGTCAGTGCAGGCGGGTTGCGCCGGGGGCGGGGAGGACCGGGAGCGTGGTGGGGGCGGTGAAACCGCGTTCGGCGTACGCGGCCGTGACGGCTGCCGCCACCGCCTCGGCGCGATCGGTCTCCACCAGGGCGAGGACGCAGCCGCCGAACCCGCCGCCGGTCATCCGGGCACCCAGCGCGCCGGCCGACAGCGCCGCCTCGACGGCCGTGTCGATCTCCGGCACGGTGATCTCGAAGTCGTCGCGCATGGAGACGTGCGAGGCGGTGAGCAGCGGGCCGATGTCCCGGACCCGGCCGGCGCGCAGCAGCGCCACCGTGTCCAGCACACGCTGGTCCTCGGTGACCACGTGCCGGACGCGCCGCCGGGTCTCCTCGTCGTCGAGGCGGGCCAGTGCGCTGTCGAGCTGGTCGACGGCCACGTCGCGCAGCGCGGCGACGCCGAGCGCCTTGGCGGCCGCCTCGCAGGAGCGGCGGCGGGCGGCGTACTCCCCGTCGGCGTGCCGGTGCGGTGCGCGGCTGTCGATGACCAGCACGGCCAGCCCGGCGGCGTCCAGGTCGAACGGGATGTGCTCGACGGACTCGTCGCGGCAGTCGAGGAAGAGCGCGTGCCCGGCGCGGCAGCGGATCACCGCGGACTGGTCCATGATGCCGGTCGGCGCGCCCACGTAGACGTTCTCCGCCCGCTGCGCCAGCCGCGGCCGCCGCTCGGGGGACAGGTCCAGCTCACCGAGGTCGAGCAGGGCGGCGAGCACGGACGACTCCAGCGCGGCCGACGAGGAGAGCCCGGAACCCAGCGGCACGTCGGAGGCGATCGCCAGCCGGGCGCCGGGCACCGCGTGGCCGGCGTCGCGCAGCGCCCAGACCACCCCGGCCACGTACGCGCCCCAGCCGGTCACCCGGCCGGGCTCGGCCACGTCGTCCGCGCCGAAGGTGATCGTCTCGTCGGAGAGCTCGGACCAGACCGTCCAGCGCTCGTCATCCTGCCGGTCGGCGGCGACCACGGTACGCAGTGGCAGCGCGAAGGGCAGCACGAACCCGTCGTTGTAGTCGGTGTGCTCGCCGATCAGGTTGACCCGGCCGGGCGCGGCCCAGAGGCCGGTGGCCTGGCCGCCGTACTGGTCGGTGAAGCCGGCGGCGGCCCGCTCGACGACGTCACCGGTGGGGCTGGTCATGACTGCTCCAGGACGTGCGTCCGGTAGAAGGCCCAGGCGTCGCCGACCATGTCGTGCAGGGTGGGCTTCTGCGGCACCCAGCCCAGCTCGTCACGGGCCAGCGCGGACGAGGCGACCAGCTCGGCGGGGTCGCCCTCGCGGCGCGGCGCCACCTCGACCGGCAGCGGGTGCCCGGTGACCTCGCGGACCACGTCGGCCACCTGCCGGTTGGTGAAGCCGTTGCCGTTGCCGAGGTTGTAGATGCGGTGCTGGCCCCCGGTGGCGGCGTCCAGCGCCAACAGGTGGGCGCGGGCCAGGTCGGCGACGTGGATGTAGTCGCGGACGCAGGTGCCGTCCGCCGTGGGGTAGTCGTCGCCGAAGAGCTGGAGCTTCTCCCGCCGGCCGGCGGCGACCTCCAGGGCGATCGGGATGAGGTGCGTCTCCGGGTCGTGCCGCTCGCCGAGCGCGACGTCGCCGGCGAGGTGCGCGCCGGCGACGTTGAAGTAGCGCAGCGAGACGGCGGCCAACCCGTGCGCGATGGCCTCGGAGGTGAGCGCCATGTCGACGGCGAGCTTGGTGGCGCCGTACGTGTTGGTGGGCGCCTTGACCGCGGTCTCCGTGATCGGCAGCTCGGTGGGGTTGCCGTAGACGGCGGCGGTGGAGGAGAAGACCATCCGGGGCACCCCGGCGGCGCGGACGGCGTTGATCAGGGCGAGCGAGCCGACGGTGTTGGTCTGCCAGTACAGCTCCGGCTTCACCATCGACTCGCCGGCGGCGATGAGGGCGGCGAAGTGCAGCACCCCGTCGAAGCCGGCGTCGGGGGTGAGGATCTGGGCGGCGTCGTGAATGGACGCCTCGACGTGGGTCGCGTCCGGAGCGAGCGCCTCGCGGTGACCGGTGCGCAGGTCGTCCAGGACGACGACCTGGTGGCCCGCGTCGAGCAGCATCCGGGTCACCACGCTGCCGATGAACCCGGCGCCCCCGGTGACGAGCAGTTTCACGTCGTTGCCTCCTGCCTGGCCCGCCGGGACGTGGCCTTTGGTGATCACCCTACGGCGGCGGATGAGACCGGAGTCGACCACGCCGCCAACCCATTCCATCATAATCTCTCACGTTTAAACAGAGCCGCACATCGCCGATGACTCCGCGCGATCGCCGGTACGGCGGGCACCCGGTGTCTACCATCTCTGTCATGCGGGAAGCGGCCCGTTCCGGGCTCCGGCGACGCGTGCGGGGGAAGCCCCGCCGCGACCCCGGCCCGCTCGCCCGAGCCGTCGCCCGGATCCTGGTCCGCGCCGCCGACGGCGCCACCCGCCTCGTCACTGACCTGCTCGGGGCCGGCCCGGCGGCCGGGCGGGAACGCATCTCCGAGGCCGAGCTACGGGACCTGCTCGCGGTGAACACGGTGCTCGACCCGGACGAGCGGCGGATCATCGACGAGGTGCTGGTGGCCGGCGCGCGTCTCGTCCGCGAGGTGATGATGCCCCGCACCGAGGTGGTCTTCCTGCCGGCCCGGCTGACCATCGCCGAGGCCGCCCGGCTGGTGCGGGCCGAGACGCACACCCGTTACCCGGTGACCGATGGCACCCAGGACGACGTGGTCGGGTTCGTGCACCTGCGGGACGTGCTGCTGCGTCCGGACGCCGACCCGTGCGTCACCGTCGGTGAGCTGACCCGTGAGGTCAAGCAGGTGCCCGGCAGCAAGCCGGTCCTGGCCGCGCTGACCGAGATGCGCCGGGAGGGTCACCACCTGGCGGTGGTGATCGACGAGTACGGCGGAACCGCCGGGATCGTCACCCTGGAGGATCTGATCGAGGAGCTCGTCGGGGAGATCCACGACGAGTACGACACGACCCCCGACCCGCCGCACGCCGGCCTGCCGGCGGTGGTCGACGGCCGGCTCAACCTCGCCGACTTCGCCGAGCGGACCGGCGTGGCGCTGCCCGCCGGGCCGTACGAGACGGTCGGCGGGTACGTGATGGCCGTGCTGGGCCGGCTGCCACTGCCCGGGGACGAGGTGCCCGTACCCGCCGAGCCGCCCGACGACGGCGGTCCCGATCCGGTGGACCCGGCGGACGGTTGGCTGCTGCGGGTGCTGGCCCTGGACGGACGTCGGGTCGCCCGACTCGCGGTGTCGGCGCTCCGCGTGCCGGAGCAGCGGCGCGTGGGCGTGCCACGCGAGGTCAGCGCCCCGACACCGGCCGGCCATGGCCGACGCGCCGGCCCGTCATGACGGCCCCGCCTGCTTGCTGACAGAATTATCGCCATGCCCGACGTTTCCGAGCGACCCCGCGTCTTCTCCGGCATCCAGCCGACGGCCGACTCGTTCCACCTCGGCAACTACCTGGGAGCCGTGCGGCACTGGGTGGCCCTGCAGGACACCCACGACGCGTTCTACTGCGTGGTGGACCTGCACGCCATCACCGCGGGTCACGATCCGGCGCTGCTGCGCCAGCGGACCAGGGTGGCGGCCGCCCAGCTCTTCGCGGTCGGCCTCGACCCGGAGCGCAGCACCCTGTTCGTGCAGTCGCAGGTGCCTGAGCATCCGCAGCTGGCCTGGGTGCTCGGCTGCATCACCGGCTTCGGCGAGGCCAGCCGGATGACCCAGTTCAAGGACAAGTCCCAGAAGCAGGGCAACGAGCGGGCCAGCGTCGGGCTCTTCACCTACCCGGTCCTGCAGGCCGCCGACATCCTGCTCTACCAGGCCAACGCGGTCCCGGTCGGCGAGGACCAGCGTCAGCACCTGGAGCTCTCCCGCGACCTGGCCCAGCGGTTCAACTCGCTGTTCGGCGCGACGTTCACGGTGCCCGCGCCGCACATCGTCAAGGACACCGCGAAGATCACCGACCTGCAGGACCCGACGGCGAAGATGTCCAAGTCGTCGTCCTCGCCGGCCGGCATCATCGACCTGCTGGACGATCCGGCCCGGTCGGCCAAGAAGATCCGCTCCGCGGTGACCGACACCGGTCGGGAGATCGTCTTCGACGCCGAGACCAAGCCGGGCGTGTCCAACCTGCTGACCATCTACTCGGCGCTCAGCGGGCGTGGCATCGACGAGCTGGTGGCAGCGTTCGCCGGCCGCGGCTACGGAGACCTCAAGAAGGAGCTGGCCGAGGTCGTGGCGGAGTTCGTCCGCCCCATCCAGGAGCGCACGCGCACCTACCTCGACGACCCGGCGCAGCTGGACAAGCTGCTCGCCGCCGGTGCGGAGAAGGCCCGGTCGGTGGCCGGCGCGACCCTGCGGTCCGCGTACGAGCGGGTCGGCTTCTTCCCGCCGGTGCGCGGCGAATAGCGCTGCGGGACGGGTGGGCGGGTCGGTGGCCGACGTGGCGGCACGGAGCGTGGATCGCAGTGGCGGGGTGCCGCCGTCCGGCGACACCGTCCAGATCGGCATAGCGGTGGACATCCCGGAGCCGTGGGGGGCCCAGCTCACCCGGCGCCGGGTCGAGGCGGGCGATCCCCTCGCGGTGCCGGCACACGTGACGCTGCTCGGTCCGACCGAGATCCCGACCGCCGTCCTGCCGGGCGTCGAGCGGCACCTTGCCGCTGTGGCCGCCGCGCATCTGCCGTTCACGCTGCACCTGCGGGGCACCGGCACGTTCCGGCCCGTGACGCAGGTGGTGTTCGTCGCGGTGGCCGCCGGGATCAGCGAATGCGAACTGCTGGCCGCCGCGATCGCGGCCGCGCCGGGCCTGCACCGCCAGACCCGCTTCCCGTACCATCCGCACGTCACCGTGGCGCAGGACGTCCCTGGCGAGGCGTTGGACAAGGTGTACGAGGATCTGGCCGACTTCTCCGCGATGTTCGAGGTCGACGGGTTCACCCTCTTCTCGCACAGCGGGCAGGCCCGGTGGCAGCCCCGCCGGGACTTCCGCCTCGGCGACTGACGGTCGGCGACCCGCCGGGCGGCGAGCACTATTGCGCCGGTTGCGACGGCGGCGGTGAAAGATCGGCGAGGATGATCGCGTGAACGTGATCGGCCGTATCGAGGCGGGCATCGACCGCTGGGTGGGTGCCGCGCGCAGCCGGTCGAGCCTGTTCGACCACGTGTGGCGTGCCGGGGCGCTCTACGCCGAGGTGTTGGCTGGGCGGCTCGCCGCGGCGATCGCCTACTACGGCTTCTTCGCGGTCTTCGCGCTGGCTCTGGTCGCGTACTCCATCTTCGGCGCGATCCTGGAGGACAACGACGAGGTCTCCGCGGCGGCGGCCAGGTTCCTGAAGGAGAACCTGCCGTTCCTGGACGCGCAGCAGATCGCCAACTCCAGCGGCACGGTCGGCGTGGTCGGCCTGGTCATCCTGGTCTTCACCGGCATCGGCTGGGTGGAGGCGATCCGCTCCTCTCAGCGCCTCATGTACGCGCTCAACCAGCAGCCCGGCAACCTCGTGGTCCGGCGGCTGGTCGACCTGGGGGTGATGATCGGCGTCTTCGTGCTGCTCGGCCTCTCGGTGGCGGCGGTGGACGCGTTGGAGTCGCTGCTGCGCTTCCTGCTGCGCAGCACCGGGTCGATTGGGCTGACCACGGTCAGCGCGGTGCTCAGCGTGCTGGTCAACGCGGTGCTCGCCACCGCGCTGCTGCTCGCGGTGCCCCGGCTGCGGATGAGCCGGTCCCGGCTGCGCCCGGTGGTGCTGCTGGTGGCGATCGGCATCACGCTGCTCAACACCGTCGGGCGGTACTACGTGGTGCGCACCGAGCGCAACCCGGCGTACACGGTGGTGGCCGGCGCGGTCGGTCTGCTGCTCTACCTCTACCTGCTCAACCAACTGGTGCTGTTCGGGGCGGCGTTGCTCGCGACCAGTACGAGCGGGCGGGTGGTGGATCTGGCGGAGGGCGCCCCGCCGGTGGATCTCGACGAGGACACCGATCCCGGTGCGCCGGGCGGTGCGGGCTGATGGCGGAGGTGCCTGACGTGCTGATCACGGTCGATCCCGACTCGCCGGTGCCCCCGTACGAGCAGGTGCGGGTGCAGCTCGCCGAGCTGATCGGCGACGGCCGGTTGCCGGTGGGCAGCCGACTGCCCACCGTCCGGCAGCTCGCCGCCGACCTGCGGCTGGCCGCGAACACGGTGGCGCGGGCGTACCGGGAACTGGAGGTGGCGGGGCTGTTGGAGACCCGGGGGCGCAACGGCACCTTCGTCGCACCCGGCCGCGACGACGCCGTCGACCGGCTGCACCGGGCCGCCGTCGAGTACGCCGCCGAGGCCCGGCGGCTGGGCGTACCCCCGGACCGTGCTGTCGCTCTCGTCCGCGCCGCCGTCGACGCCACCCGGCACGACTGAGCCCCTGCAGGTCGATCAACGTTCCCCCGTGGTTATCGCTTGTATTGCCGAGGGCTACCGGCTCCAGAGATGTCAATGAATGCGCAATATTGACCGATGTTGCGGCTGTGCGTACCCGAGCGCTTCCCGCCGCCTCGCAGGGCACCAGAGGCAACCCGGGGGAGGACGTGAACAGCTCACCCGCCGTCACTCCTTCCGGACCGATGGCGGCGTTCCCCGGCATGACACCGAGCAAGGTTATGGACGCCTGGGCCGGGCGGTGGCCCGTCCCGGTGACGGTGGACGGCGCGCTGCACATCATCCGGGTGACCCTGCCCGGTAAGCAGGGCCAGTTGTCGGCCGCGGTCGGTCAGCCCTCGAAGGACCGCACGAACGAGGTGGCCCAGGTCCTCTGCATGGTCAAGCTGGGTGGTGCCGTGCAGCGGCCGTTGTTGCAGTCGCTGGTCGAGGGCTGCATCGGTCCGGTGCTCAAGGCGGAGGAACGCAAGGCGGTGCTCAACTGGCTGGTCGGCGTGGACTTCTCCGCTCCGACCTATCAGCTCCGGCGGACCTCTGAGTACGAACTGAACGCCAACCACAATTCCGACGAGAACTTCGCGCTCACCCTGTACGCGCGTTGATTCGCGGCGGTATAGCGCCGGGCCGCTGAATGGCCGATCGGGCGCCGGACGGGCGGTAACTGAACGGAACGGCACCGATGCTCGCGTTCGCGGACCATGATGAGCGCGTGGGCGCACTCATGACACTGGACCTGCCGGCCGACTCGCCGATGCTCGGCCTGCCGTGGATCATCACCTTCGGGCCGCTGGGCGACCTCGACGAGTGGGAGCCGGTGGTCTGCGGGCCGTACGAACGGCCGCACGCGTTGGCGTTGGCCGAGGCGGTGGTGGCCGATGAGCAGTTGATGGCCGTGGTCGAGCCGCTGCTGCCGGCGCTGTCGGCCGACGAGATCCGCAGCGAGATCGCCGCCGCGCAGGTGGCCGCGGAGGACGAGGCCCGGCAGGTCGAGGGGGCTGACCTGTACGGGGACTTCGAGGACGTGATCGACGAGGAGTTGGACGCGGCTGCCGACGAGGCGGGCCACGGTGAGCCCGCCGAGCCGCCGGACGAGGCCGAGGTGCGCGCCGGCTTCACCCGGATCGCGGCGCTGCTCACCGCGAAGTGACGCGACCGCTCAGCGGGTCGGCGGCCCGTCCAGCACGCAGAACTCGTTGCCCTCGGGGTCGGCGAGCACGGTGAACCGTTCGTTCCCGGTCTGGCCGAGTCGACGTGCCGTGCACCGGGGCACACCACCTGTCACACACGGACACCGGCGCCGCGCGGAGTGGACTCCGCGTGACGCCGGTGCACCTCACCCCCCACCACAAGGGGCCGGTAGCCCAGTCGCCCGTTGGCGCGGGGCACGACGGACGACCAGGTCGAGTTGGGCTTACCCGCTCAGCGCCGTTCCAACCAGGCGGCCGCGTCGACGGGCAGCAGGCGATCGGTGAGCGGCGCGCTCGCGACGATGAGCTCGCCGTACCCGTCGAGGGCCACGGGCGCTCCGCTGAGGTTGACGACGCAGGTCAGCGCGGTGGTGCCCGCGGTGCGGGAGAAGGCCAGCACGCCCGGTTCGGCCTGCAACCAGGTGACCTCGCCGGCGTCGACGGCCAGCGCCGGGTGTTCGTGACGAATACGCAGGGCGGCCCGGTACAGCTCCAGCGTCGAGTCGGGCGTACCGGCCTGCGCGGCGACCGACAGGGCGTCCCAGGTCGTCGGGGCGGGCAGCCAGCTCAGCTCGCTGCCGGCTGGCCCGAAGCCGTACGGCGCCAGCTCACCGCTCCACGGAATCGGCACCCGGCAGCCGTCGCGGCTCTCGCCGGTCCGCAGGAACGCCGGGTCCTGGCGCAGCTCGTCGGGAAGGTCGAGAACCTCGGGCAGGCCCAACTCCTCGCCCTGGTAGAGGTAGGCGCTGCCGGGGAGGGCGAGCATCAGCAGGCTGGCGGCGCGCGCCCGGCGCAGCCCTTCGGCGCCGTCGCCGTAGCGGGTGACGTGCCGCTGCTTGTCGTGGTTGGACAGCACCCAGGTGGTGGGCGCGCCGACCACTGTCGCCTCGGCGAGGGCGGTTTCGATCACCTTGCGAAACGAGTCGGCCGACCAGGTGGCGTCGAGGAAGTCGAAGCTGAACGCCTGGTGCAGCTCGTCCGGGCCGATGTAGCGGGCCAGCCGCTGCGGCGTCTCGGCCCACGCCTCGGCGACCGCCATCCGACCGCCGGGGTAGCTGTCCAGGATGGGTCGCCACGCGCGGTAGATCTCGTGCACCTCGTCCTGGTCGAAGTAGGGCAGGCAGGCCTTGCCGAGCAGGTCGACCTGGCGCTGCCCGGTCGTCGCCGTGCTGAAGCCGACGTCCGGCAGACCCTCGGCCTTGATCATGCCGTGGGCCACGTCGACGCGGAAGCCGTCCACGCCCCGGTCGAGCCAGAACCGCAGGACGTCCTCGAACTCGGCGCGGACCTCGGGGTGCCGCCAGTTCAGGTCCGGCTGGGCCGGGTCGAACAGGTGCAGGTACCACTGGCCGTCGGCGATCCGGGTCCAGGCCGGGCCGCCGAAGATGCTCTCCCAGTCGTTGGGGGGCAGGTCACCGTGCTCGCCCCGGCCGTCGGCGAAGAGGTAGCGGGCCCGCTCGGGCGAGCCGGGGCCGGCGGCGAGGGCGTCGACGAACCAGCGGTGCGCGCTGGAGGTGTGGTTGGGCACCAGGTCGACGATGATCCGCAGGCCGAGGGCGTGCGCGTCGCTGATCATCGCGTCGAAGTCGGCGAGGGTGCCGAACAGGGGGTCGACGTCGCGGTAGTCGGCGACGTCGTATCCGCCGTCGATCATCGGGGAGGTGTAGAAGGGGGTCAGCCAGAGCGCGTCCACCCCGAGGTCGCGCAGGTACGGCAGCCGCTCCCGGATGCCCGCGAGGTCGCCGACGCCGTCACCGTTGCTGTCGGCGAAGCTGCGCACGTAGACCTGGTAGACGACCGCCGAGCGCCACCAGTCGTCGTCGGTGCGGGGCGGGGTGATGGTGCTGACGGTCATTGGTGATGTTTCCCCGTCTGTCTCAGGCTCGGGCGCGGCTGTCTGAGCAATATGCCGCCCGCCTCTGCAAGAGTCAAGCAGATCTTGCGTAAGGAAACCGCACGGCGGCCGGGGCGACCGCGGTCGAGCCCCGCGCGACCAACTCGGGGCGGAACAGGTACTCCGAGTGCGGGGCGCCGTGCCCGTTTATCTCGTCCACCAGGGCCCGGACCGCCGCCACCGCCATGGCGATGACGGGCTGCCGCACCGTGGTCAGCGGGGGGTCGGTGAAAGCCATCAGCGGTGAGTCGTCGTAGCCGACCACGGAGAGGTCGCCCGGAACGGTCAGACCGCGTTGCCGGGCCGCCCGCACCGCACCGAGCGCCATCAGGTCGGAGCCGCAGACCAGGCCGGTGACGCCCCGGTCGAGCAGCCGGCCGGCCGCCGCCTCACCACCCTCCACACCGAACAGTGTCAGCTCGGCCAGCGGGCCGAGGTCGGCCTCGGCGACGCCGGCCAGGCGGGTCATCGCCGTCCGCCAGCCGGCCACCTTGCGCTGCACCGGCACGAACCGGTCCGGGCCGGTGATCAGGCCGATCCGCCGGTGCCCGAGCGCGACGAGGTGGGCCACGGCCAGGTCGGCGGCCTCCCGGTCGTCACAGGAGACGAAGGGGGCGCCGATGCCGGGGACGTACCCGTTGATCATCACGACCGGCAGCGGCCGGGCGATCAGCGCCCGGTAGCGGTCGTGGTTGGCGGCGGTGTCGGCGTGCAGGCCGGAGACGAAGACGATCCCGGAGACCTGCCGGTCCAGCAGCATCTCCACGTATTCGTCCTCGGTCACGCCGCCGGCGGTCTGGGTGCAGAGCACCGGGGTGAACCCGCTCTGCGCCAGCGTCGACTCGATGACCTGCGCGAACGCCGGGAAGATCGGGTTGTCTAACTCGGGCACCACCAGGCCGACCAGGCCGGCGCTGCGCTTGCGCAGTCGTGCCGGTCGCTCGTAGCCCAGGACGTCGAGGGCGGTGAGGACGGCCTGTCGGGTCTCCGGGGCCACGCCGGGGCGGTCGTTGAGCACCCGCGACACCGTGGCCTCGCTGACTTCGGCCTGCTGGGCGATGTCGGACAGTCGAGCGCGCATGGCGGCACTTTAGCCCACCGGCAAGTTCTTGCGGGGCTCTCTGCAAGCCCTTCCATTATCTGCAACCTCTTGCTAACGTCCCCGCAACATACGCGAGCAGCGGCGCAGCATCGCTGCGCCGGTTGGCAAAAACTTTCAGTTTTCCCACTGGCGGACCGTCCTTCCCCCGGCGGATCCGCCATGACGACAGGAGTACCGATGCGCATCCGTACCGCGGGTGTGGTCGCCCTCTTCGCCCTGGCGCTCGCCGCCTCCGGCTGTGGTGGCGACAGCGACAAGCCGGCCGCGAAGGAATCCCCCAAGGCGGCCGGCGGCAAACTGGTGATCTGGGCGGACGACAAGCGCACCGCTGCCCTCAAGCCGTTCGCCGAGAAGTTCGGCCAGGAGAACGGCGTCACCGTCGAGGTCCAGGCCGTCAGCAAGGACCTGCAGACCAACTTCGTCACCGCCTCGCAGCAGGGCAGCGGCCCCGACGTGGTGGTCGGCGCGCACGACTGGATCGGCAACCTGGTGCAGAACGGCGCCATCGACCCCGTACAGCTCGCCGCCGAGCAGAAGAGCGCGTTCAACGCGACCGCCATCAAGGCGGTCACCTTCAACGGTCAGCTCTACGGTGTGCCGTACGCGCAGGAGAACCTGGCGCTGATCCGCAACACCGAGCTGGCCCCCGAGGCGCCGAAGACCATCGAGGACCTGGTCGCCACGGGCAAGCAGCTCAAGGCGTCGAAGAAGGCCACCGAGACGCTCTGCCTCCAGGTCGGCCAGAACGGCGACGCGTACCACATCTACCCGCTCTACAGCTCGGCCGGCGGCTACCTCTTCGGCACCGGAGCCAACGGGGACTACGACCCGAAGGACCTGGGCGTGGGCAAGCCCGCGTCGATCGAGGCGTTCAAGAAGATCAGCGCGCTGGGCGAGAAGGGCGAGGGCGTGCTCAAGCGCTCCATCGCGGACACCAACTCGATCGCCACCTTCACCGGCAAGAAGTGCGCGTACCTGGTCTCCGGGCCGTGGGCGATCGCCGACGTCAAGAAGGCCAACGTCAAGTACGACATCTCCGCCATCCCCGGCTTCGCCGGCGGTAAGGAAGCCCAGCCGTTCGTGGGTGTGCAGGCGTTCTACGTCGCCGCCAAGGGCAAGAACAAGGCACTGGCCCAGGAGTTCGTCGCCAACTACACCACCACTCCCGAGCTGGCCGTCGCGCTCTACAACGCCGAGCCCCGGCCGCCGGCGCTGACCGCCGCCCTCGACCAGGTCAAGGGCAGTGACCCGGATCTGGCGAAGTTCCAGGAGGCCGGCAAGAACGGCCAGGTGCTCCCGGCGATCCCGGCGATGGCCGCCATCTGGGACCCGTTCGGCAAGGCCGAGGCCGCCGTCATCGGCGGGGCCGACCCGACCAGCACCATCACCGCCGCCGGCAAGACCATCTCCGGCCAGATCAAGTAATGAGTACGCCGCTGTCCGGCCCGGGGTCTGCCACGCAGACCCCGGGCCGGGGGCCCGTCGGCTCCCGACCCCCGCGCTCGCGTGACCACGCGCCGATCACCCTGACCGGCCTCGCCGGCAAGGTGCTCCTGCTCGGCCTCACCGCCGGCATCGCCCTCTGGGCGGCATTCCCGCTCATCGACGGGGAGAAGTGGGCCGGCCTGGCCCTGCTGGCGGCGACCACCGCCGGGCTGTTCTACCTCTACCTCACCCGGCGGCACATCCCGGCCAAGTACCTGGTGCCAGGCACCCTGTTCCTCATCGCCTTCCAGGTGTTCCCCGTGCTCTACACGGCGAGCACCGCCTTCACCAACTTCGGTGACGGGCACCGGGGCAGCAAGGACGAGGCGATCGTCGCGATCCAGACCTCGTCGGTCACCCAGGTGCCCGGCTCCGCCGAGTACGCCCTGTCGGTCGCCACCAAGGGCGACCCGGCCACCGCGCCACTGGTCTTCCTGGTTACCGACCCCACCACCGGGGCGGTCTCCGCCGGCGACGCGGGCGGGCTGCGCCGACTCGACGCCGCCGACGTCACCGTCGGCACGGGCGGAAAGGTCACCGCCGCCGACGGCTACACCGTGCTGAACTTCGGCCAGGCCAGCGCCCGCAGCAAGGAGATCACCGACCTGGTCGTCCCGACCGCCGGTGGCGCGCTGCGGTCCAGCGGCCTGTCCCGGGCGTACGAGGGCAAGGCGGTGCGGGCGTACGACGCCGGCTGCGACTGCGTCCGGGACACCGGAACCGGGCAGACCTGGACCGCCGACGAGGAGGTGGGCGCCTTCGTCGCCGCCGACGGCGAGCGGCTGGCCCAGGGCTGGAAAATCAACGTCGGGCTGCGCAACTTCACCCGCGTGCTCACCGACGAGAACATCTCCGGCCCGTTCCTGGGCACCCTGATCTGGAATTTCGCGTTCGCCATCGCCTCCACCGCAGGCACGTTCCTGCTCGGCATGCTGATCGCGCTCGTGCTGCACTCGCCCCGGATGCGGGGCACCAACCTCTACCGGGTGCTGCTGGTCCTGCCGTACGCCATGCCGTCGTTCGCGATGCTGCTGGCCTGGCGGGACATGTTCAACGCCGACTTCGGCCTGATCAATAACCTGTTCGGGCTGGACGTGGACTGGTTCGGCCAACCGTGGACGGCCCGCTTCGCGGTCATCCTCGTGCAGCTGTGGCTCGGCTACCCGTACATGTTCCTGGTGGCCACCGGCGCGTTGCAGGCCATCCCGAGGGAGCTGACCGAGGCCACGTCGGTCGACGGGGCGTCGCCCTGGCAGTCCTTCCGCGCGGTCACCCTGCCGCTGCTGCTGGTCGCGCTGTCTCCGCTGCTGATCTCGTCGTTCGCGTACAACTTCAACAACTTCAACGCGATCTACCTGACCACCGAGGGCGCGCCCTTCCCGGCCGACAACCCGACCAACGGCGCCACCGACCTGCTCATCACGTACACCTATCGGCTGGCCTTCGGCGGGCAGGGCGCGCAGTTCGGCTTCGCCGCCGCGATCTCGCTGTTCATCTTCGCCATCGTCGCCGTCGTCTCGGCGGTCAGTTTCCGGCGGACCCGCAAGCAGGAGGAGGTGTATTCGTGAGCACCCTCACCGCGCGTACCGGCGACACGGCCGGCCGCCCGGCCGCGAACCGGAACATCAGTGGTAGGCGGCGTAACCGCTGGTTCGCCCAGGTCGGCTGGCGGCACCTGGTCGCCATGCTCGCCGTGCTGTTCAGCCTCTTCCCGATCGTGTTCGTGCTCTCCGCCGCGCTCAATCCGCTCGGCACGCTCTCCACCAGCGAGCTGGTGCCCACCGACGGGGTGTCGCTCGGCAACTTCAGCGGGCTGTTCGAGCGGACCGCCTTCGAACGGTGGTTCCTCAACTCCCTGCTGATCGCCGGGGTGGCCTCGTTCGCGTCGGTGTTCCTGTCGGCGCTGGCCGCGTACGCCTTCTCCCGGATGCGCTTCCGGGGACGGCGGGTGGGGCTGTTGTCGCTGCTGCTGATCCAGATGTTCCCGCAGTTCCTGGCGATCGTGGCGATCTACCTGATCTTCGGCACGATCACCGACCTGTGGCCGTCGATCGGCTTCAACACCCCGTGGGGGTTGCTGCTGCTCTACCTGGGTGGGGCGCTCGGCGTGAACACCTGGCTGATGAAGGGCTTCTTCGACACCCTGCCCCGGGAACTGGACGAGTCGGCGACGATGGACGGCGCGTCGCACGCCCAGGTCTTCTTCCGGATCATGCTGCCGCTGGTGGCGCCGATCCTGGCGGTGGCCGGGCTGCTGGCGTTCATCGGCACCATCAACGAGTTCCTGATGGCCAACGTGTTCCTCACCAGCAGCGACTCGAAGACCCTCGCGGTCGGCATGTACGGCCTGTTGCAGGGCAACGAGCGCAACAACAACTTCGGGATCTTCGCGGCCGGCACCCTGCTCACCGCGATCCCGACGGTGCTGGTCTTCCAGCTCCTGCAGCGCTACATCGTCTCCGGCCTGACCGCCGGAGCGGTCAAGGGATGACCACGCCGCAGCCGCACCACGACGGATCCGTCGGCTACGTCCCGCAGCAGGAGCCGACGCTCGGCGAGACCGTCGACGTCTTCGTCCGGGTTCCGGCCGGTGCCGACGTCCGGCAGGTGCACGTGCGGACCACCGGCGACGGTGAGCCACACTTCCGTGCGGCCACCGTGGACCGTGCCGAGGGCGACGTCCTCTGGTGGCGTGCCGAGGTCGAGGCGCGCAACCCGGTGAGCAACTACCGCTTCCTGCTCTCCGGGCGGCACGGTCCCCGGTGGCTGACCGCCGCCGGTGTGGCCGACCACGACGTGCCCGACCACGGCGACTTCAAGCTGGTCACCCACGCCGCGCCGCCGGCCTGGGCACGGGACGCGGTGATCTACCAGATCTTCCCGGACCGGTTCGCCCGTTCGGCGGCGGCGGATGATCGGCCGCTGCCGGACTGGGCGATCCCGTGCGACTGGGACACCCCGGTGATCGGGCGGGGCCCCGAGACGCCGTACCAGTTCTACGGCGGCGACCTGGACGGGATCACCGAGCGGCTGGACCATCTGGACCGGCTCGGGGTGAACACCGTCTACCTCACCCCGATCTTCCCGGCCCGTTCCAACCACCGCTACGACGCGGCCAGCTTCGACCGGGTCGATTCGCTGCTCGGCGGGGACGCCGCGCTGGCCCGCCTCGCCGAGGCGGTACGCGCCCGGGGCTGGCGGCTGCTCGGCGACATCACCAGCAACCACACCGGCGACGGCCACGACTGGTTCGCGTCGGCCTCCTCGGACGTGCGCGCGCCCGAGCGGGGGCTGTACTACTTCGACGAGAGCTCCGGCTCGTACGAGTCCTGGAACGGCGTCAAGTCGCTGCCGAAGCTGAACTGGGGCAGCGTCGACCTGCGCCGTCGCTTCGCCACCGCCGAGGACGCCGCGCTGCGCCGCTGGCTGCGCCCGCCGTACGGCCTTTCCGGGTGGCGGGTCGACGTGGCGAACATGACCGGCCGGCGGGGCGTCGACGCGTACACCCACGAGGTGGCGGCGCTGCTGCGCTCGGTGGTCGTCGGGGAGCGTCCGGACGCCCTGCTGATGGCCGAGCACGGCCACGACCACACCGGTGACCTGGACCGCGATGGCTGGCACGGCACCATGAACTACGTCGGCTTCACCGACCCGATCTGGTCCTGGCTGCGCCACGGCGACCAGCCGGTGCCGAACTTCCTCGGTACCCCGGGCGGGGTGCCCCGGCGGGACGCGGAAGCGGTGCTGGCCACCATGGGCGCGTACCGGTCGCTGGTCTCGTGGCGCTCGTACGTGCACTCCTGGCAGCTGCTCGGCTCGCACGACTCGGCGCGGATCCGGACGGTGGTCGGCGACGCCGCCCGGCAGGAGGTGGCCGCCGGTCTGCTCGCCACGATGCCCGGCACTCCGATGATCTTCGCGGGGGACGAGCTGGGGCTGACCGGCACGAAAGGCGAGTCCTCGCGTACCCCGATGCCGTGGCGCCGGCCGGGCAGTTGGGACGCCGCCACGTTCGCCACGTACCGGTCGCTGATCGCGTTGCGTCGCGCGGAGCCGGCGCTGCGCCACGGCGGTCTGCGGTGGCTGCACCACGACCCGGACACGCTGGTCTTCCTGCGGGAGGCGCCGGCCGGCTCGGTGCTGGTGCTGGCCCGCCGGGCGCCCGGCACGCCGGTGCGGCTGACCGGGCTGCCGGCCGCCGACAACGTGTACGGCGGGGCGTCCGCGCTCCGGCCCGGGCCGGACGGGGTGTCGACCCTGTCCGGCGACGGCCCCACCTTCCAGGTGTGGCGGCTGTGGTGACCGGGCTCGACGCGCCGACCGACCGACCCCCTACTACGAACTGTCGTTGATGGGGGAGGATGGGCGGCGTGGAAGCACTGCGACTCATTCTCCTCTATGTCCATCTGATCGGCTTCGCCCTGCTGCTCGGCGGCTCGATCGCCCAGTACGTCAGCGGGAAGCTGCGAATCAACTCCGCCATGCTCTGGGGCGCCGTGATCCAGCTGCTGACCGGGCTCGGTCTCTCCGCGCCGCTGCGCGGCGGTGGTGACAACGAGCCGGACCCGGCGAAACTTGTGACGAAGTTGGTGATCGCGCTGCTGATCTTCGTCATGGTCTTCTTCTCCCGGAAGCGGGACGTGGTCAACCGCGGCCACTTCCTCGCGATCGTCGGCCTGACCCTGGTCAACGCGGCGGTCGCGGTCTTTTGGCGGTAACGTCCGGCGGAGGGGATGACCTCCGCGAACCGGACGTTCGGGACGCCTCGATGCTCGGTTACCAGCACGAAGAGTGATGTGCCCCACGCAAGGGTTACACCCGGGTAACAGGCGCTCAACAGTCGTGCACGATTGTCGGCCGGTGGGTGGGCGCGGGCGTACGCTCCCGTCCGTAACGTGGGACAGCCGGCGGCACACCCGCAGGTCGGCTGATGGGCTGCCACCGCACTAGGCGCGGTGTGCAATGGGAAGGAGACGTCTTGCGCTCGGTGCGTGGGATGCGGATCGCCTCGATCTTCGCGGTAGGTGGGCTCGTGCTCAGCGCCGCCGCGTGTGGCGAGGCCCCCGATAGTGACAAGAACGCCGGCAGTGGCGCCAAGAAGTACAGCGCCTGCATGGTGACCGACGTCGGCGGCATCGACGACAAGTCGTTCAACACCTCGGCCTGGAAGGGTCTGCAGGAGGCCAAGGCCGCCAACGACAACATCGACATCAAGTACGTCGCGTCAAAGTCCGAGCCCGACTACGAGCCGAACCTGACGCAGTTCGTCAACCAGAAGTGCGACTTCATCCTGGCGGTCGGCGGCCTGATGGCCAACGCCACCTCGAAGATCGCCAAGGCGAACCCGAACCAGCAGTTCGGCATCGTCGATGCCAACCCGGGTGACGCCAACGTCTACCCGATGCAGTTCGACACCGCCCAGGCCGCGTTCCAGGCCGGCTACCTCGCCGCCGGGATGAGCAAGACCGGCAAGGTGGGCACCTACGGTGGTCTGCCGATCCCGCCGGTGACGATCTTCATGGACGGCTTCGTCGACGGTGTGAAGTACTACAACACCGCCAAGGGCAAGAACGTCCAGGCGCTGGGCTGGAACAAGGAGACCCAGAAGGGCTCCTTCACCAACGACTTCGCCAAGCAGGACGAGGGCAAGAAGGTCTCCGACGCGCTGGTCGCCCAGGGCGCGGACATCATCATGCCGGTCGCCGGCGGCTCCGGCCTCGGCACCACCGCCGCGGCCAAGGCCTCGGGCGGCAAGTACAGCACCATCTGGGTGGACGTCGACGGCTGCGAGAGCACCCCGGACTGCGCCGCGATCATCACCACCGTGGTCAAGAACATCCCGGAGGCCGTCAAGGAGGCCGTGCTCAAGGCCGCCGGTGGCGAGAAGCTGCAGGCCAAGCCGGGCTTCGTCGGCACCCTGGCCAACACCGGTGTCTCGATCGCCCCGTACCACGACTTCGACGGCAAGGTTCCGGCCGAGCTGAAGACCGAGGTCGACAAGATCAAGGCGGACATCGCCGCCGGCACCATCACCGTCACCTCGAAGGCCCAGCCGACCAAGTGACAACCGCCCGGCCCCTCCGGTGAGATCATCGCAGGAGCGGCGGGGTACAGGTACGACCGATCCGGCCGCTCCGGCCCGCGGGTGACCACCCGTGGGGCCGGAGCGGCCGATCGCGCGCCACGGTGACCGGCGTGGTCCGGCCCGGTCGACCGGCAGCTACGCTGCACCATCGCTCGCACTCCAGGAGGTTGCGCTGAGACTCGAACTGCGCGGCATCACCAAGCGGTTCGGTGATCTGGTCGCCAACGATCACATCGACCTGACGGTGGAGCCTGGAGAGATCCACGCCCTGCTCGGCGAGAACGGCGCGGGCAAGTCGACCCTGATGAACGTGCTCTACGGGCTCTACCAGCCCGACGAGGGCGAGATCCTGGTCGACGGCACGCCGCTGAAGCTGAAGGGCCCGTCCGATGCCATCGCGGCCGGGATCGGCATGGTGCACCAGCACTTCATGCTGGTGCCGGTCTTCACCGTGGCCGAGAACATCATGCTCGGCGCCGAGCAGGTCCGGGGCGGCATCGCCGGTTTCCTGGACCGGCGGCGGGCCCGGCGCGAGGTCACCGAGGTGTCCGAGCGCTACAACCTGCGGGTCGACCCGAATGCGGTGATCGAGGATCTGCCGGTCGGCATCCAGCAGCGTGTGGAGATCGTCAAGGCGCTCACCCGCGACGTCGACCTGCTCATCCTGGACGAGCCGACCGCGGTGCTCACCCCGCAGGAAACCGAGGACCTGCTGACGGTCATGCGGTCGCTGAAGGCGGCCGGCAAGTCGATCGTCTTCATCACCCACAAGCTGGGCGAGGTCAAGGCCATCGCCGACCGGATCACGGTGATCCGGCGCGGAAAGACCGTCGGCACGGCCTCGCCGGAGACGAGCCGGGACGAGCTGGCCGCGCTGATGGTCGGCCGCAGCGTGCGGCTGACCGTCGACAAGTCGCCGGCCGCACCGGGCGAGCCGGTGCTGGAGGTGGCCGGGCTGGTCGTTGACGACGACCGGCAGGTCCGGGCGGTCGACGGCGTGGACCTGACCGTCCGCGCGGGCGAGGTGCTCGGCGTGGCGGGCGTGCAGGGCAACGGCCAGACGGAGCTGATCGAGGCGATCATGGGCCTGCGCCCGGTGCTCGCCGGCACGGTCAGCCTGGGCGGCGACCGGATCGACGGCTGGACGACCAAGAAGGTGCTCCGCGCCGGCGTCGGTTACGTGCCCGAGGACCGCAGCGTGGACGGCCTGGTCAAGGAGTTCAGCGTCGCCGAGAACCTGGTGCTGGACATCTACGACCGGCCGCCGTTCGGTGCCGGGCTCGCCCTCAAGCCGGACGCCATCGCGTCGTCGGCGCGGGAGCGGATCGAGCAGTTCGACGTCCGTACCTCATCGGCGGACGCGGCGGTGGGCACCCTGTCCGGCGGCAACCAGCAGAAGGTGATCGTGGCGCGGGAGCTGTCCCGGCCGCTGAAGCTCTTCATCGCCGCCCAACCCACCCGTGGCGTGGACGTCGGGTCGATCGAGTTCATCCACAGCCAGATCATCCACGAGCGGGACATCGGCACCGCCGTCATGGTGGTGTCCAGCGAGCTTGACGAGGTGGTCGGGCTGGCCGACCGGATCGCGGTGATGTACCGCGGACGGATCATCGGCATCGTCGGCCCGGACACTCCGCGTGAGGAGATCGGTCTGTTGATGGCCGGCATCCACCCGGACGCGGCCGGCACGGCCGACGGGGGTCCGGCGCGCGCCGACGGCCCCGCGAGCGAGGACGAGGCATGACCACCAACCCCAATCCGCAGTCGGGCTCTCCGGACAAGGAGCCGGCGAGCGAGGCGCAGGCGGCGCAGAACGCGCTCGGCAACACCGAGCGGGCCGGCACGACCACCACGCCGAAGGCCCCCGAGCCGCAGCCGAAGCCGTCCCTGGGTCGGCTCTTCCTGGATAACCTCTGGGCGGCCAACACCTTCACGGTGACCCTGCTGTCGCTGGTGCTGGCGATCGTCGTCGGCGCGGTGTTGATGATCGTCTCTGACCCGGACGTGCTGCACACCTACACCTACATCACCGCCCGTCCGGCCGACGCGCTCACCTCGAGCTGGACGCTGGTGAGCGAGGCGTACGCGAACCTGTTCAAGGGCTCGATCTTCGACCCCGAGGCGTTCTCCGGCTGGGTGAACGGCAGCAACGGCTGGCAGGCGGTGCTCGCGCCGATCTCCGAGACGCTGACGTACGCCGCGCCGCTGGTCTTCACCGGCCTGGCGGTGGCGCTGGCCTTCCGTGGCGGCCTGTTCAACATCGGCGCGCAGGGTCAGGCGACCATCGGCGTGATCCTGGCCGCGCTGGCCGGCTTCCTGCTGCCGCTGCCGCCCGGCCTGCACCTGCTGGTGGCGGTGCTTGCCGGCGCGCTGGGCGGAGCGATCTGGGGCTTCATCCCGGGCATTCTCAAGGCTCGCGCCGGCGCGCACGAGGTGATCAACACGATCATGCTCAACTACGTCGCCACGTACTTCCTGACCTGGCTCATCGTTCAGAACGGCGTGCAGGACCCAACCCGCACCGACGCGATCAGCAAGGCGGTGGACACCTCCGCCCAGCTGCCCCGCCTGCTCGGCGACAACCTGCGGGTGCACGCCGGCATCCTGCTCGCCGTGCTGGCCACCTGGGCGGTCGCCTGGTTGCTCAACCGGTCGACGCTCGGCTTCGAGCTGCGCGCGGTCGGCGCCAACCCGGACGCCGCGCGGACGGCGGGCATCAGCGTCACCCGGACGTACATCCTGATCATGGTCTTCTCCGGGGTCCTGGCCGGTCTGGGCGGCTCGAACATGGTGCTCGGCTCCACCGCCAGCGCGCTGACGCCGCTGGTGGTGGCGCAGATCGGCTTCGACGGCATCCTGGTGGCGCTGCTCGGCCGGGTGAAGCCGTGGGGGGTGCTGCTCGCCGCGCTGCTGTTCGGTGCGCTCCAGGCCGGCGGCAACCGGATGCAGTCGTACTCCGGCATCTCGCTGGAGCTGGTGACCGTGCTCCAGGCACTGATCGTCATCTTCATCGCCGCACCCGCCCTGGTAAAGGCGATCTTCCAGCTCCGGGCCGCACGGGCCGCCCGGTTGCAGACGAGCCTGGCGAAGGGCTGGTAACGCATGTCCACCATGGCTGTCCCCGACGTCGCGGTCGGCGTCGACGAGGGTTTCTGGACCCGTACCCGCAAGGTCGGCCTCACGCTGACGGCGCTCGGTCTGCTGGCGGCGGTGCTGTTCGGGGCGCTCGCCACCGACCAGGAGGCCCGGTTCACGTTGAGCGACGACGCGGCCGGTGCCGCGCTGGAGATCAACGGCACGATCGGCGCGATCCTGTTCGGGATCATCGCGATCGCCGCCGGCGCGGCCCTGCTCGCCGGCGTGCCGAAGCGCTGGTTCCTGCCGGTGCTCGGCGTCGGGCTGGTCGCCTTCGTGCTCTCCTTCCTCTGCTGGCAGGTCTCCGCCGCGCCCGCCGGGCAGAACTTCATGCCGCTGGTCAACATCATCCGGGGCACGTTCATCCTGGCCCTGCCGCTGATCTTCGGTGCGCTCGCCGGCGTGCTCTGCGAACGGTCCGGCGTGGTCAACGTGGCCATCGAGGGGCAGTTGCTGATGGGCGCGTTCAGCGGCGCGCTGTTCGGCAGCATCTCCGGCAGCGTCTGGGTGGGTCTGGTCGCCGCCGCCATCGGTGGCGCGTTCATCTCGCTGCTGCTGGCCGTCTTCGCCATCCGCTACCTGGTGGACCAGGTCGTCATGGGTATCGTGCTGAACCTGCTCGCGGTCGGCGTCACCGGCTTCCTCTACGAGCGGCTGATGCAGACCGACGCGGAGAAGTACAACAGCGCGCCGCGCTTCAGCAACTGGGAGATCCCCCTGCTCAAGGACATCCCGGTGCTCGGGCCGGCGCTGTTCCGCGGCAACATCTTCCTCTACGTCGGCCTGCTGCTGGTGCTGGTGATCCACATCGGGCTCTTCCGCACCCGCTGGGGGCTGCGGACCCGGTCGGTCGGCGAACACCCGATCGCCGCCGACACGCTCGGGGTCAAGGTGCTGCGGGTGCGCTACCGCAACGTGCTGCTGGCCGGCGTGGTCGCCGGTATCGGTGGCGCGTCGTACACGCTGGCGCTCTACTCGTTCACCAAGAACATGATCGGCGGCAAGGGCTTCATCGCGCTGGCCGCGCTGATCTTCGGTCGGTGGAACCCGACCGGGGCGCTGCTCGCCGCGCTCTTCTTCGGCTTCGCCGACCAGCTCGCCACCTACCTCGGTGCCATCAACAGTGTGATCCCGAGCCAGTTCCTGGCCATGCTGCCCTACCTGGCGACGATCCTGGCGGTCGCCGGCCTGGTCGGCCGGGTCCGGGCACCCGCCGCCGACGGCAAGCCGTACATCAAGGGCTGACCCCCACCCACCCCTCTGGTGATCAAGAGGTTTGCGTCAGGATGGACGACTTTCCTGACGCAAACCTCTTGATCACCGCGCCAGGGCGGCGGGGTGGGCGGGGTTGCCGCCCTGCCTGCTTTTGACCTGGGCTGCTTCGGCAGAATGATGGGATGACCGACATTGACTGGGCGCGGTTGCGGGCCGCCGCCACCGAGGCGATGCGGCACGCGTACGCCCCGTACTCGACGTTCCCCGTCGGCGCGGCCGCGCTTGTCGACGACGGCCGCGTGGTGGTCGGCTGCAACGTGGAGAACGCCGCGTACGGGGTGACGCTCTGCGCCGAGTGCGGAGTGGTGTCCAGCCTGCACGCCACCGGTGGCGGGCGCCTCGTCGCGCTCTCCTGCGTCGACGCGACCGGTGAGCCGCTGATGCCGTGCGGCCGGTGCCGGCAACTGCTCTGGGAGAACGGCGGGCCGGAGTGCCTGATCGAGACGAAGACCCGCCCGCTGCGGATGGCGGAACTGCTGCCGCACGCCTTCGGCGTGGAGGACCTGGAGGCGGTGACCGGGGAGACTCCGGTGCCGGTGGTCCCGGAGCGGCTGGCCGCCTGGCGTGGACGCGGCACCGTCTTCGTGCACCCGGACCTCTCGGACGGGCAGCAGGTCTGGACGGCGTACTGGGAGCGCTCGGCGGGAGACGACGCGAGCGCCGAGACCGGCGTGCTGGAGGAAGCCCCGAGCTGGGACGATCCGGCCGAGGCGATCACCTGGGGAATGGCCCGCACGCCCCGCGTGGTCGTGGTCGACGAGACCGGGACGATCTTCTGGGCCGGCGAGGGGGAGCCGCCGTTGGAGATCCCGGTGCGGTGGTCTGCTTCTTGAGGGTGGGGATTGGGCCGACCGTGCCCGGCTCCGGGCGGTCAGGCTTGATCCCTCCGCCGGGCACGGTCGGCCCAATCCCTCGGTGCGGGCTGTCCGTGGGTCGGGATCTGCAACAGACGAGGAAAGATCATTCTGATGAGTAGTGGGTTTGCTGCTGTTGACGTTATTCGGGTGAAGCGGGACGGGGGTGTGCTGTCGGACGCGCAGATCGACTGGGTGCTGGACGCGTACACCCGGGGGGTTGTCGCTGACGAGCAGATGTCGGCGCTGGCCATGGCGATCCTGCTCAACGGCATGACCGGGCCGGAGATCGCCCGGTGGACCGCCGCGATGATCGCCAGCGGTGAGCGCCTCGACCTCTCGGCGGTCCGTCGCCCGACCGTCGACAAGCACTCCACGGGCGGTGTCGGTGACAAGATCACCCTGCCGCTCACCCCGCTGGTGGCCGCGTGCGGTGCCGCCGTTCCGCAGCTCAGCGGGCGCGGCCTCGGGCACACCGGCGGCACGCTGGACAAGCTGGAGTCCATTCCGGGCTGGCGGGCCTCGCTGAGCAACGACGAGTTCATCGCCCAGCTCGGTGATGTCGGCGCGGTGATCTGCGCGGCCGGCGCCGGGCTCGCTCCGGCCGACCGCAAGCTGTACGCGTTGCGCGACGTGACCGGCACCGTGGAGGCGATCCCGCTGATCGCCAGCTCGATCATGAGCAAGAAGATCGCCGAGGGCACCGGCGCGCTCGTCCTCGACGTCAAGGTCGGCTCTGGTGCCTTCATGAAGTCCGTCGACCAGGCCCGCGAGCTGGCCCGCACGATGGTCGAGCTGGGCGGTGCGCACGGCGTGCGGACGGTCGCCCTGCTCACCGACATGTCCACCCCGCTCGGCCTGGCCATCGGCAACGCGGTCGAGGTGACCGAGTCGGTCGAGGTGCTGGCCGGGGGCGGGCCGGCCGACGTGGTGGAGCTGACGCTCGCCCTGGCCCGGGAGATGCTCGACGCCGCCGGCCTGCCCGACGCCGACCCCGAGGCGGCGCTGCGCGACGGGCGGGCGATGGACTCCTGGCGGGCGATGATCCGCGCGCAGGGCGGCGACCCGGACGCGCCGATGCCGACCGCGCCGGAGGTCGAGGTGGTCCGCGCCGAGCAGGACGGGCACGTCGCGGCCGTCGACGCGTACGCCATGGGGGTTGCGGCCTGGCGGCTCGGCGCGGGCCGGGCCCGCAAGGAGGACCCGGTCAGCGTGCCGGCCGGGGTGGTGTTGCACAAGCGGCCGGGCGATCCGGTGCGGGTCGGGGACGCCCTCTACGAGCTGCGCGCCGAGGACCCGTCGCGGATTCCGGCGGCCCTGGCGGAGGCAAGTCGCGCGGTGCACATTGCACCGACCGCGCCAACCGCGACGCCCCTGGTCATCGAGCGGATCGGCTGACCGGGGCGGAGGTCGGGGCGGCGTGGTGCCCGTCACCTGGGAGCGCTATTCTCGCAGGCCAAGGGGGGACAGCCGGCGTTGAGCCGTCGCGAGCAGACAGGAAGTTGCCCCGTGACCGTACCTGCCCCCGACCCGCGCGAGGTGCGCGAGGCGAGCCTGGACGAGCTGTCCCGGCTCGGCCTGCCGCTGCCGCCGGCCCAGTTCCCGCTCGTCTGGGAGCCGGGTGATGCGATCGAGCTGCGACCCAGGGCGGAGATCGAGGCGCGCATCGCCGTGCTGCACCTCATCCTGGCGCGCTGCTTCGGGATGCCCCCGCAGGCGGCGATGAGCTGGCTGCTCGGCTCGCACCTGGTCGAGATGGTCACCCCGCCGGAGTGGCAGTTCGTGATGGGCGGCAAGGGCGACCACCGGTCGTTCGTGCTGCACCACGACGCGCTCTTCGCGCTGGCCTGGGTGCTGGGGCTCAGCAAACAGCTCGATCCCACCCTGGCGGTGGACGAACGGTTGGTCGAGCGGCTGCCGCACATCGCCGAGGGGGAGACCTTCGGCCGCTGGCAGTCCCGGATCCTCGCCGCGCCGCAGCACCCGGCCGACGCGGCGGCCCTGCTCGATCTGCACTACTGCCTGGACTGGGCTTACCTGGAGACCGAGCGGAGCGGCCGGCGGGCGCCGGGGCTGGTCGACGCCAACGCGATCGGGCAGCGACGCTGGGCGCTGGAGTGGGCGGTGATCCTGCGCGGGCCGTACCATGACGAGCCGCCGGGCTGGGAAGAGGTCGACCTCTCCACCTGAGCCTCAGCGGCGTCGGTAGGCGTCCAGCCGGACCGCCACGCGCACCCGGACCGGCTCGGGCAGCGCGGCCAGCCGTTCGGCGAGGGCGGTCGGGTTGGTGTGCCAGGCGCTCGGACCCATCCCGACCAGCGTGGCGACCTCCGGCCGGGTCAGCGCCAGCTCCGCGCGGTGCACCGTCGAGCTGACCGGCGTGAAGTGCCCGCCCAGGCTGGCGGCCACCCGGTCGGCCTTGTCCGGGTCGACCCGCAGCAGGTCGAGGGCGTCCACCAGTTCGGTGAGATGGTCGGCGGCGGGCGTCACCACGAGCAGCGTGCCGGCCGGGTCGAGCACCCGGTGGAACTCCGCGCCGTTGCGCGGGGCGAACACGTTCAGCAGCACGGCCGTCGAGCCGTCCGCGAGGGGCAGCCGCTGCCAGGTGTCGGCGAGCGCCGCGGCCGCCCGGGGATGCGCCCGGGCCGCGCGACGCAGCGCCGGCTTGGAGACGTCCAGGGCCAGACCCACGGCGTCCGGCAGCGCCGCCAGCACCGCGCCGAGGTATCGGCCGGTGCCCGCGCCGGCATCCACCACCAGGGGGTACGCGTCGAGCGACGACACCTCGCGCAGGTGCTGCACGGCCTGCGTCGCGGCGGCGGCCAGGGCGTCCGAGACCGGGTCGTAGTGCCCGGCGGTGAGGAAGTCGGCGCGGGCGGCCACCATCTCGGCGCTGTCCCCGGAGTGCGGTGCGCGGCCGGCGAGCAGGTTGACGTACCCCTGCCGGGCCACGTCGAAGCTGTGCCCGCGCGGACACCGCAGCGCCCAGGCGGTGCCGGCGGTCGTCTCGGCCAGCGGTTCGCCGCAGACCGGGCAGCGCAGCCGGGCCGCCACTGGTGCCAGCGGGGTGGGTGCGGGGTCTGCCACCGCCAGATCCTATGTCGGGCCGAGAGTCGACGCGTGCTGCGTTGAGTGTCGGCCGGCCAACGGAGGTCGGTGAGCTGCGCGGTCAGCGCCGGACACGATGCCCGACATAACCAATCTGTCTATTAAATACTATTTCAACTTGATGAATAGCGAAATTACCGATGAGTCGTCGTGGTCGAACGAGATCCAATTAGCTTGCTAGCCTCCGCTCGTCATTACTTGAGACATGGGGGATGTACATGCGCATTGAACGCTCCTTAAGCCGAACGCTGCTCGCCGCATTTGTGGCTGGTGTCGCCGTGGTCGGCCTCTCCACCCCGGCATACGCCGAGGACGACGCCCACGCGACCGCCCTGGCGGCTGCCACCGCGGCTCTGCAGACGTCCGCGTCGAGCACGGGGCTGACCGTGGACTGGGCAATCCTAGCGACGCTGTCCACCGAGGAACTGCTTGCGATCCCGGAATCCGTCCCGACGGATCCGGACGGCATCGAGTTGCAGGATCCCGACCCGGTCGAGTCCGGTGCGCTCGGTCAGCCGCCGGCCGACTGGCCGACTCCGGACGGCGCGGGCTCCGCGTCCGGCGGCGATAGCTGCAAGACCAACGGCGCCACCCTCTATTTCAAGGGTGGGGTCACCAAGGCGAAGCTGTGGAGGTTCACCGAGTCCGTCTATTACTGCTACAACTACGGCAGGCGCACCATCACGCGCATCTCTACGCCGGACACCGCCGGTTACATCTACGGCCCGGGTCAGGTGCAGGGCTGGAAGTACCGTGGCGTCAGGAGCGGCCCGAACAACGTCAAGCACACCGATCTCTACGGGGTTTCCTACTACACCAGTTACGTGCAGGCGCAGTTCGAGCTCTGCACCGTGCGTCTGGCGTGCGTCGCCGAAAGTGACCCGTGGATCCGGCTCTACAGCTACCGCGACGGCTCGGTGCGGGCCGAAAAGGGCGGGGTGTGAGCGCGCTCCGGGATGCCTGACGCCGGACCGTCGTAGACTCGGAAAGACCGGGAAGAGGAGGGTGACGATGACCGCGGAACGCGTCGAGGTGCCGCCCCGATTGGATCGGCAGCGTCGGTTCACCGTGGTGGCCGTCTGCTGCGTCGTGCTCGCCACGTTGGTCGCCAGCGCACCCGGCGGTGCGGTCGTGTCCCTGGTCCTGTTCGTGCTGGCCGCTCGTCGGCAGGCACCGAGGGCGTTGCGGTGGAGCCTCGGCGTGAGCTCCGCCGTGCTGGCGGCGCTCAGCCTGCTCGTGCTGGCCGACGCCGGATTCGGCTTTACCGCTCTCGCATAGCGCGGCGGTGCGGGAGCCCGGCTGCCCGGGAGCCCGCACCGCTGGCGCGGGCGGCGGCAGCGGCACCACCGCCCGTATCCGGCTCAGGCATGACTAGGGTCGGAGCATGGCAATCCGGTACGAGGACATCGTCAAGGTCCCGAAGGCGCTGCTGCACGACCACCTCGACGGAGGGCTGCGGCCGGCGACGATCGTCGAGCTGGCCGCGGAGGTGGGGCACGAGCTGCCCACCACCGACCCGGAGGCGCTCGGACGCTGGTTCGTCGAAGCCGCCGACTCCGGGTCGCTGGAGCGTTACCTGGAGACGTTCGCGCACACCGTGGCGGTCATGCAGACCGGGCCGGCGCTGCGCCGGGTGGCGCGGGAGTGCGCGCTGGACCTGGCCGCCGACGGGGTCGTCTACGCCGAGGTGCGCTTCGCCCCCGAGCAGCACCTGGAACGGGACCTGAGCCTGGACGAGGTGGTCGAGGCCGTGCTGGCCGGGTTCGCCGAGGGCACCGCCCAGGCCGTCGAGGCCGGCCTGACCATCCGGGTGGGCACCCTGCTCACCGCCATGCGGCACGCGGCGCGCTCACAGGAGATCGCCGAGTTGGCCGTGCGGCACCGCGACGCGGGGGTGGTCGGCTTCGACATCGCCGGCGCCGAGGCGGGCTTCCCGCCCACCCGGCACCTGGACGCCTTCGAATACCTGCAGCGCGAGAACTTCCACTTCACCATCCACGCCGGTGAGGCGTTCGGGCTTCCGTCGATCTGGCAGGCGATCCAGTGGTGCGGCGCGGACCGGCTCGGTCACGGCGTACGGATCGTGGACGACATCGCCCCCGACGGCGCGCTGGGCCGGCTGGCCGCGTACGTGCGGGACAAGCGGATCCCGTTGGAGCTCTGCCCCTCGTCGAACGTGCAGACCGGCGCGGTGGCCTCGATCGCCGACCATCCGATCGGGCTCCTGCGCGACCTGCGGTTCCGGGCCACCGTCAACACCGACAACCGGCTGATGAGCGGCACCTCCATGTCGCGGGAGATGTCGCTGCTGGTGGAGACGTTCGGCTACGGCTGGCGCGAGCTGCAGTGGTTCACCATCAACGCGATGAAGAGCGCCTTCATCCCGTTCGACGAGCGACTGCGGATCATCGACGAGGTGATCAAGCCGGCGTACGCCAAGCTGCTGCCCTGAGGGGGCCTCGGCCCTGCGGGTGGCCTCCTCGGCTCTGCGGGCGCCCTCAGCCCCGCGGGTGGCCTTCGCGGCCGTGCGGGTGGTGGCCGGCGAGCAGGCCGGCCACCCGGCGCAGCACCTCCCGGGCTCGGGCCGCCTCGGCGCCCAGCCCCATCTGCCGGCGCAGCACCGCGGGCTCCGCCCGCAGCAGGGCCACCCCGCGCCGGACCAGCACCCGGGGCGCCTTGCGCTGCTCGGACAGGTCGCGGGCCAGCCGGCGCAGGAAGGTCGCCCCGCGCGGACGGCGCAGCGCGTACGCCCCGGCGAGCAGCCCGCGGCGGCGGCACTCCTCGACGATCTCGGCGGCGAAAATCCCTTCGGCCACGAAAAGTGGCGATCCGTCGACATCAAATGGCCGGGTGGCCACCCGTCGATCCGCGCCGATCGCATAAACCGGCACATCGGCACGGCCCTCGCGGGCGAGCCGAGCAATCGTTTCGACGGCGGTCAGGGCGTCCCAGGACTGCGGTGATTCCCAATCGACCTGGCCGTTTCGGCGCGGCAACGTAGGGTCATCGCCGTCCTTGTAGAAGTCGTCCAAACACAGCACCGGCAACCCGGTTTGCTGCGCTATGTACGACTTTCCGGAGCCTGAGGGGCCGGCGAGCAGGACAACGCGGTGGGGATGTTCCATTACCTTCAGTTACTCCGGCCAGACGGACTGCTATCAAATCGCATCAACATCTCATCACACCTTCGGCCGGTGACAACCTGGGCTTTCTTCTTGCCGACCGGCGTGATGGAATCTCGGGGGTCCGACCCGCCGGGTCGGTCGCTGGGCGTTGCCCGGGGCAACGCGTTCAAGCTGTAATCGCGAGGGCGGTGACGTGAGCAAACGGCCAAAGACGGCGGGCTCCTTCCTGTCGCGGCTGCGCCGGCCGGCCAGTCGGCTCCGGGACATGCCGATCTGGTCCAAGCTCGGTCTCATCATGATCGTGCCGACCATCGCCACGGTCGTCGTGGGCACCAGTGGTCTCGTCGACCACCTGGACACGCTCAACAATGCCAACCGAGCCGGCGACCTGGCCAACCTGTCGAGCTATTCGGGTGACCTGGTCGACACGCTGCAGGACGAGCGGACCACCGCCGTGCTGCTGCTGCAGGCCACGGGGACGCAGCCGAAGGCGCAGTACCAGGAGGCCTACAACCGGGTCAACTCCCGGGTCGACCAGGCGACGGGCCCGTACCGGCAGCAGCGGGGCGACGTCGAGGACCTGCCGGGCAGCCTCGAGGGTCTGCTCGACGGCATCGACCAGAACCTGCAGGAGCTGCCGGGCGTCCGCAGTCAGGTGTTCAACGGCAAGCTGAAGCTCGCCGAGGCCATCCAGGCGTACGAGGGTCTGATCAACGACCTGCTCGCCATCCGTGACTCGGCCACCCAGCTCGCCGGCGACAACGACCTGAGCGACCGGATGCGCGCCGCCGCGGCGGTCGCCCGGGAGAAGGAGTTCCTCGCCGTCCGCCGGGTCGTCGTCCACCGCGCGCTGGGCGTGCAGGGCGGCCAGCGGCTGACCCCGGCGCTGCGCACCGACTACATCGCCAGCGGCACCGGCCAGCAGCAGGCTCTGCAGAGCTTCAAGGCGGTCGCGAGCCCCGACGAGGCGAAGTACCACGACCAGACGGTCGCCGGCGGTGACCGCCGCGAGGCGCAGAACTACACCGGCTGGATCGACGGCAACACCACCGGCGACATGCGTGGCGCCCCGTTCGGCCCCGACCAGTGGGACTCGGCCATGACGGCCAACGCCAAGCTGATCCGCGCCGTCGAGACGAAGCTCGACGGGGACGTGGTCGCCGAGGCCGACAACCTGCGCTCGGACGTCCAGCGCCAGGTGTTCCTGGAGACCGGCCTGCTGCTCAGCATGCTGCTGCTGGCCATCCTCTTCGCGTACCTGGTCGCCCGCTCGATGGCCCGTTCGCTGCGTGAGCTGCGTCAGGGCGCCCTCTCCGTCGCCCAGTACGGGCTGCCGCAGGCGGTGGCCCGACTCCGTGACCCGCAGGTCGTCGGGCAGCTCTCCCCGGTGCAGCTGGCCAACCAGATCGCCGAGCCGCTGCCGGTCCGCAGCAAGGACGAGTTCGGCCAGGTGACCGAGGCGTTCAACGCCGTTCACCTGGAAGCCGTCCGGACGGCCGCCGAGCAGGCGGCCCTGCGCGCCTCCGTCGCGACCATGTTCGTCAACCTGGCCCGTCGTTCGCAGATCCTGGTCGACCGCCTCATCGGGCACCTCGACCGACTGGAGCGCGGCGAGGAGGACCCGGACCGGCTGGCCGAGCTGTTCCAGCTCGACCACCTGGCCACCCGGATGCGCCGCAACGACGAGAACCTGCTCGTCCTCGCGGGCGCCGACTCCACCCGCGTGCAGCGTGAGCCGGCCGCGCTCATCGACGTGCTGCGCGCGGCGCAGTCCGAGGTCGAGCACTACACCCGGATCGAGTTCGGGGTCATCGACCGCGACATCGAGGTCGCCGCGCACGCGGTCAACGATCTGGTGCACCTCATCGCCGAGCTGTTCGACAACGCCACCGCGTTCTCCCCTCCGGACTCGCAGGTCATGGTCGAGGCCCGCCGGGTCGGTGACCGCGCCTCGCTGTACGTGGAGGACCGCGGCATCGGCATCAGCCGCGAGCAGCTGCACGAGCTCAACGACAAGCTCGCGACGCCGCCGCAGGTGGACGTGGCTGTCTCCCGGATGATGGGCCTGGTCGTGGTCGCCCGCCTGGCGTCGCGGCACGGCGTCCGCGTCGAGCTGCGCCCCGGCGCCGACCGCGGCACGGTCGCCGACGTGACCCTGCCCACCTCGGTGCTGGTGCCCCGCGCGCTCGCCGGCCGGGTGCAGCAGCCGCCGGCCCTGCCCGCGGCCGGCCCGCAGCACGGTGGGCCCGCGCCGGTCCTCGGCGCGCTGCCCGCGCTGGGCAACGGACCCCGCCCCGGCGAGTCCGGCAACCAGGTCACGCTGGGCGGCCGGCCGTTCGACCCGGCCTCGCGCAACGGCGCCGGCACGCCCGCCAACACCGGTGCGTACCGTTCGATGCCCGCCTGGTCGGACCTGACCGGCGCGAGCGCGAGCAACGGGGTCAACGGCGGCGACGGGTTCGCGCCCCGGACGGCCAACGGCCAGCCCATCGACCCGCTGCCGCAGCGGCGGGCCGGCGACGAGCCGACGACCACCGGCCAGCAGCCGGCCATTCCCCGGCAGTTGCCCAGCAGCCCGGAGGTGCACCCGTACTCCGCGCCGCCGGTCTCCGCGCAGCCCTACTCCGGTGCGCCGGTCTCCGCCTCGCCGGCGTCCGGTCAGCCGTACTCCGGTCAGCCGTACTCCGGTCAGCCCTACTCGGGTGCGCCGTACGGCAGCCCGCCGGTGTCCGCCGCTCCGGCCTCCGGCCAGCCGTACGCCGGTCCGCCGGTGTCCGCGTCGCCGGTCTCGGCCTCCCCGGCGTCCGGTCAGCCGTACTCGGCGCCCCCGGCCTCCGGCCAGTCGTTCAGCGGCTTCACGCCCCGGTCCGCCCCGCCCGCTCCGGCGCCCAGCGCCCCGGCGCCGCCGGCCTGGCCGCCGGTGCCCGGCGGCGAGCGGGACACGCAGACCCCGCCGGTGCCCGAGCGGCTCGCCGCCGCCCTGGACATGACGACGGAGCTGCCCCGGGTGCCGCGCCCCGGCGACCAGCCGAGCACCGCGGCCCAGCCGCCGGCTCCGGCGCCCCAGGCTCAGCAGGTCCGCGCCCCGCAGGCTCCGGCTCAGCAGGCTCCGGCCCCGCAGGCCCAGGCTCAGCAGGCCCAGGCGTCGCGTCCGCCGGCGCAGACCCGCCCGGCACCGCAGCAGCCGCAGGCCCAGAACCGCCAGCGGTACGCGGACGAGACCATGGAGCTGCCGATCTTCCGGGAGCTCGAGTCCGCCTGGTTCCGTACCCGCCGTCCGGGTCCGGAGGAGGCCGCGGCCGGCGACAAGCCGGCGGCGAACGGCGGTGGCGGTGACGCGACCCAGCAGTTCGCGGCGGTCGAGGCCACCGGTCGGGCAGTCCACAAGACATCACCCGGGACGACAGGTAACACGCCGATGGCAGACACTCCGACGGCCGGAGGAGCGCCGCAGGACAACGGGTCGACAGCGAACGGGGGCGCACGCCCCGGCCTCGCCGAGAGCCTGCCGAACCGCCGGCCCCAATCGCAGACCAACGGCTGGCAGACCGCCGCCGACGACGGCTGGCGTGCCGCCTCGGCAGCGGCCACGGCGGCGCCGGTCAACGAGACCACCACGACCGGTCTGCCGAAGCGCAAGCCGATGGCGCAGCTGGTGCCGGGCGCGGTGGAGAAGCCCACCACCTCGGTCCAGCGACGTTCCCCGGAGGCGGTCCGTGGCCTGCTCTCCGCCTACCACCGGGGCGTGCAGCGAGGGCGTAGCACCTCGGACAACCCGACCAGCCCGGAGGCGACTCCGGGAGGGCAGCAATCCTCGCAGTCTGGCTCAGGCCCAGCGGCCGGGAGCGGGCAGAAGGAGCAAGAAGGATGACAACTACGCAGGATCTTGGTTGGCTGCTGGCCAACTTCGCCGACCGGGTGCCCGGTGTCGCACATGCGGTCGCCGTCTCGGCGGACGGCCTGCTCCTCGCGTCGTCACGGGACCTGCCGCGGGACCGGGCAGACCAGCTCGCCGCGATCGCGTCCGGTCTGGTCAGCCTCACCCAGGGGGCAGCCCGCTGCTTCGAGGGAGGCGCGGTGCTCCAGACCGTCGTGGAGATGGACAATGGCTTCCTGTTCCTGATGTCCATCTCGGATGGTTCGTCCTTCGCCGTGCTGGCGGCCCGCAGCTCCGACGTCGGGCAGGTCGGCTACGAGATGGCACTACTGGTCGACCGGGTGGGCGACGCCCTGACCCCGCAGCCGCGTGCGGCCGCGGGCATGCTGGGCTGACGCCTCGCCGATCGTGTGGTCGGCGCAACTGAAACGACAAGAACGACGAGTTCCACCGGTGGGAGCCGGTACGGGGTGCGAAGGAGGTGAGCGGCGACATGGCCGATCGTGACGAACCGACCGGAGCGTTGGTCCGTCCATACGCCGTGACCCGTGGTCGAACCCGTCCCCGGCTCGACATCGCGCTGGAGGCGCTCGTCGAGACGACGGTGCGCGGTCGGGCCGCTGCCAATGGCAACGGCGGCCAGGGCCGCGAACACCAGTACATCGCCGCGCTGTGTGACGGACGCGTGCAATCGCTCGCCGAGATCGCGGCGCGGATGCAGCTCCCGCTCGGTGTGGCCCGGGTGCTCATCGCCGACATGGCGACGGACGGCCTGGTCGCGGTCCACGAGCCGACCATCCTGGACGACTCCGACGACGCGGTGGGCACTGAACTGCTGGAGAGGGTGCTGAGTGGACTTCGCAGGCTCTGACATGTCGCACCGCCCACCGAACCCGAGTGGGCGCGTGACGTCGGCGAAGATCGTTATCGCCGGTGGATTCGGCGTCGGTAAGACGACGCTGGTCGGCTCGGTCTCGGAGATCACGCCGCTGACCACCGAGGCCATCATGACCTCCGCTGGCGTGGGCGTCGACGACACCCGGCAGGTGCCGGGCAAGACGACGACCACGGTGGCCATGGACTTCGGCCGGATCTCGATCGACCGTGACCTGATCCTGTACCTGTTTGGTACGCCGGGTCAGACCCGATTCTGGTTCATGTGGGACGAACTGGTGCGGGGCGCGATCGGCGCGGTCGTGCTGGTGGACACCCGCCGGCTGGCCGACTGCTTCGCGGCGATCGACTTCTTCGAGCACCGGCGGCTGCCGTACCTGGTGGCCATCAACTGCTTCGACGGGATGCAGTACCACGACCCGCAGGACGTCCGGGACGCCTTGGCGATCTCGAGCGACGTGCCGGTCGTGGCCTGCGACGCCCGTAACCGGGAGTCGACGAAGCACGTGCTGATCTCGCTGGTCGAGTACGTGCTCACCATGCGCCGTACGCGCGCCGTCGCCCCGGCCTGATCGGGACGCTCTCGCGCCCGGTGGTGGCCCTGGCCGCCACCGGGCGCTGAATGCTGCCCGGGGCGGGTACGGCTCCGCCCAAGAGATCTTGGAAGGTGTCCGGCCCTTCGGGGCGGGTTCCTTCCAGGATCTCTTGCGTTGGCGCGCGGTCGTTCGGGCCGCCCTACCCGCGTGTGCGCGGGCCGGTCTGGTTGGCCCCTGAACGCACTTCCGCCCCCAGCCGGTGTACGGCTGAGGGCGGAAGGAACGCGTACGGGAGAGAGTCGCTCAGGACTGGTAGCCGGCGGAGCGGTACTCGTACTCCCGGTCGTCGTCGCGGTCCCCGTGGTCGCGGCTGAAGTCCCAGCCGCCGGCGGCCTCCCGGCCCGGTCGGCCGCCCACCGCGAACCCGCCGATCTCCTGCCCGCGACGCCAACCGCGGAAGTAGCCGGTGGTGTTCTCCGCGAGGCTCGCCGCATCGCGCACTATCCGCAGTGGGCGCTCCTCGCGCAGCGGGGAACCCGGGACCAGATTGGCCTGCGGGACGCGCTTCGGCAGCCCGGCGTTGGTCTCGGCGCCCACCGCGGGGCGGGCTGCCTGCTCGGCGGCCTGCCACCCGGTGTCGGCCGTGGTCGACCAGTCCAGGTCGGACTCCTCCTCGGTGTGCCCGACGAACCACGCCGACTTGGCCTGCGCGAAGATCAGCAGATCACCGTCGCCCTCGTCGGCCACCGGCGGCGGTCGGTGCTCGACCGGCGGGGGTCGGTGCTCGACCGGGGGAGGCGGCCGGTGCTCGGCGGCCCGCTCGACGCGGGGCGCCTGACGGTTGTTGCGGGCGGCCTGCTCCCGGTCGACCAGCCGCAGCGGCGGCGTCTCCAGGCGGGGATCACCGGGGGGAGGGTTGAGCCCTTCCCGCAGTGCCCGGTCCGCCAGCGGCGGCGGCTCGACCAGCCGCAGCATGGGTGGCTCCTGGGGCAGGTCGTCGGCCAGCCAGGGCGGCGTGACCCGACCGTCGGCCCGGCCCGGATCGGTCGGGGCGTCGACGCGGTTGCCGCCGTACGAGTAGGCGACGGGGTTGTTCGGCGAGCTGTCGGCCGGGTCCTCCGGGTTGTTGACCAGGGGCCAGTTCGCCCGGGAACCCGGGGGTGCCGACTCCTGACCCGGCCGGGGAGCGGGCACCGGGATGCTGAGGTCGGTGGCGCTGAACCCGCCGGTGGGCGGCTCCTCGACCGGCCGCTGCACGTGACTCTGCCGCTCGCCGTTGGTCTTCGGGCGGGGCGGAATGACCGTGCGCTGCCGCTCGGCCCGCGCGTGGTTGATCGCGGCGGTGGTGAGGGTCGGCCGGAACGGCTCGCCCGCCTCGGCCGGCGGCACGGTGCCCCGCTGAGCCGGCGCGATGGGAGTGATCCCCGGCGGCGGGGGCGGCGGCGACGAGACCGGCCGGTTGGTCGGGCCGTCGATTCGGCTCGGGATGGGCTCGGCACGCCCGGGAGGCGCGGACACCGGCGGGCCGGCGACCGCGGCCGGGGCGATCGGCGCGGGTGCGATCGGCGGAGGGGTGACCGGAGCGGGGGCGACCGGCGGCGGCCCGAGCGGGCGCGGCGACGCCAGCGGGGCGCTGCCCGGTGCCGGCTCGGGTCGGCTGCGTCGGCCGGTGACGGGTGTGGGCTCGGC
>NZ_JBEXIA010000043.1:0-48641 GCF_040608335.1 Micromonospora sp. NPDC005194 | reverse complement strand
GGCGAGCAGCCGCGCCAGCGGGTCGGCCGCCGCCTGCGAGGCGGCGGGCGCGCGGGACCGCTCGCCCGCGTCGAGGTCGAGGGCCGCGTCGACGTGGAGTGCCGCGTCGGAGTCGACGGCTGCGTCGACGTGGAGTGCCCCGTCGGAGTCGACGGCTGCGTCGAAGTCCGCAGACGTGCCAGCGCGGAGGGACGCCTCGGGGTAGACGGCCGCGTCGATGCGGGTGGCGTCGAGCAGCCGTTCGGTCTCGGCACGGCCGGCGTGCCGGTCCGGCCGGTACGGGTTCATCCGGAATCCCCTCACGTCAGCCGTCCGCCTGCTCGGCGTGTGACGTCCGCCGGGATCGGCTGGTGCGTCCGCGAGGTGGCGGAACCACCTCAGCGCCGACCGACGGTGCGACGCCGTCGGCGCCGAGGGCCGGCGCCGCAGTCGCGCCCGGCGCGTTCGGCACGGACACCCCGCCCGGCGCGGACACCCCGCCCGGCGCGTTCGGCACGGACACCCCGCGCGGCGCGGCAGGCGCAGGCCGCGTGGTCGGCGCGGACACCCGGCCCGGCGTGCCGGGCGCCCCGGTCGTGACGGCACCGTCGGATGGCGGTGCGGTCACCGTCTGCCGGTCCAGCAGGGTGGCCAGCCGCCGCAGCCCACGGTGGGCGGCGGTCCGGACGGCCCCGGCCCGACGCCCCAGCACCCGACCGGCCGACTCCGCGTCCAACCCGATCACGGCCCGCAACAGCACCGCCTCGGCCTCGCGCGGAGGCAGCGTGGCGATCAGCGCCAGGGCGGCCTCGGTGCTGATCGTCTCGCCGGCCCGCTCGGCGGTGTCGCCGTCGCCGGCCAACTCGGTGAGCGCCTGCACCGGGACCGGCAGCGACGGTCGTCGACGCAGCCGGCGCAGATGGTCCATGGCCCGGTTACGGGCGATGGTGACCGTCCAGGCGCGGAACTCACCGCCGGTGAAGTTGGGCAGGTCCCGGGAGATCTGCAACCACGTCTCCGACGCCACGTCTTCGGCGTCCGCCCCGACCAGGGCGGTCAGGTAGCGCAGCAGGCCCGGCTGCAGGCTGCGGTACAGGAAGCGGAAGGCGTCCTCGTCCCCGGCCTGCGCGGCGGTGACCGCCTCGGACAGCTCGCCGGTCATCCGCGGCTCACGGGTGGCTCGGGACGGCGGCCCGGCCCGACGCGCCACGCCTGCGTCCGCGCGCGAACCGTCGACCCCGCCGGCTCCCGCACGCGCACCGCCCTCCACCGAATTCGCTTCGCGCCCGCGTCCGGGCCGGCCGGGGCGTCCGCACCGGCGCGATGGCTCTCGGCTCTCGACGCACGGCCGGCCGGGCGGCCCCGAGCCGGGCTAACGGTAAAAGGGGACCATCCGAGCGACAAGTCGGGGTCGCGTCACGGAAGAGTGACAATTATCAAGCCGCCAGACCGGCGTGCCGCCGTAACAGGTGTGAACCGCAGGACGCTCCCCGGGCCGGTAGGCGGCCCGGGGCGGTGATCCGGCAAGCGTACGCCGGGATGTGTCGGGTTTTGTCACCCGCCGTCGTCGAGCCGTCACAGATCCGACCGCGTCCATAGAGGTCAGACCGGACGGACCGGCGGGTACGACCACGCGGCCGATCAACCGCAGCGCGCCGTTGCCCGCCACTCTGGGTACGGTAATGCTGTGTTGTCATCGGAGGTCGTGCTCAGCGGGCGGTACCGCCTGGACGAACGTGTCGCCACCGGCGGCATGGGCGACGTCTGGCGTGCCTCGGACCTGGTCCTCGGCCGACAGGTCGCGGTCAAGGTCCTGCTGCCGGCGCTGGTCTCCGATCCGGACTTCATCGCCCGTTTCCGGGCCGAGGCACGGATCATGGCGGCTCTGCGGCACCCCGGCATCGTGCAGGTGTACGACTGCGGCGAGGACGACCTGCCCGACGGCGGTCGGGCGGACTACCTGGTCATGGAGTTCGTCGAGGGTGAGCCGCTGTCCAAGCGGATCGAGGCGGCCGGCCGGCTCGACGTGGCCGAGACGATGTCGATCGTGGCCCAGGCGGCGCACGCGCTGAGCGCGGCGCACCGGGGCGGCATCGTGCACCGCGACGTCAAGCCCAGCAACCTGCTGGTCCAGGAGGACGGCACGGTCGTCCTCGTCGACTTCGGCGTCGCCCGTTCCACAAACGTGACCAGCATCACCAGCACCAACGCGGTACCCGGCACCGCTCTCTACATGGCGCCCGAGCAGGCCGCCGGTCGTCCGGTCAGCGGTGCCACCGACATCTACGCGCTCGGCGCGGTCGCCTACTGCTGCCTCACCGGCGGTCCACCGTTCACCGGGGACAACCCCCTCCAGGTCGCCGTCCGGCACCTGGACGACGAGCCGCCGGAGCTGCCGCACGACATCCCGGAGGCGGTCCGCGCCCTGGTGTCGCGGGCCCTCGCCAAGGATCCGCTCGACCGCTTCACCAGCGGCTCGGCCATGGCCGAGGCCGCCCGCACCGCGGTCACCGGCGGCGAGCCGCCGACGGCGATGGCGGCGTCGGTTCCGCTGCGCGAGGCCGGACCGGGTACCCGCACCGACGTGCCGGTCGGCGCGGCGGTGGCGAGCACGGCGGATGCCGGGCGTCAGCGACGTCGCGGGCCACTGGTCGGCGCGGCGGCCGCGATGCTGGTCGCCCTGATCAGCCTCGGGGCGGCACTGGGTGCGGCGCGCAACACCGGCGACGACGAGCCGGCCGTCAACCTGCCGACGACCTCCGTGACGCAGGGGCCGACCCAGCAGGCGGAGCTGCCGGCGGCGAACGAGCAGAGCACGGACGACCCGGAGCGCCCGAACCGGCCGACCGTCCCGGACGCCACCGCGTCGGCGTCGGTCACCGCCACGCCGAGCGTGCAGCCCTCCCAGTCGTCCAGCCCGCCGTCGGCGACGCCGAGCGCGACCACCGCGCCCCCGCCCAGCGACCCGCCGAAGTCCGACCCGCCGCCGAGCAACCCGCCCCCGACCGAGCCGGTCCCCACCACGGCGCCGCCGACCGGCCCGGAGGACCCGGTGGGCGGCTGACCAGCCGTCGCACCAGCACCGATATCCCCAAAACGGACTTACACGGCCGAAGACCCCTCTAGGCTCTCCGCAGGTCATTTCCACCATCTGCCGCGGGAGCCCGGGTGAGCGCTGAGAAGCTGGTCGTGATCGGCCAGGGGTACGTCGGACTGCCGCTGGCCATGCGCGCCGTCGAGGCGGGCCTGGACGTCGTCGGCCTCGACGTCGACGCCGACCGGGTGAAGCGGCTCGCGTCCGGTGAGTCCTTCGTCGAGGACATCCCCACCGACCGGCTGGGCCGCGCGCTGGGCAGCGGTCGGTACCGCCCCAGCACGGAGTACACCGACGCCGAGGGTTTCGACATCTGCGTCATCACCGTGCCCACCCCGCTGCGCGACGGCACCCCGGACCTGAGCTTCGTCGAGCAGGCCGGCGTCGGCATCGGCCCGTACGTGCGGCCGGGCTGCACGGTGATCCTGGAGTCCACCACCTATCCGGGCACCACCGAGGAGCTGCTCCGACCGCTGCTGGAGTCGGCCAGCGGGCTGACCAGCCCCGGCGACTTCCACCTCGGCTACAGCCCCGAGCGGATCGACCCGGGCAACCCGACCTGGCGACTGGAGAACACCCCGAAGGTGGTCTCCGGTGTCGACTCGGTGTCGTTGGCCCGGGTGCAGGGGTTCTACCAGCGCCTCGTGGAGCGCACCGTCGCGGTGGACTCCACGAGGGTCGCCGAGCTGACCAAGCTGATCGAGAACACGTTCCGCCAGGTCAACATCGCGCTGATCAACGAGCTGACCATGCTCTCGCACCACCTGGACATCGACGTCTGGCAGGCGATCGACGCCGCCGAGACCAAGCCGTTCGGGTTCCTGCCGTTCCGGCCCGGCCCCGGTGTCGGCGGGCACTGCCTGCCGATCGACCCGTGCTACCTGTCCTGGCAGGTCAAACGGCGCCTCGGCCGGCAGTTCCGGTTCATCGAGCTGGCCAACGACGTCAACCACGAGATGCCCGAGCACGTCGCGCAGCGGATCATGGCGGGGCTGAACCGGGCTGGCCGGGCGGTGAGCGGCGCCCGACTGCTGCTGCTCGGGCTCGCGTACAAGAAGAACACCGGCGACATGCGGGACTCCCCCGCCGTCGACGTGGCCCGCCGGTTGCAGGCCCTCGGCGCCGAGGTCTACGCGGTGGAGCCGTACGCGGAGGCCCACCACATTCCCGCCGGGGTCACCATCGTCGAGCTCACCGAGCGGGAGGTGCGGGCCGCGGACGCGGTGGTGGTCGTCACCGACCACGACAGCTTCGACTACGACCTGGTGGTCCGGCACGCCCGCTACGTCTTCGACACCCGCAACCGGTGCGTCGGCGAGATGGTCGAGCGCCTCTAGACCCGGCACCGCTGGCCGGTCCCGCCGCCGGGGAAGACGGCGGGACCGGCCGGCGGATGTCCGCCCGAAGGCCGCGAGACGGAGACGGCCGAGATCACTGGCCGGCGAGCGCCTCGACGACGGGCCGCGACAGCGCCCGACGGGCCGGCAGCACCGACGCCAGCAGGGCGGCCAGCACTGCCACGCCGAGGATCAGGCCGAGCTGACCGAGCGGCAGCACCACGTGGAAGTCACCGCCGAGACGGGCCAGCAGCGCCATCGCGGCGGCGCTGACACCGGTGCCCAGCCCGATGCCGAGCACCGCGCCGACCAGCGCCATCAGGACCGCCTCCGCCGCGAGCATGGCCCGCATCCGGGCCCGGGTCAGCCCGACCGCCCGCAGCACCGCGTTCTCCCGGGTGCGCTCGACCACCGACAGGCTCAGCGTGTTCGCCACGCCGACCAGCGCGATCACCACGGCCAGGCCGAGCAGCGCGGTGACGAAGGCCAACAGCATGTCCACCGTGCCGGTGAGCATCTTCTTGTACGCGCCCTGGTCCATCAGGTTCACCGTCGGATAGCGGGCCAGCACCGCCTCGATCGCGTCGCGGGCCTCTTCGGCGCTCACGCCGCTGGCGGGGTCGATCTCGGCCAGGAAGCCCCGCTCGCGGGGAAAGAGCGCGGCGAAGTCCGCGTCGTCCACCTCGATGACATGCCCCTCGGGCGCCGCGCTGGCGACCATGGCCGGCGCGTCGTCGGCGACCACCGCTGCCACCCGGAACGGCCGCCCCGCGATGGTGACGGCGGAGCCGACCTGCCAGCCGCGCGCCTGCGCCAACTCCCGGTGCACCAGGACCTGCCCCGGCCCGAGCCGCCCGACATCGCCGGCCAGCACCCCGGTCAGCGTCCGCCCCACCAGCGCCGGGTGGGCGGCGCGGACCTCGATGTCGCCGGTGACGGTGCTGCGCTGCTCGTGCACCACGCCCAGCTCGGGGCGCGCGGCCAGCTCACCGGCGAGCGCGGCGGGCAGGTTCTGGCCGATGCCGCTGACCACGAAGTCCGTCCCGATCTCGGCGTCGACGCTGCGTTCGATGCCGTCCTTGGTGCTGCGCGCGCCGACCACGAACGCCGACACCAGTCCGATCCCGATCACCAGGGCGGTCGCCGTGGCGGCGATCCGGCGCGGATTGCGCACGGCGTTGGCCACCGCGAGGCCCACGGTCATCCCGAACAGCCGCCGGGCCGGCCAGCCGATCACCCGGACCAGCGCCGGGACGAGCACCGGCCCGAACAGGACGATCCCGAAGAACGCCAACACGCCGCCGACGGCCACGAGCAGCACCTGACCGGCGCTGGCAGCGCCGGCGAGGGCCGCCACGCCGGCACCGAGCACCACCGCGCCGAAGATCAGGCGCAGCCGACCGGCGCCCCGACTGGGCTGCACCGCGGCGTCGGTGAGCGCGGCCACCGGGGCGACAGTGGTCCCCCGCCAGGCGGGCAGCAGGGCGGACGCCACGGTGAGCGCGGTGCCGAGCAGCAGACTGGTCAGCACGGTCGAGCCGGCGACGGTCAGCCCACCGGAGATCGGCACGTCCAGCCGGGTCATCAGCAGCCGCATACCGGCGGCGAGAGCCACCCCGAGCAGCACCCCGAGCACGGACGCGACGAACCCGACCAGCGCCGACTCCAGCAGGGCGGCCCGGAAGACCTGCCCCCGGGTCGCGCCCACCAGGCGCAGCAGCGCGGTCCGCCGGGTGCGCTGCGCCAGCACGATCGCGAAGGTGTTGGCGATCACGAAGCCGGCCACCACCACCGCGACCCCGACGAAGATGAGCAGCAGCATCATGAACTGGTTCAGGTCCCGAACCGCGTCGTCGACGGCCTCGTCGAGGATCTGCTGACGGCCCTTCACGCTGGCGTCGGCACCCCCGACGACCGCGCGCAGCCGGTCGGCCAGCACCGTCTCGGACGTTCCCGGCCGTGCCGCCACCATGATCCGGCCATAGCCGCGCGCACCGCTGACCGCGAGCGCGTCCGGACCGACCAGGCCGATGAACGGCCCGCCGACGTCACGCACGCTGCCCGCCACGTCGACCGTACCGACCAGGGTGTACGGGCGGGCCGCCCCGCCGGTGCCGCCGATCTGGACCGGGGCGCCGAGGGTGAAGCCCTCCTCGGCCACGGTGGGCGCGTCGAGCACCACCTCGCCCGCGCGGTCGGGCAGGCGGCCGGACACCACGTCGTACGAGCGCAGGGCGGCCTCGGTGGGGATGGCGGCGAGCACGGCGTAGCCGAGCACCGGCCGGCCGTCGGCGCCGAGAAGCCCTCCGGCCCCGGTCAGCTCCCCGGCCGCGGCGGCCACGCCGTCGACGGCGCGGACCCTGTCGACCAGGCTCGCCGGCAGCGCCTTGTCGCCGCTCGGGTAGACGCCGAGGTCGGTGTGCCGGTCGAAGGTCCCGGCCCGCTCGTACGCGCCGGCGCGCATCCCGTCGACGAAGATCAGCGTGCCGGCGATGAACGCGACGCCGAGCACGACGGCCAGCGCGGAGAGCAGCATGCGCAGCGCCTCGGCGCGCAGCGAGCGCAGGGTCAATCGGATCATGTGCGGGCTCCCGGTGCAGGCGCGGATCGGACCCCTCCGACGCTATGGCCGGTCCGATCCGATCGATCTCCACCTGCGCGCTCGACCCGCGTACGCCCGAGGTAGCGCTCGGCCCGCCGGCCGTACGACCCGGGTCGTACGGCGGGTCACCGGCCGGGCGTGACCAGGCCGCTCTCGTACGCCAGCACGACCGCCTGGACCCGGTCGCGCAGGTGCAGCTTCGCCAGGATCCGCCCGACGTGGGTCTTCACCGTGGCCTCGGCCACGTGCACCTTGGCGGCGATCTCGGCGTTGGACAGGCCCTGCGCGACCAGCAGCAGCACCTCCCGCTCCCGCTCGGTGAGCTGGGCCAGCCGGGGGTCGGCGGTCGGGCCGGCGCCGAGCTGACCGGCGAAGCGGTCCAGCAGCCGCCGCGTGATCGACGGGGCGACCACCGAGTCGCCCCGCGCCACCACCCGGATCGCGTCCAGCAGCTCCTCCGGCGGGACGTTCTTGAGCAGGAAGCCGCTGGCGCCGGCCTGTAGCGCGGCGAACGCGTCCGCCTCGGTGTCGAAGGTGGTCAGCACCAGCACCCGGGGCGGGCCCGACGGCCGGTCGGCGCAGAGCCGGCGGGTCGCCTCCACCCCGTCCATGGTGGGCATCCGGATGTCCATCACCACCACGTCGGCATCGGTGCGGGCCAGCACCCGCAGGGCGTCCGCGCCGTCGATGGCCTCCCCGACCACCTCCAGGTCGGGCTGGGAGCTCAGCACCATCCGGAACCCGGCGCGCACCAGCGCCTGGTCGTCCACGATCACCACCCGGACCGTCATGCCGCGATCACCTCCGCCGAGGGTTCCGACGGTAGCGGTAGCCGGACCTGGACCTGCCAACCCCCGGTCGGCTGGGCGCCGGCGGTGAGGCTGCCGTCGTACACCGCCACCCGCTCGCGCATGCCGAGCAGACCGTGACCGCCGGACGGCGCCGGGCTGACCACCGGGCGGCCCCGGCCGTCGTCGACGACCCGGACCACGACGGCGTCGGCGGTGTACGTCAGGGTGACGTCGACGGCGGCCCCGACGCCGGCGTGTTTGAGTGCGTTGGTCAGCGCCTCCTGCACCACGCGGTAGACGGTCAGTTCCAGGCCCGGAGGCAGGGCCGGCGGCTGACCGGTGCCGCCGTCGCGGATGCGCAGCCCGGCGTCGCGGAAGCGGGCCAGCAGGTCGGGCAGCTCGGCCACGGCCAGCCGGCGGTGCTCCGGGTCGGCGGCCACCACCGACCCGCCCGCTCCGGACGGGCCCGCGTCGCGCAGGACCCCGACCAGCCGGCGCATCTCCTCCAGCGCCGAACGGCCGGTGTCGGCGACCACCTTCACGGCCGTGCGGGCCTGCTCGGGGTCACGGTCGAGCATGAACCGGGCCCCGTCCGCCTGGACGATCATCACCGCCATGCTGTGCGCCACCACGTCGTGCAACTCGCGGGCGATCCGGGTGCGCTCCTCGGCGACCGCCACCCGGGACTCGGCCTCCCGCTCGCGTTCCAGGGTGGCGGCCCGTTCCTCGAGGCTGAGCACGTAGAGGCGGCGGGTCCGCACGTTCAGCGCGACGAGCCAGACCGCGCCGGTGACCAGCGCGTACCACAGCGCGGTCACCCACCAGTCGATGACGCCGGGGGTCTGCGCGGCGGCGAGCAGCACGCCCACGGCGGCGACCGCGCCGGCCAGCACCCCGTCGCGCAGGCGCCTGCCATACTTCACGACGCTGTAGAGCGCGATGAGGACGGCGACGTCGAAGGCGAGCGGACCCCACCGGGCGATCACCTGGACCAGGGCGAGCGCCGCCACGACGACGGTCACCGCGCCCGGGTGGGTGCGGCGGAACAGCAGCGCCACCGCCATGCCCACGCCGACGCCGGTGGCGGCCCAACCGCCGGGCTGGGCCACCGCCGAGGCGAGGCCGACGAACGCCACCACGGCGGAGACGGCCACGTCGAAGGCGACGCCGCGCAGGGGGCGGCCGAACAGCGTGCGTCTCACGGTCACCCAGCGTACGTGTCGTGGCTGGTGGCGGCCGGCCGGCAGCCGGTCAGGGCGGGGTCAGCTCGCGCAGGCGGGTGATCTCGATGGCCTGCTCGGTGGCGAGTGAGGTGGCCAGCTCGTTGAGGGTCGCATCGACGCCGACCGACAGCAGGTCGGTGGCCATGGTGACGGCGCCCTGGTGGTGGTCGGTCATCATCGCGATGAAGAGCCTGTCGAACTCGACGCCCCGGGCGGCGGTCAGCTGCCTCATCGCCTCGGGTGACTGCATTCCCCGCATGCCGGCGTGGTCGTGACCGGGCGCCGTCTCGGGCAGCCCGCGGGTGGCGAGCCAGCCGCGCAGGACCTTGATCTCCGGGCCCTGGCCGGCGCGGATCCGGTCGGCGTAGGCGCGGATCCGAGGATCGGCAGCCCGCTCCTGGGCCAGCGTGCTCATCTCCAGCGCCTGCTCGTGGTGCGGGATCATCATCTGGACGAAGACGGTGTCCAGGCCGTTGTAGCGGGGTGGGCTGTCGTCGCGCAGCTCCTGGGCGGACCGGGCGACGGCCGGCTCCCCCGGGCGGCCGGGCACGAGCACCGGCGGGGGTGGCGGACCGGTCGGGCTGGTCGTCGGTGACGGTGACGCCGAACCGCGTTCGGCGGTCGGACGGCCGGGGTCGCCGGCGGCGCGGACAGCCAGCACCGTCAGCACCACAATGATGGCCGCCGATATGACGACGGCCAGTAACCGAGCACGTCGGACGGTCATGCCACACCCCCCTCAGGTCGAGGTCGCAGCGATCCTATCCATTGACGAGTCGAGTTAGATGTGACCCAGATCACATCGATGATCTCCGTGTCTCGGTAAGGTACCGACAACGTCATCCCCCCTTTCGAAGGGCGCCGCCGATGATCAAGTTGGCCACCGCACGGCTCCGACAACTCCGCATCGTCAGCCTGGCCGCAACGGGCCTGCTGCTGACCAGCGTCGCCGTGGCGACGCCGAGCAGCGCCCAGGAGGCAGCACCGGCCGCGGCACCACAGGCCGCCGCCGCCGACATCCCGGGCGTCGACGAGATCCGCAGCAGCCCCAACCTGCGGCAGATCGCCAACATCCCCAAGCAGGCGCCGTTCGACACGACGGCCGCGCTCAACAGCGACATGGCGTTCCAGGGCAGGTACGCCTTCGCCGGCAACTACAACGGGTTCGTCGTCTACGACATCTCCCGGCCCAGCGCCCCCAAGATCACCGCTCAGGTGTCCTGCCCGGGCTCGCAGAACGACATCTCCGTCTACGGTGACCTGCTCTTCGTCTCCACCGACTCGTCGCGCAGCGACGACTCGTGCGCGAGCGTCGCCCAGCCCGCCTCCGTGAAGGAGTCGTGGGAGGGCATCAAGGTCTTCGACATCAGCGACAAGGCCAACCCGCGCTACATCAAGTCCGTGGAGACCGCCTGCGGGTCGCACACCCACACGCTGGTGCCGGGCAAGGACCGCAAGAACGTCTACCTGTACGTCTCGTCGTACAGCCCGCGGGCCGAGTTCCCCGACTGCCAGCCGCCGCACGACTCCATCTCCATCATCAAGGTGCCGGTGAAGAAGCCGACCCAGGCGGCCGTCATCTCGACGCCGAACCTCTTCCCGGACGGCGGTTTCCCGGGCAGCGAGACCGGCTCGGCGACCACCGGCTGCCACGACATCACCGCGTACCCGTCGAAGGACATCGCCGCCGGCGCCTGCATGGGTGACGGCATCCTGCTCGACATCAAGAACCGCGAAGCGCCCCGGGTGATCACCCAGGTCCGCGACACGGTCAACTTCGCCTTCTGGCACTCGGCCACCTTCAACAACGCCGGCACCAAGGTCGTCTTCACCGACGAGCTGGGCGGCGGCGGGGCGGCCACCTGCAACGAGACCGTCGGCCCCAACCGGGGAGCGGACGCCATCTACGACATCACCGGCCGCGGTGACGCTCGGACGCTGGCGTTCCGCAGCTACTACAAGATCCCCCGGACGAACGCCGAGACCGAGAACTGCGTGGCGCACAACGGCTCGCTGATCCCGGTGCTCGGGCGGGACATCATGGTGCAGGCGTGGTACCAGGGCGGCATCTCCGTCTGGGACTTCACCGACTCGCGCCACCCCAAGGAGATCGCGTACTGGGAGCGGGGCCCGCTGTCCGCCACCCAGGCCGTCACGGGCGGCGCCTGGTCGACGTACTACTACAACGGCAACATCTACTCCAACGACATCCAGAAGGGCCTGGACGTCCTGGAGCTGAACGACTGGCGGACCTGGACGGCCAACCTGACCCGGTTCCAGGAGCTGAACGTGCAGACCCAGCCCGGTTACCTGAGCTGGTAGCACCGACCGCGCGACCCGGGCCCGGCCTCTCGTCGAGGGGCCGGGCCCGGCCACGTCAGCCGCGTGGATCAGGCGCCTGCCCGGCAGGCCGGCGCCCCGATCGGGGGCAGCCCGGTGGGGCCCGTCACCTGGGCGGGGGCGGCCGGCCGGGCCGGCGGGTGATGTGCCAACGTGGTCAGCTGTGAAGTCTGCCGCCGGCGCGCCGCCCGCCCCGCCCGAGCCGACCGCGCGCTGGCGCCCCCACCCGCTCGACCTGGTGGCGGTCGTCCTCGCGGTGGCCGGTGCGGCCTGCGCGCTGAGCGGGCTGCTGCCCCGCGCCGAGACCACGGCGACCCTGCACCGCATCCTGCCGCTGCTGCTCTTCCTCGGCACCGTGATCGTGCTGGCCGAGCTGACCGCCGTGGCCGGCGTCTTCGACGTGCTGGCCAGCCGGCTGGCCATCGCCGCCCGCGGCCGCTGGGCGGCGCTGTTCCTGCTCTGCGGTGGCCTCGCCACGGTGACCACCCTCGTGCTCAACCTCGACACCACAGCCGTGCTGCTCACCCCGGTGCTGCTGGCGCTGGCGCGCACCCTGCGGGTCCCGGCCGCGCCGCTCGCGGTCACCACGGTCTGGCTGGCGAACACCGCCAGCCTGCTGCTGCCGGTGTCCAACCTGACGAACCTGCTGGCCGCCGACCGGGTCGGCCTCACGCCACTGGCGTACGCCGAGCGGATGGCGCTGCCGCAGCTCGCCGCCGTGGCGGTCACGATGGTGCTGCTCTGGTACGGCTGGTGGCGGCGCGAACGGCCGGCCGGCGGACGCTTCGTCCCGCCGGAGCGGCACGTGCCGCCCGACCCGGTGCTGCACCGCACCGCGCTCGCCGGTTGCCTGCTCTTCGTCGCCGGCATCCTCGCCGGGGTGGAGATCGGGCTCGCCTCCAGCGTCGCGCTCGCGCTGGTGCTGGTGGGCTTCGTGGTCCGCTCCCCGGCGACGCTGCGCCCCGGGCTGGTGCCCGTACGGCTGCTGCTCTTCGTCGTCGGCCTGTTTTTGGTGGTGCAGACCCTCGGCCGGCACGGGCTGGACGACCTGGTGGCCGGCCTGGTCGGGGCCGACGGTGGAGCGGCCGGCGCGCTGCGTGCCGGCGGCACCGGGGCGCTGCTGGCCAACGCGGTGAACAACCTGCCGGCGTACCTGGCCGGTGAGTCGGTGCTGCCCGGCGCCGACCACACCCGCCTGCTGGCCCTGCTGATCGGCACGAACGTCGGCCCGCTGGCCGCGCCGTGGGCGTCGCTGGCCACCCTGCTGTGGTTCGAACGGTGTCGGGCGGCCGGTGTGGCGGTGCCGGTGAAGCGGTTCGTGCTGACCAGCACCCTGCTCGCCGTCGTGGGCACGCTCGCGGCGGTCGGCGCGCTGCTGCTGGTCAGCTGAGGACCGTCACCCGGCGGCCCGCTCCACCACGAACATGAAGCAGCCGTAGACCACGTTGCGGCTGTGCAGCTGGTGCACCTGCGGGTCGGCGAACAGCTCCGCGATCACCGCCTCCGGGTCCGTGCCGTCATGCAGCCGGCCGCCGCAGATCCGTCCCTGCCGGTCGTACGCCCGCAGGACCTGGGGACGTCTCCGCCAGGCCGACGGATGGCCGCCGCCGTGATCCGGACCGGAGCAGGCGGCGGCGTGCGCGAAGATCGGCCCGATCTCCCGGTATGCGACGGCGGCGATCGGCGGGGCGTAGCCGAAGAGCAGCAGCGCCTCCCCCGCCTCGGCGTCGCGCAGGCAACAGCGCAGCGGCTCCCCGCCGCCGGCCAGGCGCCCTTCGACGAGATGGCCGGCGGCGTCGCGGCCGGTCCGACGGACGAGGTCGAGCGCCGCGGCCGGCACGGCCTGGACGCGGAAGGTGGTGGTGGTGGTGGTCATGCGTCCAGCCTGGCCCGGCGGCGGCGCGGGTGCTGGCGGCGATCGGACCTGGCGCTGGGGACGGTCCGGGCTCCGGCCGCCGACGCGCCGCCGTCGGGACGGCAGCGCGACCGTCAGGCGCGGTAGACGGCGAGCTGAAGCTCGGTGACGCCCTGCTCCGGGGAGTCCTGGCAATAGTCCAGGTACACCTCACGGGCGAATCCGTCGGTGCGGTAGCCGTTCTCCTCGATCCACCGGGCAAGCACCTCGACGCTCTGCTCGACGTCGTCCATGGCGCCGTGATGGACGATCGTCGCGGCCGTGCCCACCGCGGGCAGATCACGTACCGCCAGGTCAGGACCTGCCGACACGCCGGCGCCGACGGTCACCCCGGCGTGCACGACGACCGCGTCGCCGTCGTCGTCGCCGGCGGGTTCGTACCAGGCGATGGCCGGGCCCGTCGGCGTGATCCCGGCCTCGGCCAGCCGGCGGAACAGCTCCGGGTAGAGCGGCTGGATCACCGGACCGATGTCCTGGCTCTCATAACTGGGCGCGACGGCGGTCAGCTCCGCGAGGCGAACCGGCGCGATGTCCTTGAGGACGACATCCTGGGCGGTCATTTGACCCTCCGACTCGATCATCCGGAGCCTCGCCTCGACGGCCGCGAGCCGGACGGTGTCGGCGGCCAGTTGCGCCGTCAGCTGGCCGCGACGCAACCGCAGCATGCCCCGCAGCTCGGCCACGTCGACGGCGTCGTCCAGGATCGCCCGCACCTGCTCGAGCGTGAGACCCAGGTCCTTGAGGGCGAGCACCCGGTTGAGCCGACGCAGCTGGTCCGCCCGGTAGAAGCGGTAGCCGGTGTGCGCGTCGACGCTGGCCGGGCGGAGCAGGCCGATGCTGTCGTAGTGGCGCAGCATCCGCACCGACACGCGGCCCAGTCGGGCGAAGTCTCCGATGGTGAACATGGTCCCCTCACGCTCGTCCCTGACACGGTGTCAGAGTCAAGCGTCGGGTGGGGTGCTCAGCCGACGGGTGAGCGGCGGGGCGGGCGGGGCCCGACCAGTCGGCGGACCATCGGCGCGGCGTTCCACCTCGCCGCCCCGACCAGGTCGCGGGCGTGTTCCAGGACCGTGTAGTCGGGCCGGTTCATCCCGTCGGCGATGGCCCGGTCCAGGTCGTTGCCGCAGCGGCTGAGCACGGTATCGAAGTCACGGCGGACCGGTTCCAGCAGGTCGTAGCCGAACGACCGGTGCATCCGCGCGAACAGCGGCTTGTAGAGCCGGACCCGCTCGTGCAGCCCGGAGGAGTACGACATGGGGTTCTTCGGCCGCCGCAGGACGTAGTCGGGCAGCACGTCGGCGAACGCCCGCCGCACGATCCACTTCTCCTGGCCGTCGCGCACCTTCAGGTCCAGGGGCAGACGCATCGCCAACTCCACCACGCTGAGGTCGAGGAACGGCACCCGCGCCTCCACCGCGTGCCCCATGGCGGTCCGGTCGACCCGCTGCAACTCGGTACGGCACAGGTTACGGATGCGGTGCAGGAACAGCCGACGCGACGCGATCGGGTCGACCTGGCGGTACATCGGGTACCCGCCGAACAGCTCGTCGGAGCCGTCGCCGGTGAGCACCACCTTCACGCCGAGGTCGCGCAGCCGCCGGAAGATCGGCACCGAGACGACGGCGTTGATGATGTCGCCGTACTCGGTCAGCTCGGAGATCCGGATGGCCTCGCGGACGTCGGCCAGCCGGATGTCGCGTGGGCGCAGCTCGACCACCACGTGCGGCACGTCGAGGTCGGCGGCGAGCCGCCGGGCGTACGCCACGTCGGGGCTGTCCGGCACGCCGACCGTCACCGCCACGCAGTCCGGGTGGATGTCCCGCACCTGCCGCAGCGTCAACGAGCTGTCCAGCCCGCCGGAGAGCACCACCCCGACGGTCAGATCGGTCTCCACCCGCATCCGGATGGCGTCGGTCAGGGCAGCCCGGACGAGCAGGGTGGCCTCGTCCGGGTCGTCGATGACCGGCAGACCCGCGCCGATGGTGAGCAGGTCGACGTACGGGCGCAGCCGCACGGGCCCGTCCGGCTCGGCCCAGCCGTGGTGTCCGGGCGGCACCTCGGCGACCGGGGCGTGGTGCCCGACGAGCGCCTTCACCTCGGAGGCGAGGTGCAGGCAGCCGGGTCGCCGGGACCAGTACAGCGGTTTCACCCCGAGCGGGTCGCGGGCCAGGTACGCCCGACCGCTGGCGCGTTCGACGACCGCGAAGGCGTACTCGCCGCGCAGCCGCGTCACCGCGGATTCGCCCCACTGTTGGAACGCGGCCAGCAGCACCTCGGTGTCGCTGTCGGTGCGGAACACCTGCCCGAGCCGGGTGAGCTGCGCGCGCAACTCCCGGTGGTTGAAGATCTCGCCGTTGAAGCAGAGCAGCCAGCGCTCGTCGGTCGACGTCCAGGGCTGCACGGCCCGGTCACGGTCGACGACGCGCAGTCGGCGGGTGCCGGCGAGCAGCCCGCGTTCCAAGCGGGTCTCGGTGACCTCGCCGCGCGGGGCGAGGACGGCGAGCATCCGCCGGAAGGTCGCGGGGTCGGCCTCGGGGCCGAGGCTCAACGCGATGCCACACACGGGCTCAGACCCCCATCTCGGCCTCGTACGCCCGGCGCAGACGACGCCGGGCGGAGGGTGCGAGACACAGGTGCCAGGCCTGTCCCTCGTCGATCACGTTCAGCTCGCCGGCGTCCTGGCGGGCCAACAGCAGCTCCGCGAGGGTGTCGCGTGCGCCGAACCGCTCGAACCAGGCCAGCTCGACGTCGGCCGAGTAGCCGAGGCAGTGCCCGCTGGGCAGCATGGCGGCGTAGCCCAGGCGACGCAGCCGGTACTGGTGCTCGGTGCTGCGCACGAGGCTGGTCACCCACAGCGGCGGGGTGGCCGGCGGTGTGGCGGCGGCGAACTCCCGGCCGAGTTCGTTGAGCAGGGCCACCACCTCCCGGCGGGCCCGACGGAACAGCAGCCCGGCGGTGCGCGGGCTCGCGTCGGGTAGCAGTCGCCGACGCAGTCCGCGCGCGGCGCGGCCCAGGACGGTGGTGGGCTGCTCCTGGTACCGGAAGCGCAGCAGGTCCCGGCGGCGCAGCCACTCCAGGTCGACAAGGTCGGCGCTGCCGTTGACCTGGTCGTCGGTGACGAAGATCGGGGCGTCCTGCCACCACAGCACGTCGATGCGGGAGAGCAGGTAGATCCGGACCAGCGCGGTGAGGTCCCGCGCCGAGGTGCGTTCGTTCGGCTGGTAGCGGGCCATCTCCAGCAGCAACGTCTCGCGCGCGCCGAGCAGACCCTGCGGGGTCGCGTCGAGCACGGCCGCCAGGGCCGGCTCGCGCAGCCGCTCGTCGATGAGCACCTGGCGGGCCCGGGTGCTGGTGGCGTCGGCCAGGGCGCCCACCTCGACCAGCAGGTCGGCCACCGCCGCCCGGTAGGCGGCGAGGTCGGGCGCGGCGGCGGGCAGCCGGCGGGCGGCGGCGCTGGGTGGCCGGCGGCGGGCGGGGGCGGCGGGCGACGCGGGCGGTCCGGGCTGCTGCCCCGGACTACGGCTGGGCACTCGCATGACGGGGTCCCTTTCTCCGGCCACGGCGCTGGGTAAATCACCCTGAAATACACCGTAATCATCGGGACCGGCAGAGACCGAACAATCCTCCGATTTACCCCTGAACGGACGCGACCACCATCGCAGGCCGGCGGGGCCCGTCAGTCGCCCGGCACCAGGTCCTGCACCTCGGCGTACGACGGCAGCCCCGGCGGTGCGGTGAACCCTCCGGCGCGGACGGCGTCGGCGGCGGTGACCGCGGCACCCAGCGCGGCCCGGAACAGCAGGGAGCCGGTGCTGACCCGGGCCACGCCGGCCCGGCCAAGCTCGGTCAGTCCGGGCCCGCCCGGCTGGTACAGCGCGTTGACCGGCGCGTCGAGCCGCTCGGTGAGCAGGCGCAGCGTCGCCTCGTCGACGACGCCCGGCACGAAGATGCCGTCCGCGCCGGCCGCCCGGTAGGCGCGAGCGCGGGCGAGGGCCTGCGGCAGCGGGTCGGCCACGTTCAGCCACCACGGGTCGGTGCGCGCGTTCACGAACAGGTCCGGCACCGCCGCCTTCACCGCCGCGATCCTCTCCGCGACGCACTCGGGATCGGCAAGCGTGCCGTCGGAGCGCCCGTCCTCCAGGTTGATCCCGACCACACCGAGGCCGGCCAACTCCGCCACGTACCCGGCGACCTGGGCCGGGTCGTCGCTGAACCCGGCCTCCACGTCGACGCTGAGCAGCACCGGCAACCGGGCCAGCCGGCGAGCCAGGGCCAGGGTCTCCTCGGCGGTGGCCGCCACGCCGTCGGGAAGGCCCGCGGTCGCGGCGACCCCGAGGCTGGTGGTGCCGACCGCCGGATGGCCACGCGCGGCGAGCGCCGCCGCCGAGGCGTGGTCCCAGGCGTTGGGCAACAGCAGGGGACGGCCGGTGTGGTGCAGGGCATGGAACGCGGCACGGCGCTCGATCATCGGACGCTCACCTCCACGGTGGTCGGGACGCGCAGGGTCGGGTGCGGCTCGTGGCGCAGCGGAGTCGGGGTGCGCCGACAGCGTTCCCGCAGCACGTCGAGCACCCCGCCGGCCAGCGCGAGGGCATGCCGGTCACCGGGGCAGCCGCGCTCCCCCGCGCCGAAGGTGAGCAGACCGGCGCCCGGCCGGCCGGGTCGGAACGTCTCCGGCTCGGCGAACGCCCGCGGGTCACGGTTGGCCGCGTCGAAGCGCAGCAGCACCGCGCTGCCGGCCGGCAGGTCGCGTCCGCCCAGTCGTACCGCGTCGACGGTGACCCGTCGGGTGGCCCGGACCGGGGGGTCGAGGCGCAGCACCTCGGTCAGCAGGTCGGCGGTCCTCGCCGTGATCGGGACGGCCGGGCTCAGCAGGTGGTGGGCGGCGGCGCCGATCAGGCCGGCGGTCGCGTCGCACGCCTGGACCAGCAGACCGATGAGGTTCGCCCGTACCTCCAGCGGGGCCGGCGGGCAGAGCGCCAGCAGCGCCGCCACCGCTCGGTCGGCCCGCTCGGCCAGCGCCGGATCAACCCCCGGGTGGTACGCCGCGGCGACGACCGCGACCGCCGTCCCGGCGGCTGCCGGATCGACGAGACCGAGCTGGACGGCCAGCACCCGCAGTGGCACCGGCCGGGCCAGTTCACGCATCACGTCAAGGTGGTCACCCGCCCGGTCGAGGAGGGCGACGGTCAGCCGGGCCGCCTCGTGCCGCAGCTCGTCCGGGTTCAGCTCGGCCAGCGCGGTCACCCCGATCGCGCGGCGCTCGGCGTGCCGCTGAGGCGGGCTGAACCTGCTCACCGAGGCGCGCAGCCAGGCGAGCGTGCCGGGCGGACCGCTGTCGACGGCTGGCACCCGGAACGCCGGGTCGGTCAGCGCCGCCCGGACGTCGGCGTGCCGGGTCACCCACCACCCGCTGCCCGGCTCGAAGGCGGGCGGGCCGCACGCCGGCGTTCCCGCAACGGGCGCGATGTCAGGCCAGACGTCGATCACCGCCCGACCGTAGAGCCCGAACCGTTCGCTCCCCACCGAACCGTCCCGCACCGCATCACACCGAACAGAATCGTGCGTGATCCGGGATGTGGTGCCGTGCCGGAGCGCGGCGGCCGGCGGGTCAGGCTCGGCCGCTGGACGGCGCCGGGGCCGTGCCGGGAACGAGGGTGCTGACGGGCACGCCCAGGCTCTCGGCCAGGGCTGCGCGGCCGACCGGGGTGAGGCGTACCGCCCGGCCGACGCCCTGGGTGATCCAGCCCAGATCGGAGAACTGGCGGCAAAGTGCCGCGCCGAGCGCTCCGGCGAGGTGCGGCCGACGCTCCGTCCAGTCCAGGCAGTCGCGGACCACCGGTCGGCGAGTGGCGCGCAGCACGTCCACCGGTACGCCCAACTCGGTCACCCAGGCCCACCCGTCACGCGTCAGCGCCAACCCACTGGACCGGTCCAGCCGGCCGGCGGCCAGCAGTGCGTCGTACATCAGCACGCCCAGCCGCCCGGCGAGGTGGTCGTAGCAGGTCCGGGCGTACGCCAGGGCGGCGGTGGCACGCGCCGCGCGCAGTGACGTGGTCGGCGCGGGCGGGGTCGACGCGTGCCCGGCAAGGTCCTCGATCAGCTGGGCCACCGACGGCCCGGCCAGGCGCAGGTAGCGGTGCCGGCCCTGCCGTTCCTCGACGAGCAGCCCACCCCGGACCAGGCGGGTGAGGTGGTCGCTGGCTGTCGACGGGGCGACGCCGGCACGTCGGGCCAGCTCGCCGGCCGTCCAGGCCCGCCCGTCGAGCAGCGCCACGCAGATGCCCGCTCGGGTGCCGTCGGCCAACAGGGCGGCCAGCTCGGCCATTCCCCGGCCGTCGGTGCCAGTACTCATCGACCCAGTCTAGGGAGACGCCACCGCAGACTCTTTACAACGTTGTATCCAACGTTGTAAGAACGGAGGGCACACCGCCCACTCCCCCGAGGCAGGTCCACATGCGACATCTCCGCCGCGGCGGCGCGCTCGCCGCCGTGCTCGGTCTGCTCCTGGCCGTGTCCCCGTCCACGTCGGCCGCCGGATCCGACGGCCCGTCCCGCTACCGCAATCCGATCTCCGCCGACGTCGGCGACACCTTCGCCGACCCCGTGATCGTCCGCGGCGACGACGGCTTCTGGTACGCCTACGGCACCACCGACCCGTTGCGCGAGGGCGAGGGCGTCTTCCACCGGGTGCCCACCGCCCGCTCGGCCGACCTGGTCGACTGGACGTACGTCGGTGACGCGTTCGGCCCCGACCAGCGCCCGCCCTACGCGGCGCCCGGCGCGGCGTACTGGGCGCCGGACGTCCGCCGCCTCGGCGACCGCTGGGTCATGTACGTGACGGTCACCGACACCACCGTCTCCACCGAGGGCAGCGACTACGCGATCGGGGCGGCCACCGCCCCCACCCCCGCCGGGCCGTGGACGTTCGCCGACCAGCCCGTCGTCGCCCCGCGCCCCGGCGGCGGTGGCGGCTGGCTGTGGACCATCGACCCGAGCCAGTTCACCGACGTCGACGGCCGCAGCTACCTCTACTACGGCAGCTACTACGGCGGCATCTCGGTCACCGAACTCAGCCCGGACGGCCTGCGCGCGGTCGGCGCACCGACGCTGGTGGCGATCGACAACAAGTTCGAGGGCAGCTACGTGCTGCGCCACGACGGCTGGTACTACCTGTTCGCCTCCACCGCGAACTGCTGCGCCGGCCCGGCCACCGGCTACTCCGTCCAGGTCGGACGCGCACGCAGCCCGCGCGGCCCGTTCACCGACCGCGACGGCGTCGCCCTGACCGCGTCCCGGGCCGGTGGCACGCCGGTGCTCACCCAGAATGGCAACCGCTGGATCGGCACCGGGCACAACGGGTTCCTCACCGACCTGTCCGGCCAGGACTGGATCGTCTACCACGCCATCGACCGGGCCGACCCGTACCTCGACGAGCCCTTCGGCATCAACGAGCGACCCATGCTGCTCGACCGGCTGGACTGGATCGACGGCTGGCCGACGGTCAACGCCGGCGCGGGCCCGTCCGAGGGCACCCGACCCGCACCGGTCACCACCGGCCGCTTCGACGAACGCTTCGACACCGCGGGCCTCGCCGGCTGGCAGCGCGCCGGCCAGTGGCGGGTCACCGACGGCCGGCTCAGCGGCAGCGGCGCGCTCACCAGCCGTACCACAGTCGGCGGGGACGTGCGCGCGGAGGCCGACCTGCGGCTCACCGGCGCGACCAGCGCCGGGGTCACCCTCGGCGATCGGGTCGAGGTCCGGGTGGACGCCGCCGCCGGCCGGCTGGTCGCCCGCGACGGCCGCCGCCAGGCCAGCGCGCCGCTGCCCGCCGGGCTCGACCTGGGCGATCGACACAACCTGGCCATCGAGGTACGCGGACAGCAGCTCACGGCCGAGCTGAGCCCTGCCCGCCTCGGTGACCAGCTCGCCGTGGTGTCCCTGCGGCTGGACCGCCCGGTCGCCGGCCGACCCGGGCTGACGGCCACCGGCGGCACGGCCGAGTTCGACAACGTCAGCGTGGCGCGGCTGTACCAGCCGGCCAGGCGGGCCGTGCCCGAGCCCCGGGTCGGTGCGCCGCTGCCGGCGTACTCCGACGAGTTCGGCGGCGGGCTCGACGGCGACTGGCAGTGGGTACGCGCGGACCCGGCGGCCACCGTCGCCGACGGGGCGCTGCGCTGGCCCGTGCAGGCCGCCGACCTGACCGGCACCGGCAACACGGCCGGCGTGCTGCTGCGCGACGCTCCGCAGGGTGACTACGTCGCCGAGACGAAGGTGACGCTGGACCTGGGCGAGGAGACGGTCCGCAACTACCAGCAGGCCGGGCTGGTCGCCTACGTCGACGACGACCGGTTCGCCCGGCTGACCCAGGTGGCGATCTGGAACACCCGGCAGGTCGAGTACGGCTACGAGCTGCCCTTCGCCGGCCAGCCGGTGTACGGCGGCAGCATCGTCGGCACACCGGCCACCACCACCTGGCTACGCCTCGCACACCACGTCGACCGGGCCACCGGGGAGCACGAGTTCCGGGCCGGCTCCAGCTCAGACGGGCGTACCTGGACGTGGGGCGCGGTGTGGACGTTCCCGGCCGACACCACCCCCCGGATCGGGCTGGTCGCGCACGGCGGCGCCGAGCCGGCCGTCACCGCCGAATTCGACTACCTGCGCTTCTACCGCTGACGCGACGGCCTGGTCGGCCGCACGCGGGAGCGCCGCGGCAATCGGTGGCAGTTCAGCAGTGCGACCCTCGGCGTGTCGTACTGCTCAGCTGCCACCGATCGCGCTCATCCGAGCGATGTCACCGTCCGGTCCGTACCGTCGTAGCTGCGGGCGGCGACGAACGCGCCCGTCGGGCGCTGCCCACCGGTCACGGCGCGGGCCATCCGCAGGTCCGCGTCGCGGAACCGCAGCGCCAGGCTGAGGTGCGGCACCCACGCTCCCGGGGCGTGCCAGGGGCGGTGCCCGTCGGCCTGGTCGAGGACGTCCCAGACGGCGGCGTGCAGCGCGGTCAACGCCGGCGTGGGCCGTACGAGCCAGACCAGCGGGGCGCTGCCGTCGAGGACGACGACCCGGTCGAGCGTCACCGGCACCGGCAGCGCGGCGTCGAACAACTCGGCCAGGCGGTGCTCGACACCGGGCGGGAACTCGTCCACGGCCGCCATGGTCAGATGCGGCCGGTTCGTCGGATGGATGTTGCGGGCCAGGCTGGGCAACCCGGCGGCCGCCAACCGCACCCAGACCGTCCGGATCGCGGCGTCCAACCCGGGCGAGCAGACCAATTCCACCGTACGCACGCAGACACGCTAGCCCGAACGCGTCACCGGCCCCGGCCGTACAGGTGACTGGCCCCGCCGGCGGCCGTCGGGTTGACCGCGCCCGTGAGCCGCGCTCGGATCGTCAGGTCGAACGCGGCGACGGCGGTGATGGTCGCCGCGCCCAGCAGACCCACCGCCAGTGGCGGGAGTTGTGCCGCCACCGGGCTCAGGATCAGGCAGCCCACCACGGCCGTGAGGCAGTACTTGGTCAGCTGGCCAAACACCCATGCCTCGAAGATCAGCCGCCCGACGAGGAAGAGCACCGGACCGACCAGGATCGCGACCACGTCACCGGCCGACATCTTCCCGCCGGGCGCCTTCAGCATCAACTCCCCGCCGATGCCGGTGAGCAGGATGCCCGCCACCATCAGCAGGTGGGTGTAGCCGGCCCGCAGGTTGACCCGGTACGGGTCGGCGGAATCGTTGATCTTCACGGCGAGGTTGCTCGTCGTTCGATAGAAGTAGGTCCACCAGAGGAAGACGACCGTCCAGAAGGCGAGCAGGAAGATCACGGCCTGCGCGGCGGCAACCCAGCTGGGCTCCTCGGCCAGGGTCGACGGCAGACGGCCGAGGGTGAAGATGAAGACGAGGTCGAAGAACAGTTCGACGGCGCTTGCCCGGACCGGGTTGACCAGGCCCGCCGCGACCTTCCTGGGCATCAAGCCATCATTGCATCCAATTCGGACACGAGGGCCTGACTTGTCCCATCGGTCAGCGCTGGGCCCGCGCGAAGGCCACGAAGCCCCGCCACACCTCCGGCGCGAAGGTCAACGTCCCACCGTCACGGTCCTTCGTATCCCGAACGAGAACGACCCCCGGCAGATTGTCGGCGACCTCCACGCATGAGCCGCCGTTGTTGCCGCTCTTGGTGCTCTTGCGCCACTGCGCACCGGTCAGGTCCATGATTCCGCCGTTCTGAGGCTCGACTCTGCGGACTAACGCTCTTGCCGCGCGAAGGCCACGAAGCCCCGCCACGCCTCCGGCGCGAAGGTCAACGTCCCACCGTCACGGTCCTTCGTATCCCGAACGAGAACGACCCCCGGCAGATTGTCGGCGACCTCCACGCAGGCCCCGCCGTTGTTGCCGCTCTTGGTGCTCTTACGCCACTGCGCACCGATCAGGTCCATGAGGATGCCGCTTCCCTGAGCAGGTCTAGGGACTGTCCGCGAGAGAGAGCCTCCCCACGAATGCGTTCCCATCGTCGGTCAAGGGTAGCAATTTCTGCCTGCTGCTCAGATATTTGCGCCTGCGCCTGTCCGTCGATGTGGGCGACGCGTCCGCCGCCTTCCAACTCGGCGAGGATGAACGGACCACCCAGGCCCGGGTACATGCCGACCACTGTCGGCACCACATAGACCTGCACCGACGGGAGTTGAGCGCACGCCACGAGATGCTCACACTGGTCGCGCATCAGATCCCGGTCGCCGTACGCCGACCGCCGCACAATGGCCTCGTCCAGCACTGCGATCAGAAGGGGTGGCCGGTCGCGGTGGAGGACGCCCTGTCGTCCGAGACGGGCCTGCACAAGATGATCGACGTCCTCGGTAGACAACGATTCTCCGGCCAGTGTCGCCCGTGCGTATGCCTCCGTCTGCAAGAGGCCGGGCACCCAGGCCAGCTCGTACCAGCGCAGAGCGACGGCCTCACGTTCAATGTCGGCCCATGGCCGGAACCAGGCTGGTTCGCGGCGCTTCAGGATGTCCGGCCACAGCTCGGTTACCTCTCGGCCGAGGATCGCCGCGACCTGGGCGCGGTGTCGGGTCTGCGGGATCCGTCCAGGGTTTGCCCAGCGGGCGGCGGTCTTCGGGTCGACGCCCGTTTGAGCGGCGAGGGAGTCGGCCGTCTCACCGCACTGGGTCATGGCCTCCACGACGGCGTGGTTCATCCGCTGTCCTCCCAGGATATCCCGAACGTCCTACCGCCATAGTGCAACGCAGTGTAGTTGGGCCGCAACAGTCGGCAGGGTGTTGGTGGAACGGCGCGGCCGGCAGGGACCCGAGACCCGGCGGACGCGTTCGCAACGGAGCCGTCCCTGGGGATGACGCTCAGGGGCGGCTCCCTCCACCTCGGAAGGAGCGCGACGTGTCAGAGGATGTCGCGGCGAATGCCCGCACGATCAGGGTCGGAGACGTTCTGTACCTGACCCGTGCCGCCAGTCCGCAGTTCGTCCGCCCGCTCACCCTGCGGGTCGTACGCGAGTTGACCGACCGCCACACCTATCACGGGTGGACGTGGGTCGAGGGGTACGAGCTGGGTCGCGGCGGCCTGGCCGTGGCGAAGCGGGAGGTGTTCGTCCTCCGCGACGGGCTGCGGTGGCTGTCCGTGGGGCCCGAGCGCCGCCCGGCTCGGCGGCCGGCACGGACGGGAGCGTCCGGGTGAGGCGGCGCGGTCTCCCCCACCTGCCGACCCGTCCCACCTGGCGGTGCCAGTCGTGCGGGATCGCCTGGCCCTGCTCGGCGGCGAAGCTGAGTCTCCTCGGCGAGTACCGCGAGAACCGAGCGGCCCTGCTGGTCCACCTGACAGCCCTGAGGGACGAGGCCGCCGAGCATCATTCCGGCATGTCCACGCCAGACCTCGACGATCGGTTCGTCGCCTGGGCGCGTTGCCGGTAGCCGAGCCTTTCGAAGGCCCGGTGTTGCGTGGGGTGAAGCAGAGCAAAGGGGTGACGACAGGTCAGAGCCAGCCGTTGTCCCGGGCGGTCCGCACCGCCTCGGCACGGTCGGTCGCGCCGAGCTTCTGCACGGCGGCGGAGAGATGGTTGCGCACGGTGCCGGTGGACAGGTGCACCCGGCGGGCGATCACGGCGACCGGTGCGCCGAACTCGGCCAGCCGCAGCGTCTCCAGTTCGCGGGGTGTCAGCGGGCAGGCCGGCAGCGTCAACGCGTCGGCGGCCAGGGACGGGTCGACGTACCGGCCGCCGGCATGCACCCGGCGGATCACGTCGGCGAGCGCGCCACCGGGCGAGCCCTTGGGCAGGAAGCCTCGGGCGCCGGCGGTCAGCGCCTGCCGCAGGTGACCCGGCCGGCCGTGCCCGGTGAGGACCACCACCGCACACTCGGGCCGCGCTCGGGCCAGTTCGGCGGCCACCGCGATGCCGTCCAGGCCGGGCATCTCCAGGTCCACGACGGCCACGTCCGGGCGGTGCGCGAGCGTCGCCGTGACCGCCGTCGGCCCGTCGGCGGCGTCTGCCACCACCTCGATGTCCGGCTCCAGACCGAGCAGCGCGCCGACGGCGACCCGGATCAGGTCCTCGTCGTCGGCGAGCAGGACGCGGATCACGTCACCACCGGCACGGTGGCCTCGAGCGTGAACACGGCGTCCTCCCGGCGTACCCGCAGATCGCCGCCGGCGGCGGCGAGCCGGTCGGCCAGGCCGCGCAGGCCGTGGCTGTGCGCGTCCGGGCCCCGGTCGTCGGCGCCGTCGTTGACCACAGTCATCCTGGCCACGTCGTCCTCCCGGTCGATGTGGATCCGGCACCAGTCGGCCCGGCTGTGCCGCAGCACGTTCGTGCCGGCCTCGCGCAGCACCGCCGCCAGTTCGGTGGCGGCGGACTGCGGCAGGTCCGCCGGCGGCGGCCCGACCGTGCACCGTACGCCGCAGGACCGCAGCACCCCCACGATCGCGGTGAGCTGTTCGTCGAGGTCGACGACGCGGTAGCCGTGCACGGTCTCGCGTACCTCGGTCAGCGCCGACGCGGCGAGTCGCTGCACCTCGGCGGCCTCCCGGCCGGCCCGTTGTGGGTCGACCGGGGCGAGCCGGGCGGCGAGTTCGGCCTTCAGGGCGATCACCGTGAGGCGGTGGCCCAGCACGTCGTGCACGTCGCGGGCGAAGCGCAGCCGCTCCTCGGCGGCGGCCAGCCGGGCCTGCGCCGCCTGGCCCTGCCGGGCGTCCACCAGGAGGTCCCAGAACCAGACCTGCAAGCCGTTGACTGCCGCGACGGCCACCCCGATCCCGCCGGTCACCGCCAGGTGGCGGGCGACGGAACCACCGGTCCACCCGGCGACGGCCACCGACACCAGCAGGACGGCTGCCGCCACCGCGAGCGCGGCCGGTGGCCGGACGAGCAGCGGCGCCATGCCGATCAGCGCCGCCCCGAGCCAGGCCCAGGTCGGCCAGGCGCCGGCCGCCACCGGCCCCACCAGCGGAACGGTCAGCACCGCCGCCCCGGCCAGACCCAGGTGGGCGCGGCGACGCCAGCGCCTGTCGAGCCACGGCGTCACGGCCGCGTACAGCACGGCGGTCTGGGCGATCACGAAGGCGAGAACGCCGACCGCGCCGAGCACCGCCCTGCCCGCATCGGGCTCGCGGGCCAGGCCGACCGCGGGCAGCAGAACACTCGCCCAGACGCCGGTGACGAGCGACAGCAGCGTCGCCTGGCGGGCCCGGCGCAACCGGCGGTCCGCCCGGGGAGTCCCCGCCTCGCTCAGCACGCACCGATCCTAGGACCGCCCCGCGCACGGTCCACCCCTGCGAGATGTCACGGTCGAACCGTGCGGCCCGCACGATCTTCCGATGACGGACGCATCTGCCCTTGCCGCCGCGCCGCCGGCAGGGTCGAGGCATGAACAAGACACAGATGTACGCGGACACCGCACCCGTCGTACCGTCGGCCGCGCCCGTGCCGACCGGTCAGCCGGCGCCCCCGGTCCCGGCGGCGACCGGCGGCAGGCGGGGGTGGTGGTGGCACCTCGGCGAGATGGCGATCGCGATGCTCGTCGGGATGCTGCTGCTCGGCCCGTTGTGGGACGCGGCCGGCACGCTGCTCGGGGTGAACGCGACGTTGGCTCGCCCGGAGGTGGCCGCGCTGGTGATGGCCACGAACATGACCGTCGGCATGACCGTGTGGATGCGTCACCGGGGGCACCACTGGCGTGGGGTCGGCGAGATGGCGGCCGCGATGTACGTTCCGTTCCTGCTGCTGCTCGTGCCGTTTCGGGCCGGTCTGGTGGACGGCGACGCCCTGCTGCTCGGCGGGCACCTGCTGATGGTGCCGGCCATGGTGCTGGTGGCGGTCCGCCACCGGCACCACACACCGACGGCGGTACGCCGGCACCCGGCCGTGGTGGCGCTCGCCCGTCGCTGGCCGACCGGGCTCGCGCTGCTGATGACAGTCGACATGTGGGTCGACCCGGGGGTGCTCAGCCCGTGGACGATGCTGGTGCTGCCCGGCGGCTACCTGGTGATCGGCGTGGCCCGGCGGACGCTGCGCGGGCCGGGCGTGCTCGCCACTCAACTCGCCGGTCTGGCGGCCTGGGTCGCCCTGACGCTGGTCGCCGTCGCGGCGGGCGGACGGACCGCCGCGTGGCTGGTGGCGTTCGGGTGGCTGACGCACGCAGGCTGGGACCTGGTGCACCACCGCACCGGCCGGGTGGTGCCACGCGCCTACGCCGAGTGGTGCGGGGTGCTCGACGCGGCCCTCGCGGCGGTGATGGTGCTGGCGATCCTGACCGCCGCCGGCTGACCCGGGTGCGCTCTTGTGCCGGTCGGCGCAGCGGCCCGGACGGCGGAATGAAAGGCTTGGCACATGAGTTCCGCACCTGCACAGCACGATGCACCGACTGACGCACCGACTGACGCCACCCCCGCCGGCACCGAAGAGGTGTACGCCTTCACCGAGCTGGGGCTGCGACCCGAGCTGCTGGGCGCGTTGGCCGCCCTCGGCTACGAGGAGCCGACCCCCATCCAGCGGGAGGCTATCCCACCGCTGCTGGAGGGTCGGGATCTGCTGGGTCAGGCCGCCACCGGCACCGGCAAGACGGCGGCGTTCGCGCTGCCACTGTTGAACCTCATGACGGCCCACCGCGACGGCGGGGACCCGGTGGCGCTGGTGCTGGTGCCGACGCGGGAGCTGGCGGTGCAGGTGTCCGAGGCGTTCCACCGCTACGGCAAGGACCTGGGCGCGCGAGTGCTGCCGATCTACGGTGGGCAGCCAATCGGGCGGCAGCTACGGGCCCTGGACATGGGCGTCGACGTGGTGGTGGCCACCCCGGGTCGTGCCCTCGACCACATCGCCCGGGGCACCCTGCGCCTCGGTGGCCTGGCCACCGTCGTGCTCGACGAGGCCGACGAGATGCTCGACATGGGCTTCGCCGAGGACATCGAGGCGATCCTGGAACACGCCCCCGCGCAGCGCCAGACGGTGCTGTTCTCGGCCACCATGCCGTCCCGGATCGACGGGATGGCCCGCCAGCACCTGCGCGAGCCGGTCCGCATCGAGATCGGCCGGGAGCCGACGGTGGCCGGCGAGGCGCCCCGGGTGCGGCAGAGCGCGTACATCGTGACGCGCGCGCACAAGCCGGCCGCGCTGGGCCGGGTCCTGGACGTCGAGTCGCCCACGGCGGCGATCGTGTTCTGCCGCAGCCGCGAGGAGGTGGACCGGCTGACCGAGACGATGAACGGCCGGGGCTACCGCTCCGAGGCGCTGCACGGCGGGATGAGCCAGGAGCAGCGCGACCGGGTGATGGGCCGGCTGCGGGCCGGCACCGCCGACCTGCTGGTCGCCACCGACGTGGCCGCCCGTGGGCTGGACGTCGAGCAGCTCACCCACGTGGTCAACTACGACGTGCCGTCGGCGCCGGAGTCGTACGTGCACCGGATCGGTCGGGTGGGCCGGGCCGGTCGGGAGGGCGTGGCGATCACCCTCGCCGAGCCGCGTGAGCACCGGATGCTCAAGACCATCGAGCGGGTGACCGGCCAGCGGATCACCATCGACAAGATCCCCACCGTGGCCGACATGCGGACCCGCCGGCTGGAGCTGACCCAGGCGGCGCTGCGGGAGAGCCTGCTGGAGGACGACCTGGACCCGTTCCGGGTGATCGTGGAGACGCTGACCGACGAGTTCGACCTGATGGAGGTCGCGCTCGCCGCGGTGAAACTGGCGCACGAGGTGACGTCCCCCGGCTCCGACGACGAGGAGGAGATCCCGCAGGCGCCGGTGCGCGGCCCGCGCGAGGGTCGGCCGGAGGCCGGTGGCCGGGGCGGCGACCGGCGCGGCGGGGGTCGGCCCCGCTCGGGCGGTGGCAACACCGTCCAGGTCTTCGTCGGCCTGGGCCGGCGCGCGGGCGTGCGCCCGCAGGATCTGGTCGGCGCGATCACCGGCGAGACCGGGATCCGCGGCCGGGACATCGGCTCGATCGAGATCGCCGACCGTTTCTCCCTGGTGGAGGTGCCGCAGGGGGTGGCCGACGAGGTGATCTCCGGGCTGCGCTCCAGCACCATCAAGGGCCGCAAGGCCACGGTTCGCCGCGACCGCGGCGGCGAGGGGCGCTGAGCGCGCCGCCGGCGACCGCCGGGGTACGACGGTCGCCGGCGAAAGGCTCAGAAGGAGTACGGCCCGAATCGGCCCCACGCCACCAGGGCGGCGAGGACGAGCAGCACGACGCAGGTGATCGCGCCCTGGATCTCCAGCTTGCGTCGGTCGCCGGTGCGCGTCTTCATGTCGCGCAGGTGCACCAGGATGCCGCCGACCATGACGATGACCAGCCCGACGGCGGCGAGCGGGGTGAGCACGGTGGCGATGCCGGTGAGGGCGGGCAGCACGAGCCCGATGGCGGCCAGCAGCTCGACGGCGCCGAGGGCCTTGACCTGGGTCGGCGGGACCGGGTCGACCCAGCCCATCCGGTCGCGCAGCTTCTCCTTGGGTTGGGTCAGCTTGGCCAGGCCGGCGCCGGCGAAGACGACGGCGAGCAGGATCTGGATGATCCAGAGCACCAGGTTCACGGGGTTTCCTCCGGGGGAACCGCCTCGCGGCGGAGAGGTGATTGAGGGTTCAAGCGAGACAGTAGACCCCTGTGCGCGTACATCAATGGCCCCCGCCGTCAGAAGACGGCGGGGGCCATTGGTTCGGAGCGTCAGACCTTGAAGAGCGCCGGACCGTCCAACGCCTCGACGTCGGCCGGGCGCAGCGCCAGGGCGAGCACGTCGGCCACGTCGGCCAGGGTGTGCACGGTCAGCGCCTCGCGCACCTCGGTCGGCAGGTCGTCCAGGTCCGGCTCGTTGCGCGCCGGGATGATCACCTCGGTGAGGCCGGCCCGGTGCGCGGCGAGCAGCTTCTGCTTCACCCCGCCGATCGGCAGCACCCGACCGGAGAGCGTCACCTCACCGGTCATCCCGAACTCAGGGCGGACCGGGCGGCCGGTGACCAGCGACGCCAGGGCCGTGACCATGGTGATGCCGGCGCTCGGACCGTCCTTGGGCACCGCGCCCGCCGGGAAGTGGACGTGGATCCGGCGCCCGGCCAGGACGTTCGGGTCGATGCCGAACCGCCGCCCGTTGGAGCGCAGGTAGGAGAGCGCGATGTGCGCCGACTCCTTCATCACGTCACCGAGCTGGCCGGTCAGGGTCAGCCCCGGCTCGCCCTCCATGCTCGTCGCCTCGATGAAGAGCACGTCCCCGCCGGCGCCCGTGACGGCGAGGCCGGTGGCCACGCCGGGCACCGCGGTGCGCTCGGCCGACTCCGGGGTGAACTTCGGCCGCCCCAGGTAGCCGGTGAGGTTGTCGGTGTCGACGCGTACCGGCGACGGGTCGGTCGCCAGCGTCACCGCCACCTTGCGCAGGATCTTGGCCAGCGCCCGTTCGAGCTGCCGGACGCCCGCCTCCCGGGTGTACTCCCCCGCGATCAGCGCCAACGCCTCGTCGGCGACGCTGACCTCGTCGGCGGTCAGACCGGCCCGCTCCCGCTGCCGGGGCAGCAGGTGGTCGCGGGCGATGGCGACCTTCTCGTCCTCGGTGTAGCCGTCCAGGGTGACCAGCTCCATCCGGTCCAGCAGGGGGCCGGGGATGGACTCCACCACGTTGGCGGTGGCCAGGAACAGCACGTCGGACAGGTCCAGGTCGACCTCCAGGTAGTGATCCCGGAAGGTGTGGTTCTGCGCCGGGTCGAGCACCTCCAGCAGGGCGGCGGCCGGGTCGCCGGCGTAGCCGGCGGCCAGCTTGTCCACCTCGTCGAGAAGCACGACCGGGTTCATCGAGCCGGCCTCGCGCAGCGCGCGCACGATCCGGCCGGGCAGCGCGCCCACGTAGGTACGCCGGTGACCGCGGATCTCCGCCTCGTCGCGGACGCCGCCGAGCGACACCCGGACGAAGTTGCGCCCGAGCGCCCGGGCCACGGACTCGCCGAGGCTGGTCTTGCCGACCCCGGGAGGACCGGCGAGGGCGAGCACCGCGCCGGAGCCGCGACCGCCGACCACGCCGAGGTTGCGCTCGGCCCGGCGGTTGCGCACCGCGAGGTACTCCAGGATGCGGTCCTTCACGTCGGCCAGGCCGGCGTGGTCGGCGTCGAGCACCGCCCGGGCCGCGGCCAGGTCGGTGTTGTCCTGGGTACGCGTACCCCACGGCATTTCCAGCACGGTGTCCAGCCAGGTGCGGATCCAGCCCGCCTCCGGGGAGGCGTCACTGGCCCGCTCCAGCTTGCCGACCTCGCGCATCGCCGCCTCGCGGACCTTGTCCGGCAGGTCGGCGCTCTCCACCCGGGAGCGGTAGTCGGCCGAGCCGTCGGGCTCGTCCTCGCCCAGCTCCTTGCGGATCGCGGCGAGCTGCTGGCGCAGCAGGAACTCCCGCTGCGACTTCTCCAGGCCCTCGCGGACGTCGCTGTTGATCTGCTCGGTGACCTCCTGCTCGGCCAGGTACGCCTTGACCCAGCCGACCAGCAGCTCCAGCCGGGCGGTGACGTCCGGCGCGGCGAGCAGCTCGGTCTTCTGGTCCAGGGTCAACCAGGGCGCGTAGCCGGCCGAGTCGGCCAGCTCGGACAGGTCGGTCATCCGCTCCACCGCGTCGATGACCTGCCAGGCGCCTCGCTGCTGGAGCACGGAGGTCACCAGGGCGCGGTACTCGCGGGCGAGTTCCCGGGCACGGCCGGCGGGAGCGGGTTCGTCGAGTTCGGTCGCCTCGACCCAGAGGGCCGCGCCGGGGCCGGGCACGCCGGAGCCGATCCGGGCCCGGGAAAGGCCACGGACCACGGCGGCAGGCTCACCGTCGGGCAGCCGGCCGACCTTCTCGATGGTGGCGACCACGCCGACCGGGCCGTACTCGCCGTCGATACGCGGCACGGCCAGCAGCTTGCGGTCGCCGGTCGTCCGGGCCGCGTCGATGGCGGCCTGGGTGGTCGGGTCGAGGGTCACCGGGATGACCATGCCGGGCAGCAGCACGGCGTCGGTCAGGGGAAGTACCGGAAGAGTTGCCATCGAACACCTGCTATCGCGTTGAGTTGAGCGTGTCTCACTCAAGTAACAAAGCGTTCCCCTTGTTCCGAGGTGTGACCCAGACCACTGCCCGGCGCCGGCGGGCGAACCGGCAGCACCAGCTCCCGGACCGCCCGGACGCCGCCGGCAAGCGCCACGGCGACGGGAATGGCCAGGCTGGTCAACGACAGGGCGAGCACCACCCGGGCGGGCAGCCCGACGCCGACGGCGAGCGCGGTCAACACCGTGCAGACCACAAGCTTCACCCGGGTACGCGACAGCGGGACGACGGCGGTGTCCCGGACGGGCGCGACGACGGACATGCGCTTCTCCTCCTCGTTTCCTGGGTGGGCCGGTCCCGTCCCGTGCGGGGCGGGCGACCCGACGAGACGATCTCAGGTGAGCTTGCTCGTGACGGTGTCCACGGCGCTGCCGGCCATGCCCGGGTTGGTGCCGTACAGCCGCGGGTCACCGGGCGGCAGCACCGGCTCGGGGGCGTTCGCGCGCGGATTGTCGTCGTAGCGGAACTCGCCCCTGCCGTCCGGCGCGGGCCCGGACGCCCAGCGCCCCTGGGCGGCGTCGGTGCCGGAGGAGAAGCCCAGGTAGGTGTAGCCGAACTCGTCGGTGAACTCCCCGGAATCCGGGAAGGCGTCGGGCACCGGCATGTCCTCCAGGCCGTCCTCCTTGAGCTGCTCGATGGCGGCCAGCCACATGAGCACCGTCGACGTCGCCGAGGAACTGCACGTCTCGGAACGGACGGTGAAACGGATGACCGCCGCGCTGCTGCGCAAGCTGCGGGTCTCCAACCGCGCGCAGGCGGCGGCCATCGCCGGCCACGCCGGCCTGCTTACCGATTGACGCGGCGGCAACGCCCGCGATTCCGCGTCGGTTCGCGGTTTTGTGCGCCACTCAATCGCGACGCGCCGAATGAATGGGACGCATATTGTTGCGGATTCCCCGGGTGGTAGGTCAGACTTTGGACACATCCCGCCACACACAGGGAGTAATCGGCAATGGCGAGAAAAGTAATCACGGTCCTGACCGACGACCTCGACGGCGGGAAGGCCGACCGGACGGTCGAGTTCAGTCTCGACGGCGTGGCCTACACGATCGACGTCTCGGACGAGAATGCCGGCGTCCTGCGTAAGGCGCTGGACCCGTACATCAATGCGGGTCGGCGGATCGGTCGGGGCCCGGCGGAGAACACACGGACAGTTCGGCGGCCGGGGCGACCCAGCGGCGCCGGAATGGACCGCGAGCAGAACCGGGCGATCCGGGAATGGGCCGTCAAGAACGGCTACAAGATTTCCGAGCGGGGCCGGATCCCGGTCGAGGTCGTCGAGGCGTACAAGAGCCGCTGACACACGGCAACAGCGACGGGGTCCCGCCGGAAACGGCAGGACCCCGTCGCTGTGTGCGTGGCCGGCCACCCGGGGCTGTCCACCCCGACTGGCCGGCCGACTGTCGAATCAGTTCACGTTGATGCGGATCGAGTCGAAGGCGGGGGTCTGGTTCGCCCGCTCCATCATCGGCAGACGGTGCGAGCCGTCACCGGCCCAGACCGAGCACTGCGCCGTACCCGATTCCGGCAGGCCCGGAATCTGAATGGTCACGTCGTCCGGCTGGGCGCCACCGCGACCGTCCTCGGTCGCGACGAAGAACGCCGGCACCTCCTGCGGCTCCGGCGGCGCGGTCAGGCTGTCCAGCATCCGGCAGGCGGTGTGGAAGTGACCCCGGACCAGGCCCTGGGCGTTGAGCAGCGAGCTCTCCACGTAGTAGCCGCCCTGACCGGCCGCGAGGAAGCGGTCACGGACCAGGTTCTTGGTGCTGACCCGCAGGGTGAAGGGCTGGTTGCGGCCGACCTGCTGCGGGAACTGGGTGATCAGCAGCGACGGGTTGTTGGCGGCGGCGCCGACCTCACCGAACTCGGTGCTCACGCACCGGTTGCCGTTCTGGAAACCGTTGTGCGGCTGCAACTGGCTCTCGTCGCAGTTGTTGGCCAGCACGCCGAGCCCCGCGCCCGGGGCGGTGCCGCCATTGTTCCCGCCGTTGTTGTTGCCGCCGCCGGTGTTTCCGCCACCGCCGGTGTTTCCGCCACCGGTGTTCCCACCGTTGTTGTTGCCACCGCCGGTGTTCCCACCGTTGTTGTTCCCGCCACCGGTGCTGCCGCCGTTGTTGTTACCGGTCGGCTGCACCTGGCACTCGGCGAGCTGCGCCAAACCCTGCGGACGCGGTCCGACCCGGTCGATAGCGGTCGTGATCCGGTCCAGCACCGCCTTACGCTTTCCGGCCAGCGGCTGCAGGATCGCACTGCGGATGAAATCGGCGCCCTTGTTGCCCTCGGCGGCCAGCCGTCGATCGGCCTCGGCGATCTGGGTCTGCAACTGTGCGAGATTACGGTCGACCTCGGCTCGCGCCCGATCCGGCACCTGCGGCAGCTTGGCCGCCACATCGGGACAGGCGACGGCCGAGCCGCTGCCCACCGTGCCGTCCTTGGCGTCCTCGCACTCCGCCACCGACTCCTGACCGTCACCCCAGTGGTTACGCACCCACCGACCGTTCTGCCAGGTGCGGCTGGTCGAGGCGCCACTCGGCGCGGTCGAGCCCGGGCTCGGCTCCACGCACTGCCCGGCGGCTGGCCGGGGCTTGTTCGTCCGCCGGTCCTGGGCCGACGAGATCTGGGTGACGGCGACTACTCCGCCGAAGACCACGAGCGTGCCGACAACGGCCAGCAGACGCTTGCTCCGCGCGATGCCGGGTGACCGGCGCGCCCGAGTGGACCTGCGCATCGAATTGCTCTCCTTCTCGATCCGGTAGTGGATTCCTGCCCTCGGCGGACCGACGGATGTGAGATGGCACGCCACGGCGGCGACCACCGCGACCTACCCGGTAACGTGTCGATGGCCGACGATGCCCTTTCCGCACCGTCTCCCGCGTCCGGTCGACGCGGTTGGGGAGATCCTCTTCATTCGCGCAGGAGTACGGGACGGCGACGGGGAAGGTTCAACCCGCGCACAGGAAAATTTGCTCCGCCCCCCGAGCGGATCGGGTGCGGAGCAGGGTTCAGCAGGGAAAGTGGCCGGTCAATCCGCGCAGAGGTGGTCGAACGCGAAACCGCCCACCAGCTCGTCCCGCCGCCGGCTCAACGCGACGATCTCCGTGGTGAGGTCCGCGCGCGCCAGCAGGTCCGGGCCGTCCGGCCGCACGGCGCGCAGCCGTTCGCCGACCGCGACGGTCGCCAGGTCCTCGGCCAGCCGGGCCGCGTCGACGCCGCAGGAGAAGCGCTGCGCGGTCACCGAGACCCGCTCGACCAGGCAGGCGTCCGGGCGCACCTGGACCCAGCTCCAGCCCTCCGCCGGGCCCTCGGCCCAGTGCACGTGCAGCCCGCGCACGATCGGGTCGGCCAGGCGCCCGGCCACGTACGCCTCGACCGCCGCCGCGCGGGTCAACGTGCCGAGGTCGTTCACCGGGCCGGTCCGGCCGTCCGGAAGCCGTCCGAGGATGTCGCGGAAGCCCACCGGAGCGGGCTCGTCCCCGGTGCCGCCCGCCGCGTAGGCGCGCGCGTCGACCACGTACTCGACGAGGCGCCGGCCGTGCTCGGCGGCCCGCAGCGTCGGTGACCCGATGCGCAGCACGGGCAGTCCGACGGCCGCGCTCACGGCGTCGGTGAGGCGCTCGACGCGCTGCTCGGTCGACCCGGCAGGCGGGACCGGACCGATCGCCACGGCGACGACCGACCGCCCGGTGTCGGCGGCGCTGACCACGAGGTCGAACGCCGCCCGGCTGGCCGAACCCCACTGGCTGCCCGTGACGCCGGGCGGACGCCCCTGCACCAGCTCGCTGAGCCGGCACGTCCCGTACACCCGGTGGCCGGCGCGGTCGAACAGCGCGTCGCGTCCACCATCGGCGGGCATCGCCCGCAGCCAGCCGCGATCACCGCTGCTCGTCATCTGCCTGATCCATCCGCCGGTCGGTCGAACCGCGCCGAGTCTAGGCGGTCGATCACCCGTCCCGGTGGAGCGGCCCGGCCGGCTGCGGAGCGCCGAGCCCGCTGCCCTAGCGGCAGACCGCCGTGACGACGACGGGGGCCTGCGGCAGGGTCGGCGGACGGCAGTTCCCCGGCGCTGCCGGCCGCCAGGCCGCCGCGACGTTGTGGACCGGATCCTCCGGCCGGTACGCGGCCCACCGGGACAGGTCGTTGCCGCCGTTCAGGCCACTGGCCAGCAGCACACTGGGGGAACCAATCCGGAGCGCGGCCAGCAGCAGCCGCATGCCGACCGTCGGATAGCCGAGCGCGGAGCATGCCTCGTCACCCTCACGCCAGCACGTCCAGGCGAGGGTCGGGTCGGCGATCGCCCGATCCGGGTACGGCGCCGAGAAGAGGTCGAATACCACCGTCTCGCCGAAGATGGTCCGACCGACGCTCTCCCAGAAGTCCATGGCGTACGCGGCGTCGGGCATCGGCTTGGCGCAGACGGCACGTTCGTCCCGGCAGGTCGCCTCCGGCCCGGTGTAACGGCCGTGGCTCCAGCCGAGAGCGACGATGGGCGTGATGCCGGCGGCCGTCAAGCGTTGCGTGTACGCGACGATCTCCTGTCGGTACGGCTGAGCGCCGTAGCGGGGGTCCACGTACGACAGGCCGAGCCAGCAGGCCTCGTTGAGCGGGACGTACGCCGCCTGGACGCCGCGTGCGACGAGCCCGGCCACGGCGGTGGCGTCGACCGGGCCGTCCCAGATGCCGCGCCCCTGCACGCAGCGGGCCTCCGCACCGGTGCGGACGAGCGGCGTCAGGCGTCGAGGGGCGGCCGCGTCAATGACCGGGGAGATGCCCCAGAGCTGGTCGCGCACCACGCTGACGTACGGCGCCTGCCGCTCCTCGCCCGGTGTCAACACGCGGACGAGCGACATCCCGTTGATCTGCGTAGCGCCCTGGTCGTCGTACGCTCGGGCGTAAAAGCTGTAGTAGCCGGCCGGCAGGTCACGCCACCGGGCGGTGTACGGCGCGGTCGTGTCGGTGCCGAGCGGGGCGAGATCCGCCTGGCTGCTCGAGCCGAAGAACTCGACGCGGGTGATCCGCCGGCCGGGCGCGGGCGTGGCGGCGGCTTCCACGGTGATGGTGGCCGGGGCGAAGAAGTGGTCCCCGCCTTCCGGCCTCGTGATCTGGACGGACGGCCGGTTCGGGTCGGGGCCGGGGCTGGGTGATCCGCTCGGCTGCGGACTCGGCGAGACCGGCGGCGGGCTCGACGGGGGCGTCGGCGTGGGCCTGGGCAGCACGGTCGTGCAGGTGACGCCGTTGAGCCTAAAGGTCTGCGGCCCGCCGATCCGCACCCCGTGCGTCATGACGAATGGAAAGGACACCTGCTGGTCCGCCGGCAACGTGACACCGGGCAGGTTGCGGATCGTGACCTGCCCGCCGTGCTGTTCCCAGCGCACACCGTCGACGTTCTTGATCTGCTCGGTCGGGTAGCGCAGCGGGAAGCTCAACGTCCACTTCGTGAGTGGCTGACCGACGCTCAGCACCGTGAGGTCGCCGCGCAGCATCGACGGGTACTGGTAGCGAACCTGGAGCTGCGCCGCACACCCGCTGGCGGCGGACGCCGGGAGGACCACGGCGAGAACACCCGAGGCGGCAGCGAGCGCGGCGACGGCCAGACAGACGACCCGGTGCCTCATCAACGACCCCCGTCATCGACATTCGTCACTAGGATCGTCGTCCTGACCGGCGCCGGACGTCAAGGCCGGCGCCGCCGCGCGCCCAGGCGGCACGCGGAGCGGGGTCGCCGGTCCGCCTACTCGGCGGCGCCCATGACCAGGCCCTCGACAGGCTCCTGTGACCTGGATCACATGCGGGTCGTGTTCCAGGACGCCCGGCGAGGTGTATCCAGCGAGGTCGCCCGTAGCGGACCGGCTGGGAGGTCAGCGCATGTCGCGTCAGCAGTTCGGCACCCTCGCCGCGCGCGGGCCGGGTCCTCGCCGACCCCGGGGGGAGCGCCCGCGTCGACCTCGCCAGCCGCGCCCCGCCGGTGATCCGACCATCCGCCGCCGACCGAACGCCGACCGAACGGGACGACACCACAGACTTCCCCCGCGCCCCACCCCCACCCGTTCCACCCCGAACGCCGACCCGACCGGCGGCGGGCCGCGCCCCGCCGCGCACCGACCGGCCGGCGAAAACGGCGCGGCCCAGGTCGGGCGGATCGCGGCCGACGCGGCCGGACGGGTGCCGGGCGTGTCCGACGTCCGCCCGGCCACCGTCCGCGTGGGCGACCGGTCCGTGGGCCTCGACCTGAACCTCATCATCGAGTACGGCCACCGCGTGCCCGCCGTCGCCGACGCGGTCCGCCGGGCGGTCGCCGAGCAGGTGCTCGCCGGCACCGGCCGCGCGGTGGCCGCGGTGACGATCACGGTGCGGGACCTGGTGGTGACCGGCTCGGACGACGACGCCGCGCCACGCCCACCGGTCGCACGCCCCGAGCTGACCACGGCGACCGCCAACCGGGTGGCGTCCGCGCTGCTGGCTGTCGCCCTGCTCGTCGGCGGCGTCCTGCTGGCCGCGCAGGCGCTGCTGGTCACGCTGGGTCGCCCGACGCTGCTGCTCATCCGCCCCGGGTGGTACGGCGCGCTGACCACCACCCGGTGGCACGATCCCGGCGTACGGGCAGCGGCCGCCGCCGCCGCACTGCTGGGCCTGCTCGTCCTGACCGCCCAACTGCGCCGGTGGACGCCGGTCCGACTGCGAGTCGACCCGCGCGACGGCTGGCACCTGCACCGGCGGTGCGTGGAACGCCGGCTGACCGACGCGGCGGACACCGTGCCGGGCGTACGCGGAACCCGGGTGCGGGTCCGGCGCCACGGCGACCGGTGGCGACCCCGGTTGCGCGCCACCGGCGACCCGGCGGCCCGTGCCGAGGTCGAATTCGCCGTGCGCCAGGAGCTGCGTCAGCTCGCCTCGCCACGCGCCGACCACGTCGACGTCCGGCTGCTGCCCCGCCGGCGGCCGGCATGACCGATGCCGCGCACCGCCTGCTGTGGACGATCGTCGCGCTGCTGCTGGTCGCCGGCGGTGCGACCGCGCTGGCAGCCAGTTCCGGCACGCTGCCGTTCGGCGACCCCGACGCGGTCCTGCTCGGCGGCGGGCTGGTCGACGCGTGGCGGCTCGCGACGCCCTGGAGCACCCTGGCCGCGGCGGTCGGCGGGCTGCTGACCGCCGTCGCCGGCCAGCGCCTGCTGCACCGGGCGCTACGCCGACCCGACCGGGCCCTGCGGGGCACGCTGAGCCGCCCCGGACGCCTGCCCGGTCGCACCCGAATGGCCAGTGAGGTGCTCGTACGCGCGCTGGAACGGGACCTGCTGCGCGCGCCCGGGGTGCACCGGGCCCGGGTGGTGCTCACCGGCACGCCACCGCGCCCCGACGTGTGGGTCCGGGTGGACCTGACCAGCGACGCCCGCGCCGCCGGAGTCCGCGAGCACGTCCACGAGTCGGTCCGCCGATTCGCCACGACGGCCGGCTGCCAACCCGCACACCTCGACGTGACGGCCCGGATCGCGCCGGCCCGCCCCTGAGCCGGTCGCCGCCGAGGCCCCACCAGACGACCACCCCGAACAGCAGGGCCGTTGGGGGTCCAAGGTCCCGGGCCGGTGCGGTCCGTCGGCCCTGCCGAGGGCGCCGCCGCGAGCGTCTGATGGAGATGCCACCGGGAAGCGCGGTGCGAGGCAGAGAAGGGACGTGGACACCATGACCGCGACGATCGAGCGGACCACCGCCGAGACCACCGCTCCGGCGACCGGCACCACCCGAGAGAAGGCCACCCGGTACGTCCTGGCCGGCACCCGGATGGCGCTCGGCTGGATCTTCCTCTGGGCCTTCCTCGACAAGCTGTTCGGCCTCGGCCACGAGACCGGGTCGAAGAACGCCTGGATCAACGGGGGCAGCCCCACCAAGGGCTTCCTCACCTTCGGGGTCGCCGGCCCGTTCAAGGACGTCTACACCGGCATCGCCGGCGCCGCCTGGGCCGACTGGCTGTTCATGGCCGGCCTCGCCGGGATCGGCATCGCGCTCCTGCTCGGCGTCGGCATGCGGGTCGCGGCCGTGGCCGGTGGGCTGCTGCTGGTCCTCATGTGGACCGCCGTCCTGCCTCCGGAGAACAACCTCTTCATGGACGACCACCTGATCTACGCCGCGGTGCTCGCGGTCCTGGCGCTGGTCGACGCCGGCGACACCTGGGGCCTCGGGAAGCTCTGGGCGAAGCTGCCGATCGTCGCGCGGGCGCCCTGGCTGCGGTGAGCACCACCGCACCGTCGCACGGCGGGCGTCACCCCCGGTGACGCCCGCCGGGACGCGTACCCCAGGTCGGTGATCCGGGGTCGGGTCCGGGCGCGTCGGGGCAGGTGGCGGGTCCGCCGCACATCGGTGACGCGCTATCCGGCAGGATCGACGGTGACCGGACACATCACCCAACACGGCAGGAGGTCCGCGCATGAACCAGGCAGCAGGCGCCCGATCGGGCAAGCCCGAGGTGGGTCCGATCGAGGGTGCGCCGCCGGCCGACCTCGTGATCGAGGACATCATCGTGGGCGACGGCCCGCAGGCCGAGCCGGGTCAGTTGGTCAGCGTTCACTACGTCGGCGTGTCCCACTCCACCGGCGGCGAGTTCGACTCGTCCTGGAACCGGGGCGAGGCGTTCGAGTTCCCGCTCGGCGGCGGTCAGGTCATCGCCGGCTGGGACCAGGGCGTGGCGGGGATGCGCGTCGGCGGCCGTCGCCGCCTCACCATCCCGCCGCACCTGGGGTACGGCGACCGCGGCGCTGCCGGCGTCATCAAGCCGGGCGAGACGCTGATCTTCGTCGTCGACCTGCTCGGCGTGGGCTGATCGAACGTGGCAGGGGTCGTTCGGCTCGATGCCGGGCGGCCCCTGAGCGCGCCCGCTGCCGGCGTCAGACCGCTGGTCGGCGTGCGCACGTCCGCGTTTCGGACGGGGCCCCTGCTCACACCGCGGTCAGCGTCAGGCGGCCAGCACCAGGCCGCCGGCCGCGGCCGGCGGACGACGGGCGGCCTCGACCAGATCGGCTGGCACCGGACGACGGGCGGCCTCGACCACCCGGCCGGGCTCGAGGATCGGCATCACCCGGTGCAGGCCGGTGGCGCGCAGCACCCGGGCCACCACCGGGGTGGGATCGACCAGGACCAGCTCGCCGCCCCGGGCCCGGACGCGCAGGTGCGCGGCGAGCAACGCGCGCACCCCGGCCGCGGAGAGCAGGCGCAGCCCGGACATCTCCAGCTGCACGACCGGCCGTGCCGGCGCGGACCACAGAGCGGACCGGAAGGCGGCAACGGTGGCGATGTCGACCTCGCCGGCCACCCGCACCTGGACCACCTGGTCACCGACGCTGACCTGCACGTCGATCCGGTCGCTGCGCTCTTCCATGAGGTGAAATCTAGCCCCCACCACCGACAGTTTCGCCCCTCCGCGGAGTGATCCCGGGTACGCCCAGGGTCATCCCCCGATGTGCCCCTCATCCCGCTAGGGGTGGAGGCCAGGGCCCTCGCGGTCGGCCGAACGGCCAGGTGCCGCGCCGCGTGCACGGCGCTCCAGGCCGACAGGGCATCGGCGGTGGAGAATGACCCGATGGTGATCCCCCGGCCCCGGCCGCCACGGCTGATCCGTCCCGTCCGCGAACCGGCCACCGTCCCGCCTCCGCTCAACGGCGTGTGGGCGGCCACGGACCGCCGGCTCGACCAGGTCGACCTCCTGCCCCTCCCCCCGGGGGCCGTCGGGCCGGAGGACGTGCTTGTCGACCCGAGCGGCCGGGTCATCAGCGGCGACGAGGACGGCAACATCTGGTGGTGGCCGGCCGACGCGCCGGCCGGCACCCGACCCCGGCTGCTGGCCGAGACCGGCGGCCGGCCGCTCGGCATCGAGGCGGATCCGTCCGGGGAGGCGCTCATCGTGTGCGACGCGTACCGCGGGTTGCTGCGGGTCACGCCGGACGGGGCGGTCCGCGAGCTGACCGGCACGGCGCCGCCGGTGCACCTGGCCAACAACGCGACGGTGGCCCGCGACGGCACCGTCTACTTCACCGACTCGTCGGACCGGTTCCCGGTCTCGCACTGGAAGCGGGACCTGCTGGAGCACCGCCCCAACGGCCGTGTGCTGGCCCACCACCCGGGCAGTGGACGCACCGAGGTGGTGGCCGACGGGCTGTACTTCCCCAACGGGATCGCGCTGACCCCCGACGAGTCGGCGCTGATGCTGGTCGAGACCACCACCCACCGGCTGCTCCGCGTGGAGTTGCGCGGCGGGGTGCGGGTGCTCGCCGACCTGCCCGCGTACCCGGACAATCTCTCCGCGGTGGGCGACGGGACGTACTGGATCGCCCTGCCCAGCCCCCGGGTGCCCATCGCCGAACGGCTGCTGCCGCACCCGCGGCTGCGCCAGCTCGCCGCTCTGCTGCCCGACGCGATGCAGCCGCAGCCGCGCCGCTACGGGCTGGTCGCGCTGGTCGACGGCGAGGGCACGGTCCGTCGTACGCTGCACGGCCCGGCCGGGAACTACTGGATGATCACCGGGGTACGACAGCACGGCGACCAGCTCTGGCTGGGCAGCCTCATCGGGCCCGGCGTGGCCCGCGTACCCCTGGGATGACCGCCTGGCTCGCGCCCGGCGTGTCGGGCGGTGGCCGACCCGGACGCGGCCGGGGTGCCTGCACGGCGAACGGGCCGACCCACCGCGACGGTGGGTCGGCCCGGTGCCTCAGCGCCCGCTGATCGAGGGCGCCGGCGCGGGTGACCCGCCGGCCACCGCGCCCGGGTGCGCCGGGGCGACCGGCGCGGGCTTGAGCCCGGACGGCACCGGCAGGGCGCTGCCCTTGACGAACTCGTCCCAACTCACGTTCCACGCCGTCCAGCCGTTGCCGGGTTGCAGGTCGACCTCGGTGCCCTTGACGGTGACCAGGTCGCCGACCTGGGTCACCCCCATCAGCCAGTCCGCGGCCGTGGCGGAGACGTTCGCGCAGCCGTGCGAGGTGTTGGTGTAGCCCTGCTCGCCCTCCGACCAGGGGGCCGAGTGGATGAACTCACCACCCCAGGTGAGCCGCTGGGCGTCGTCGACGTCGACCACGTAGCCGCCGTTCGGCTCACCCCGGGTGTCGAAGGTGGTCCGCTCGTGCTTCTCCATGATCACCATCTTGCCGCTGGAACTGGGCGTGCTCGGCTTGCCCAGGCTCACCGGGATGCGGCGCACCAGCTTGCCGTCGCGCAGCACCGTCATCTGCTTCGTGGCGTTGTCGATCTCCAGCGAGACCTGTTTCCCGATCTTCGAGGTCGCGGTCCGCTCGGCGTCCCCGACCAGGTTCTTGCCGATCGGCAAGCCCTCCAGCCCCGCACGGACACTGATCGTCGTCCCCGGCCGCCAGAAATCGGGCGCCCGGTAATAGACCTGACTTCCGTCGTCCAGCCACGACCAGGTACCCGGCTGCGGCGGATTCGTCTTCACGAACAACCGGCGCTGCACATCCGCCCTGGCCTCTTTCGGAATTCCCGGGTCGAACGCCACGGTTACCGGCATTGCCGTGCCGTACGTCCGGTTGCCGACGAAATAGAGGGTGCTGGTGATCTGCGGCTTCGTGGACTTCGCCATCGTGGTGAACGTGGTCGTCCGCGTCGTGGTCGCACCCGAGTCACCGGTCGCGGTCACCTCCGCGGTGTACGTACGCCGAGCTGCCAGCGGCGCGCTCGGCACCCAACCGGAGCCGTCCTCGCGCGGCTCCGCCTTGACCTGCGCGCCCTTGTCGTCGGTGAGCCGGACAGCGGTGACCCGTCCACCCTTGACCACCGCGCCGACCTCGGCGCTGATCGGAACGTCCCGGGTCTTGTCCCCCGGTGTCACGGTGAGCTCCGGCGCCGCGACGTGTCCCTTGGCCGGCCCGTCCCGGTCGGCGGTACATCCGGCCAGCACGAGCGGTGCGGCCGCGATAGCTACCGCCAACAGCGTCAATCGCCGCCTAGATGTCATGTTCAGTCCCCCCGTTTTCGACTGCCCTCCGCCACATTCTGTCGGCCCCGACAGGAGTATCCAGGGCCTTCGGAAATAATCGGCGGCGCATTTATCGGCGCATTTTCCGACCCTGCGCCGGTTGGCGAGAAAAACGCACGAGTGCCGCCTTGAGGCACGTCCGCACTCCCGCACGTCACCCGACCCGCAACGTCCGGTCCCACCCCGACCCCGCCACGCCCGCACCTATCGCCGTCGTTGCACGACTCGCGCCCCGCGCCCCGCGCCCCGCGCCATCGGGGATGGATCTCCGCGACGGACCGACCAATCGGCGAGCGGGGCTTCGGACGGTGCGCCCCTCAGGTCGCGCTCGGCCCGGAGAGCGTGCGAGGCGGGCATGACGGGTCGGGGCGGCTGCCGCACCTGCTGGGAGGACTTTTGTCATTTGAAGCGAAACTTCTGCTCGTCGAGACGAAGCTTTGCCTTTGTCCGGAGGCAAGGGTAAGGTCGGCTTTCAGATAGAAGGTTGCCCATTCGTCAATCAGCCTGCCTGCCTCCCTTGCCGGGTCGGCCGCGGTCCCCCTCAGGGGCGCCGACCGCCCCGAAGCGTCGTCCTCACCGTCCAGCCGGAGCGCGCCTCCGGCCGGTTCGGCGCGCCCCGGCAAAGGCAGCCGGTCGACAGCTGCCGACGGCACACCAGCCGTCAGGAAGGGACCACCACCATGGATCACCAGACCAACCGCTCGGAGCCGACAGCGACCTCCGAGTCGGTCAGTCGGCGCGGACTGCTGCGCGCCGCGACCGTCTCCGCCGCCGCCGTCGGCGCCGCCGGGCTCCTCGCCGGCCCGGCGAACGCCGCGCCCGCCGGCGACACCGCCGCCCGGGGCCAGTCCCACGGCCGGCGTCGGGTGCCGGTGGACCGCATCAGCATCCAGCTCTACACGGTGCGCGACCAGCTCGCCGCCGACCTGCCGGGCACCCTGACCGCCCTGCGGCACATCGGTTACCGGCGGGTGGAGCACGCCGGCTTCGTGGGGCGTACGGCGGCGGAGTTCCGGGCCGCGCTCGACGCGGCCGGGCTGCGCGCCACGTCCGGGCACACCGGCATCCCGCAGCCGTTCGACGCCGCCACCTGGGAACGTGCCCTCGCGGACGCCAACACGGTGGGCTGCAAGAAGATCGTCCACCCGTACTTCGGTCGGGACGCCCAGGGGCGTCCGTACCGGGACCCCGCCGTCTACCGTGCCCTGGCCCGGGATCTCAACCAGGCGGGCCGGCTGGCCGAGCGCGCCGGGCTCGATTTCGGCTACCACAACCACCAGTTGGAGTTCGTGCCGCTGACCGACGGCTCGACCGGCTTCGAGATCCTCACCGGGCAGACCGATCCCCGGCTGGTCCACTTCGAACTCGACCTGTACTGGACCTGGCGGGGCGCACACGACCCGGTCGACGTGATCCGGGCCAACCGCGGCCGGATCCGCCAGGTGCACGTCAAGGACCTGGACGTCGAGGGCGGCTTCGCGGACCTGGGCGACGGCGTCATCGACTTCAGCCGGATCTTCGACCACGAGCGGGAGGCGGGCATCGAGGAGTACATCGTGGAGCGCGACGACGCGGGCACCCCGCCGCGCGCCCCCGCCGACGCCCTTGACACCGCCCGGGTCGGCTTCGACTACCTCGCCGCACTCCGGTACTGACCACCTCGGGGGACTACCTGATGATGAACCGGACCGCTTTCCTGTCCGCCCTGCTCCTGGTGTCGGCCGGCCTGGTCGCGCCGACGACGGCGGCAGCCGCCGCGCCGGCGGCCCCGCCGCCGGACAGCAGCTTCCAGAAGGTGACGCTCAACGACTTCCCCGGCGAGCCGATGAGCCTCGCCGTCCTGCCCGACCTGCGGGTGCTGCACACCTCCCGGACCGGCGAGGTCCGCATCCACGACCCGCGCACCGGGCTGAACACCATCGCCGCCGACATCCCGGTTTACGAGCACGACGAGGAGGGGTTGCAGGGCGTCGCCATCGACCCGAACTTCGCCCAGAACAAGTGGGTGTACCTCTACTACTCGCCGCCGCTGGACACGCCGGTGGACGACCCGGCGACCCCCGACGTCAACGAGGGGGACGCGCCGGCGGTCGGCACCGAGGCCGACTGGCAGCGGTTCCGGGGCGCGCTGCGGCTGTCCCGGTTCAAGCTGGACGGGATGAAGCTGAACCTCGCCAGCGAGCAGCAGATCATCGACGTGCCGACCGATCGGGGCATCTGCTGCCACGTCGGCGGCCAGATCGACTTCGACAGCAAGGGCAACCTGTACCTGTCGACCGGTGACGACACCAACCCGTTCGCCTCCGACGGCTACGTCCCGATCGACGAGCGGGCCGACCGCAACCCGGCGTACGACGCCCAGCGCACCGCGGCCAACACCAACGACCTGCGCGGCAAGCTGCTGCGCATCAAGGTGAAGGCCGGTGGCGGTTACACGGTGCCGGCCGGCAACCTGTTCAAGCCGGGCACGGCGCAGACCCGCCCGGAGATCTACGCGATGGGGCTGCGCAACGCGTTCCGGTTCGCCGTCGACCGGCGTACGGACAACGTGTACCTGGGCGACTACTCCCCCGACGCCTCCACCGCGAACCCGGCGCGCGGGCCGGCCGGACACGGCCGGTGGATGCTGATCGACAAGCCGGCGAACTACGGCTGGCCGTACTGCGTGACGCCGACGATCGCCTACCGCGACTACGACTTCGCCACCGGCGAGTCCGGTCCGAAGTTCAACTGCAAGCGACCGGTCAACGACTCACCGCACAACACCGGCAAGCGGCAACTGCCGCCGGTCCAGGCCCCGCAGGTCTGGTACGCGGCCGCCGCCTCGGCCGAGTTCCCGCAGCTGGGCACCGGCGGCATCGCCCCGATGGGCGGCCCAGCGTACGACTACGACGGGACCAGCACGTCGCGTACCCGGTGGCCGGCCTACTACGACGGGGTGCCGCTGTTCTACGAGTGGACCCGGGACTACATCAAGGAGTTCCGCCTCGACTCCGACGGGGACGTGCAGGACATCCGGCCGGTGGCGCCGTCGCTGGTGGTGGACAACCCGATGGACATGGAGTTCGGTCCGGACGGCGCGCTCTACGTGCTGGAGTACGGGGACGGCTACTTCGCCGAGAACCCGGACGCCCAGCTGTCCCGGATCGACTTCGTCCGCGGCAACCGGACGCCGATCCCGAAGATCAGCGGTACCCCGACCGTCGGGCAGGCCCCGCTGACCGTCGCGTTCTCCAGCGCCGGCACCACCGACCCGGACGGTGACAAGCTGAGCTACGCGTGGGACTTCAACGCGGACGGCTCGGTGGACAGCACCGACGCCAACCCGACCTGGACGTTCCAGGAGAACGGCTCGTACACGCCGACGCTGAAGGTGACCGACCGCACCGGGCGGTCCGCCTCGGCGACCCTGCCGCTGCTGGTCGGACCGACCGCGCCGATCATCGAGTTCGTCGCCCCGGTGGCCGGGCAGCCGTTTGAGTTCGGGCAGACCGTCGCGTACGAGGTGAAGGTCACCGACGACCTGCCGGTGGACTGCTCCCGGGTGAAGGTCACCTACGTGCTCGGGCACGACCAGCACGGGCACCCGCTCTCCACGGCGACGGGGTGCTCCGGGACGATCCCCACCTTCGTGGATGGTGGGCACAGCGGCGCGGACAATCTCACCGCGGTCTTCGTCGCCGAGTACACCGACGCGCCGACGGAGCCCGGTGTGCCGCCGCAGACCGCCACGGCGACGGTCGTGCTGGATCCCACCCCGGTGGCCGGCCTGGCCGGCTGACCCACGCACGACGAGCGGCGGCGGCCGGGGGGCACACCCGCCGCCCCCCCGTCGC
>NZ_JBEXIA010000042.1:51455-52460 GCF_040608335.1 Micromonospora sp. NPDC005194 | reverse complement strand
AAGACACCACCGGCGAACGCGAGACCAGCAACGGACAGCATGCTCTTACGGAAGATCGTGTTCATGGGGGTAGCTCCTTCGGGGGTAGGAACACCTGCGCACCGTTCGGGGGAAGCGGTGGCGCGGGTGTGAGCACCTCGTCGGGCGCTGCACTATCAAGCGGGGAAAGCTTGGGGGCGGCCTACGGGCTGATCGCTCGTGGCGCCGGGGGCGGCGGCCTACGAGCGGGGGCTCGTGGCGCCGGGACCGTGTGTAACGACCGTCGGGCCGGGGTCATTCCCGGGCCACCGGGGCCGAATAGCGGACCCGGGGGCGAGCCCACGGTCGTTCCGGGGGTCTGCAACGACCCGGCCGGGCCGGCCATTCCCATCCCGGTTGAGCGGGCGGGGCGGCTGGCCGTGGTCCTGCGATCGTCAGGGTATGTAACGACCCCCCGCCCGCCACGATTCCAGCCCACGGATGCACCCGGTCACACCCCAACAACCCCCAGAAACGGACATCCCACCCAACCGGCACGACCCCAACCGGTCTTACCGGACACCCGGCCTGATCGACTCCAGATCGGCGATATCGCGGCATCCGGCCAGCCGGACACACCCACCTCGCCGACACCGTGCCGATCATGGAGGGCGTCAGCCCTCCAGGCGAGAGCGGACCTTTTCGGCACAGGCCCCCAGAACGGTCTGTGCGTCGAGTCCGAGACTCTCGATGGCTACGAGCGCGGTGAACACCACGTCGGCCAACTCGGCCGCCACGTCCTCGCGGGTGTGGGTGACACCCTTGCGCGGATTCTGCCCGAGCAGACCAATCCAGGCGGCTGACGCCTCCCCGGCCTCCTCGGTCAGCTTCAGGATGCGGCAGGTCAGTTCCGTCTGCCCGGTGCCGTTCGCCGCGTCCAGCCAGCTCCGCGCAGCCCGGGCCGCCGCCCAGATCGAGTCGTCCACGGCGACCAGTCAACCCGACCGCCCCGACCGGCCCCACACCCGGCCCGCACGGTCGGGACAC